>JBBSEC010000134.1:0-10528 GCA_038240075.1 Acidimicrobiia bacterium
GCTGACTCCCGACGACGTCGGTGCGCTGCTCGACGAAGTCGACCGGCACCGAACCAGCGAAGACGAGTTCGATGTCGCGTTGCCCCGCATCCACGCGATCGAGACCGACATCGCGGAGTACGAGGACGCCGGCGTCACCTGGTGGCTCGAATCGATTCTTCCATCCGATGCGCTCGAAGGCAGTCGTGCGCTCGTCGACGGCGGACCTCCGGCGACCGCGTGATTCCCGTCGCCGTCGACGACGTCACTCCCGAGTGGCTCACGCAGGTGCTCGGCCTCGACGTCGTCGCCACCGAGGTGCTCGACCAGCACTCGGGCACGACCGGCCGCGCGCGGCTCGCGCTCACCTACGGCCCCGGTGCCGACGGCGCGTGCCCACCAAGCCTGTTCGTGAAGTTGCCGCCATTCGACGAACAGCAACGGCAGTTCGTCGCGCAGACCGGGCTCGGCACGGCCGAGGCCCGCTTCTACCGCGACGTCGCCGCCGACGTTCCCGTGCGGATACCGGGAGTGCTCTACGCCGAGCTCGACGACGACGGATACGTCATGCTGCTCGAGGACCTCGAGGCGTCGGGGTGCCGCTTCCCCCGGCCCGGCGACGACGACGTGGTTGCGGTCGTCGACTCGATCGTCGCCGAGCTCGCCGCGCTGCACGCGATGTACTGGGAGCACGCGTCGCTCGAGAACGAGCTCGGTTGGGTGTCGGAGGGCATGCGCATCGCGTTCGGACGCGGCGGCCGCTTCATGCAAAAGGCCCTCGACCAGTTCGCGGACGACATGCCTCCCGCGTACCGCAGGCTCGGTGAGCTGTACGTCGCGCGCGCTCCCGACATCGCCGAGCTCTGGGCCCAGCCGCCGCACACGCTCGCGCACGGTGACCCGCACATGGGCAACCTCTTCGTCGACGGTACGCGCGCCGGCTTCTTCGACTGGGGAATGGTGATGCGCAAGGCCGGCATGTGGGACGTCGCCTACGTGATCTGCAACTCGGTGCCGACCGAGATCCGCCGCGCCCACGAGCACCGGTGGATCGACGACTACCGGGCCCTGCTCGCGGGCTACGGGATCACGCTCGACGCCGACGCGGCGTGGGAGCAGTACCGGCTGTACGCGGTGTACTCGTGGAACTCCGCGGTGTCGACGGCAGCAATGGGAAGCCGCTGGCAGCCCGAAGCCCGCGCGCACGCGGCGATGCTGCGCACCACCACCGCGATCGAGGATCTCGACTCGGTCGGCCTGCTCGAGGAGAAGCTGCACCCATGAGCTCTGCGCCCACGAACCGCGCGCGACTGAAGCTCGACGCCATGTCGGGCGGTCTTCCGATCCGCCGCATCCACGATCTCGCGCAGGAGGTTGAAGACGCAGGCTTCTCGGGCCTCTGGATGACCGAAGGCGGCCGCTCCGCGTACAACCTGTGCACCGCCGCCGCGCTCGCGACCGACCACCTCGAGCTCGGCACCGCGATCGCCGTTGCCTTTCCCCGCAGCCCGATGATCACGGCCCAGGTCGCATGGGAGCTCCAGGAGGCGACCGGCGGGCGCTTCGTCCTCGGCCTCGGCACGCAGGTGAAGGCACACATTGAGCGGCGGTACGCATCGGCGTTCGAGCATCCCGGGCCGCGCATCCGCGAGTACGTGCTCGCGGTGAAGGCGATCTTCCGCGCCTTTCGCGGCAGAGAGCCGCTGGCGTTCGCGGGCGACTTCTACTCGTTCTCGTTGCTTCCCGAGATGTGGTCGCCCGGTGCGATCGATGTCGCCGACCCACCCGTGTACGTCGCCGCGGTCAACCCGTGGATGTGCGCCATGATCGGTGAAGTCGCCGACGGCGTGCACGTGCATCCTCTGCACTCCGTCCGCTACATCGAGGAGGTCGTGCAGCCCGCCATCGCACGCGGTGCGGCACAGGCCGACCGCGACCCCGACTCGATTGCCTACGTCTGCCCGCTCCTCACGATCGTCGGTGACACCGAAGACGAGCGCGCGAAGTGGCGGGAACGGGCGCGGCTACAACTCGCGTTCTACGGGTCGACGCGCACCTACGCGAAGGTCTTCGAGCTCCACGGCTGGCCGGGCACGTCGGAGCGGCTGCACGAGCTCCAGGCCCGCGCCGACTTCGCGGGCATGGCCGCGACCGTCACCGACGAGATGCTCGCGGTGTTCACCGTCGACGCGCCCTGGGACTCCCTCGCCGACGCGATCATCGACCGCTACACCGGCATCGCCGACCGCGTCGTCTGCTACTTCGCGACGGCGTCGTGGGAGCACCACCCGGAGATCCGTGAGCGCTGGGCCGAGGTCGCGCGAGCCGTCACCGAATCGTGATCCTCGTGGATCGCCGCCACCACGGGACGCGAGATGCCGGTCCGGAGGGGTCGGCGGTAGCTTTGCGCCGTTCCTGACGGCGGCCCATCGGTGAGGAGACGGCATTGGCTCTCGACGAAGTGAAGGGTCGCAAGCTCGGCACCCAGCGGGTCGTGATCGAGCGGGGCCCGGTGCGGGTGTTCGCGCAGGCGCTCCTCGACGACGACCCCGTCTACTCCGACGGCGATGCCGCGCCGGTGCCGCCGACCTTCCCGTTCGTGATGCCCTACTGGGGCTCGCTCGGACAGGGTGGCGCGGCCGGTCTGCCGATCGAGAACCTGCGGGGCAAGGGCCGCGCGATCCTCCACGGCGGGCAGGAGTTCGAGTACCACGACGGCCGCTGGCCGCACGTCGGCGACATCCTCGTCGGCGACGGGGTCATCTCCGACGTGTACGAGAAGGCGAAGTCGGACGGCGGCAAGCTCGAGTTCTACGTCACCGAGACAACGTGGAAGAACGAGGCGACCGGCGAGCCCGTCGTCACGACGAAGTTCATCCTCGCGATCAACTGCAAGCCGGGCGCCGACGAAGCCAAGCCCCTCGCATCGTGAGTGAGATCGTGAGTGACGACGTCGGAACGCTGCGCGACCGGCTCGCGATCAACGACCTGCTCGTGCGGTACGCGTGGGCGATCGACATGAAGACCTTCGACGATCTCGACCACGTCTTCACGCCCGACGCGCACATCGACTACACCGCGACGGGCGGGATCGCCGGGTCGCTCACCGAGATCAAGCCGTGGCTCGCGGAGTCGCTCGCCGCGTTCCCCGCGACCCAGCATCTGCTCTCGAACTCGCAGGTGGCGATCGACGGCGACACCGCGACCGCGCGGACGGCCGTCTACAACCCAATGGGCGCGGCGACGCGCGAGGGACCGCTGCACTTCTTCTTCATGGGCGGCATCTACGCCGACCAGCTGGTCCGCACGGCGGCCGGCTGGCGCATCAAGGAACGCGTCGAGCACTTCGTCTGGATGGACGGCAAGCTCCCCCGCGAGCTCTACGTCCCCGACGCCTGAATTCGGCCATGGCGAAGAGCGCTCCGAAGAACATGGCCCGGCTCGAACGGATCGTCGACCAGCTGGCGGAGGCGGTGCGAGTCGACATCGAGGCGTGGGGTGGCGAACCGACGTTTCGGGTCCGCGGCAAGAACTTCGTCTTCACCGACCGGCCCGTGAGCCGGATGAGTGTGAAGCTGCCCGTCGAGGAGGCCGCGGCCGTGGTCGCCACCGACCCGGGAGCGCAGCCGACGGGCTACGGGCTCGGCCGCCACGGGTGGGTGTCGGTGGTGGTGGGTGCGGCCGACGAGTCGCGGTGGGAGCTCGTGGAGGAGTGGGTCCGCACGTCGTACACGCTCGTCGCTCCGAAGTCGCTGGCCAAGATCGTCATCGCCGAGGACGAAGCCCGCTCCTAGGCTGCCCGCGTGACGCTGGGGGAAGCGTGGGAGCACCACGCGCCGGAATGGATCGCCTGGGCGCGCACCCAGAGCCACGACGGATTCTGGGAGGGAACCTGGCCCGCGCTCCGCGCCCTCCTCGGCCCGCCGGGAGAGGTCGTCGTCGAGATCGGCTGCGGTGAAGGACGCGCGGGACGCGAGCTGATCGCGCTCGGCCACACCGTGGTCGGGATCGCTCTGTGTCGCGATCGTGCACCCGTTCGCCACCTCGCAGGAACCGGCCACGATGCACACGCACGAGTTCGTGGTCAGCGAGCCCTACCTGCTCGAGCGCCGTTACGTCGACCACGCCGAGGAAAACGGTCTCGAGATGACGTTCGAGAGCACGCACCGGCCGCTCGGTGTGTACCTCTCGGCGTGCTTCGACGCAGGCTTCGTGCTGCGCGCGCTCTCGGAGATCGGCAGCAAGCCGATCCCCTGGCTTCTCACCGCGCGCTTCGAGAAGGTGAGCTGATGGATCGCATCGTGGTGGTCGGACCACCGGGTTCGGGGAAGACCACCACGGCAGCCGCAATCGCGAAACGGCTCGGCGCGCCGCACACCGAGCTCGACTCCCTGTGGTGGGATCCCAACTGGACGGAGGTCGGGCACGACGAGTTCCGCGCGCGGCTCGCTCCGGTCGTCGCCGCGGACCGCTGGGTGCTCGACGGCAACTACACGTCGGCGGGGGCCGCCGATCTCGCGTGGCCGCGCGCCGACGCGGTCGTCTGGCTCGACCTCGGCCGCTGGGTCACGATGCCGCGCGTCGTGCGCCGCACGTTCACGCGCGCCGCGCGTCGACAGGAGCTGTGGAACGGGAACCGCGAGTCGGTGCGACTCGCGCTGCGGGCCGACTCGATCATCTGGTACGCGTGGCGCGAGCACCCGAAGTACAACCGCAAGTACGACGCACTCGCGCGATCAGGGCAACATCCGACCTGGGTCCGGCTGCAAACACCGCGCGCCGTGAGGAAATGGCTCGCCGCCCTCCCTGTCGACTGAGTCGGTGAGGCATACTCGCCCGCATGACCCCCGAAGAGACCGTCGCGGCAGCATCCCCGAAGATCCGTGACCTCGGCCCGGCGTTCTACTTCGCGCCCGAGACTCTGGCCACGGGCAAAGCGCTCGGGCTCGACGGCCTCCGCTTCTACGTGCTCGGGCGGGGCGGTGTGCTGGGCGACGTCGAGGCGCCCGTCGTTCACAGTGCGTTCGGGTACTTCGCGCCGGCTCTCATCGAGAAGATGTGGAGCTCCGCGAAGGCGAAGGTGGCGCCGCGCGTCGCCGGACGCGCGTACACGGAGTGCGGCGCGGCCTTCGGTCGTTCGCGTTTTGCCGCGCTCGCCGATCTCGACGCGTTCTGCGCGGCCGCCGACGCGGTGAACGACGCCGCCGATCCGGTGGGTCTCTCGCTCTACAGCGGCATCCGGGCCGAGCCGCTCGCCGACGACTTCCCGGCCCGAGCGATGCAGCTGCTCACTGTGCTGCGCGAGTTCCGTGGGAGCGCGCACCTCATTGCGATACGCGCGTGCGGCCTCGACGCGAAGACCGCGCACTACATCCGCCGCCCCGCCGACGTCGGGATGTTCGGGTGGAGCGACGACGACGCGCCGTCGATCACCGACGTGGAGGTCGCCCAGCTCGCCGCCGCCGAAGCGCTGACCGACCGGCTCGTGCTCCCCGCCTATTCGGCGCTCGACGCGGCCGGCCGTGACGCGCTCATCTCCGGCCTCGGCCGCATCGAGGCCGTGTTGAGCAGCAGCTAGCGCCCGAGCAGGACGGCCATGTTGGCGCCGAAGAAACCGGGGTCGGCGTCGGGGGTCAGCGCGAACTTGCCCTTGCCCGCGTAGTCGGCCAGCGGGTCGGCCGTGCCTTCGGAATGCGGGTAGTCGCTGCAGCACATGAGGATGTCGGAGCCCCCGAGCTGACGGGTGATGTTCACCGGAAGCTCGTACGCGAACGACGACACGCGGACCTGACGGCGGAAGTACTCGCTCGGCGCCAGCTCGAGGTCGGTCGGCGAACGGCCGTTGAGGCGGCGCACGAAGCTGGTGCCACCGTCGAGCATCATGAGATACATCGGCACCCACACCGCCGACAGCTCGACGATGCCGATGTGCAGATCGGGATGGCGGTCCAGCACACCGTTGACGATCAGATCCGTGCACGAGAGCGCGGCGGCCATGTAGAGGAACACCGATTCGAGCACGGGAACCCCGCGCTCCTCACCGTCGGTGTACCACGCGTCGTCGAAGGGACGCGGTTGATCGGCAACGTGGAACACGGGAGTAACGCCCCGTTCGACAAACGCCGACCACGCGCGATCGAGATCGGGATGCGAGAGCGGGCGCCCGTCGACGAGCGCGGGCGCGATCATCGCGAGGCGGACTCCCCCAGCTTCCAGCTGCCGGAGCTGGACATCGAGCCAGTCGAGATCGCGCAGGCTCAGGTGCGCGACGGGATGCAGCCGGTCGCCACCTTCGGAGACGACCGTCGTGCACCAGCGGTTCCACGCGCCCATGTTTCCGAGGAGCGCGGGCAATGACCGGTTCAGCGTGCGCTCCCATGCGAGCCCGTAGTTCGGGAACACGACCGCTTCGTCGAGGCCGAGCGCGGTGAGGCGCGCCGCGCGCGCGGCCGGATCCCAGTAGTCGCGCGGCAGCGCGTCGTCGTAGCGGCGCTCGGGAGGCAGCCCCGCGCGCTCACGACGGCGACGTTCACCGATCGCGTCGGTCTCGCCGGGCAGCTGCACGTCGGCAGTGATGAGCTCGTGCTCCCGCCACTTCACCGAGACGTTGCCGATCTCGTCGTCGACGAATCGGAGGGCCTCGTCGCGCAGCGCCGGGTCGATGTGCTCCTCCCACAACCCCCGGTACTCGAAGAGGTGCTGGTCGGAGTCGATGACCCGAGTGCCGTTCGGAGCCGGACTTCTCATACCCGAGCAGTCTCGCGCGAGGATGCCCCGTGGTCGACGGAGCGCGTGCTGGTGCAGGTGGCGAACCACCCGGGTTCGATCCCCCACTCGACCGCGATGCGGACGTGTACCGGCGGCGCATTCTCGTGCGCCGAACCGCTCCCGACGAGGTTGTCGCCGACCTCGAGGACGACTTCCATCACTTCGTCGTCACCATGCGCCACGACGGGCACGTCGTCGTCGCGGTCGACGCGGAGTCGTTCCGCTGGCCGTGGTCGACGTGCCCCGGCGCGGCGGTTCCGTTGCGCGCCCTCGCCGGCGCGCCGCTGACCACCCGCTGGACCCACGCGGCCCAGTGGACGAGCCCCGCGCTCAACTGCACGCACCAGTTCGACGCGGCCGCGCACGCGATCACCCATGCCGCACGACTCGTGAACGGGGGCGACGACATGCGGCAGTACGACGTCGAGATCGCGGCGGTGCTGGCACGCGGTGACGAGCTCGCGCTGAACCGGTTGTGGGTCGACGGCCGTCTCGCGCTCCAGTGGCACATGCAGCCGGCGCGCGAGCCGGTCGACCTGCCACCCGAGCTCGCGGGCGCGCCGTGGCGCGGCGGCTTCCTGCGGTGGGCCGACGCGAACCTCGAGGCCGACCTCGCCGAGCGCGCCTGTGTGCTGCGGCGCGCGTGCGACATCGGCATGGGCCGGGGCATGCCCCTCGACGAGGTCCCTGTCGCGGCGGAGCTGCCCGGTTCGATGGCCGGCGTGTGCCACAGCCTGCAGCCCCAGACCGCGCCCGTCGCCTTCCGCAACGTCGGCAGCATCCGCGACTTCGCGGCGCACCCCGAGGCGCTCCCCCACGTGTGATCCCGGCGTTCCCAGCCCCGCGCGCGTCAGAGGGCGAGGCGGGCGGCGAAGGCCCCGAGGCCGGCGACCGCGTCGGGGGAACGGCGCCAGGGCGAGACGATGAGGCGGGTCACCCCGATCTCCTCCCACCGGTGTGCGTCGGCGATGGTGTCGACGGCTCCGCCGAGGCAGATCTGGAAGCCGTCGAGGCTGCGCCCGTTCGCTTCGAGCCCGCGCCGCAGCCGATCGATCTGGGTCGCGGCCGACTCCAACGTGTGGCCCATTCCGATCCAACCGTCGCCGAGGCGCGCCGCGCGCCGCAACGCGGCCGCCGACTCGCCGCCGACGATCACCGGCGGTCCCGGTCGCTGCACGGGCTTGGGCTCGAAGACGACCTCGTCGAAATGGAAGTGCTCGCCGTGGAACGACACCGACGGCTCGGTCCACAAGCGCCGGCAGATCTCGATCGCCTCGTCGACGCGCCGGCCGCGGCTCGCGAAGTCGAGCTCGGCGGCGATCCACTCTTCTTCGAGCCAGCTCGCACCGATGCCGAACTCCACGCGTCCGCCCGAGACGATGTCGAGGGTCTGCACCGCACGCGCGGCAACGAACGGATGGCGCAAGCCGATGTTGTACACATGCGTGCCGAGGCGCACCCGCTCGGTGCGACCGGCGAGGAACGAGAGGTACGCGAACGCGTCGAAGATCGGCGTGTCGGGCGGGACCGGCGGGTGACTCTCGCCCGGGTGCGGAGACCGGCTCATCGCCGCCGTGAACACGAGGTGCTCAGGAAGCCAGACCGATTCGTAGCCGAGCGCGTCGGCGGCGACGCTCGCGTCGAGGAAGAACGCCGGGTTCAGGCGGCCCAGCGCGACGCCGAACTTCACGCCGGTTCCGCGCCGGTGCCGAACGAGCCGTCGGCCCGCCGGATCCAGCCGCCGGCCGCAAGGTTGCCGCCGTCGACGTGAATCGTGGCGCCGGTGACGAACCGCGACGCGTCGCTCGCGAGGTAGACGGCCGCGGCGGCGACGTCGTCGACGTGCCCGGCGATCGGCAGCGGCGTGCGCACGCCGACGGCACCGATCCCGGGTGTGGGGATGACGTCGGGCGCGATGCAGTTCACCCGGATCAGCCGGTGGCCGAGCTCGAGGGCCAGCGACTTCGTCAGGTTGGCGACGCCGGCTTTCATCGCCGAATAGACCGCGAAGTTCGGCGCGGCGCGGTGCGCCTCGATCGACGTGATGTTGACGATCGAGCCACCGTCGACCATCAGGGGCACGGCGCTGCGCACGAAGTTGGTGACGCTGCCGAAGTTCTCGCGCACGAGCGCGTCCTGACCACGGTCGTTCACGTCGAGGAAGGCCGACGCGAAGCCGCCACCCGCGTTGTTGACCACGATGTCGAGCCGGTCGAGCTGGACGCCGATCTGCGCGACGAACGCGTCGACCGCGGCGGCGTCACGCACATCGAGCAGGCCGGTGACGACCCGGCAATCCAGGCTGCGCAGCTCGATGGCGACATCCTCGAGGTGCTGCTCGTCGCGGTCGCAGATCGCGAGGTCGGCGCCGAAACGACCGAACGCGAGCGCGATCGCCCGACCGATCCCGACCGCGGCGCCGGTGACAATCGCGACGCGGCCGGCCAGCGAGAACGAGCCCGGACCGAGCGGCGCGCGACGTGCCGGGTCGAACGCAGCCGGGTCGAGCGAGGACCGGTCGGAAGTCATGCGGCCGGGAGGGTACTCCTAGACTGACGCCGACGTCAGGGTTCGCTCATCAGACCGTCCGGGGGACACATGAGCTACGCGCTCGAAGGCAAGAACGTGCTCGTCACCGGCGGATCGTCGGGCATCGGCGCGGCGCTCGCCGAAGGCTTCGCGCGCGCCGGTGCGACCGTTGGTATCTGCGCGCGACGCGCAGACCGTCTCGCCGACGTGCTCGAACGCGTGCGCGCGCATGCGCCGGCGTCGCAGAGCTGGACCGTCGACCTCGACGATCTCGACGGCATCGAGAAATTCGCGCGCCGGGTCGAAGACGATCTCGGCGGCGTCGACGTGCTCGTCAACAACGCGGGGATCCCGAAGCGGCGCAAGGTGCCCGACCTCACCCCCGATGTCGTCGAAGCGGTGATGCGCATCAACTACTTCTCGCCGATCCGCCTGACGCTCGCGCTCCTCCCCGGCATCGAGGCGCGGCAGGGCCGGATCGTGAACATCTCGTCGGTCGCGGCCCGCCTCGGCCCGCCCGCGGAGGCCGCGTACGCGGCGTCGAAGGCGGCGGTCACCGCGTGGTCGGAGTCGATGATGGTCGACCTCGGTACCGCCGGCTCCAAGGTGCGGGTGCACGTCGTGAACCCCGGCGTCTTCGACACCGAGCTGTTCCACCTACCCGACAATGACGACTTCGTCGCCGCGATCGAGATGCTGCCGGTCGAGTCGATCGTCGACCCGATTCTCGCCATGATCGACGCGGGCACGTTCGAGCTCTACGTCCCCGAGTGGTTCGGCGAGATCGCCGCCAACAAGGCGAAAGACACCGGCACCTTCCTCGCCGGCAGCATCGCCTGGGGCCGCCAACAAGCGGCCGAAGCCGCCGCCGGCGGCTGAACCATCAAGACGGTTTGATGTTGGCGTTGAGGTGGAAGACGTTGTCGGGATCGAACTCGGTCTTGATGCGCGACAGCCGTTCGTACTTCGTCGCACCGTAGGCGGTGCGCACGCGGTCGTCGTCGACGTCGGCGATGAAGTTCACGTATCCGCCGGAGTTGCTCGAGAACGGAAGCATGGCGTCGAAGAACTCACGCACCCACGCCCGATCCGTCGCGAAGGCCTCGGGTTCGGTCGCGCCCGCGGAGAAGTTGAACAGCCACTTCGCCGACCGGCTCCCACCGAACGCGGTGTCGGCGTCGCCGACTTCCGCGTAGGCCCCGCCGAGCGCGAACACCGGCATGATCGACATCGGCGATGCCTTGCGGGCGAA
>JBBSEC010000135.1:0-10391 GCA_038240075.1 Acidimicrobiia bacterium
AGCCCGGTGCCTCGAGCGCATCCGGAGGCTGGCCGCGAGTCGAGGTATCTACCTCGACCGCGACGACTCTTGATCAGCAGCGAGGCGCGGCACCGGCGACATTGCGATCGTGCTCGCGAAGGCCTGGTCGGACACCCTGTCGGAAGCCAACGACCCACCCACTCCCAGGGCCTGACCCAACCTGCAGGGGGGCGGAGCGGACTGATGACGACGAACTGGTCGGGGCTGTGGGCGCCCCGACGACCGCCCGAGCGCATCATCGAGGCCGCGCGGCGCGCGTTCGACGAACGCAGCGCCCCCGGCACCCGGCTGGTGGAGCTCGTATTCGACTCGCTGGCCGACGCCGAGTGGACGCCGGCCGACACGACCAGGATCCTCATGTTCAGCGGTCCGGAGCTCGCGATGCTCCTGACGAGCACGCGCTGCGCGGCCGGCAACCGGGTCGGCGGCGCGGTGTTCACCCGCACGCCGGTGACGCTCGCGCTCCGCCAACCGACGCGGGCCACGATCGCGATCCCCACCACCGACGACGCGCGGCTCCTCGCCACCACCGTCGTGACCGGGCCCGCCAGCCTCTTCGCGCGGAGCACCGCCGCGCCTGGGCGCACCTGGCAATCCGACTGGCTGACGCTCTGATGGACGATTCTCTGATGGGCGCCGTCATGTATCTGCCCGAGGGGCAGCCGGCTCCTCACTCCGAGGCCGCAGGCGCCCCCGCGCCGCCTCGCGTGCTCGTGGGAGTCGATCTCACGCGCGTCGCCGAGGTTGCGGCCTCCATCGAGCGCTTTGGCGACCGATACTTACAACGACTGTTCACCGAGCACGAGCTGGCGTCATGCCACGGTCACCCCGACACGGTGGCCGCCGGCCTGGCCGCCCGTTTCGCAGCGAAGGAAGCCACGATCAAGGTGCTCAAACCCGAAGCGGCACGGCCGGAGTGGCGATCGATGGAGGTGCACCGCGCCCCGAGTGGCGCGTGCGAGATGCGCCTCACCGACGGCGCCGCGCGGCGCGCGGCCGAGCTCGGGATCACCGACCTCGCCGTGAGCCTCTCCCACGAGGGTGACCTCGCGGCTGCGGTCGTCGTGGCGCTCGTCGACAAGGAGGTCGACTGATGGAAGACGAGATCCGGCGGGTGCTCACCGAGCATGCCCGCCTCGCGGTCGACGTGAATCAGCTGGGAAACGACGACGACCTGTTCGAGGCCGGCATGACCTCGCACGCGAACGTCAACGTCATGCTCGCGCTCGAAGAGGCCTTCGATGTCGAGTTCCCCGAGGCGACGCTGCGCCGCAGCACGTTCGAGACGATCGCCGCGATCAGCGCGACGCTCTCGCAGCTGACCCCCGCGGCCGACGTCGCCGGGTGACCGCTGTGGGTACCGCGACATGAGTGTGCTCGGTGTCGCTCCCACGGAGCTCGCGCACCGCGCCGTGCGGATCGCGGCCGAGGTCGCGGGTCCGAACGCGGCCGCCGTCGACCGCGACGCGCGCTTCCCCGTCGAAGCCATCGACGCCATGCGCGCCGACGGCCTGCTCGCCGCGCTCGTCCCCGCGGAGCTCGGTGGTGCCGGCGCGACCGTCGGAGAAGTGGCGCAGATGACACGCGTGCTCGGCACGGCGTGCTCGTCGACGGCCCTCATCTTCGCGATGCACCACATGCAGGTCGCGTGCGTCACCCGTCACGGCGACACGCCGTTCCTGCGCGACTTCCAGGCCGAGATGGCCGAGTCGCAGCTGCTCCTCGGATCGGCCACGACCGAGATGGGTGTCGGAGGCGACATCCGCACGAGCATGTGCGCGGTCGAACGCTCCGGCGGCCGCTTCTCGCTCGAGAAGCAGGCGCCCGTGATCTCCTACGGCAACTACGCCGACGTGATCATGACCACCGCGCGCCGCTCCCCCGACAGCCCGCCGGCCGATCAGGTGCTCGTTGCCTGCCGGCCTCCGGGCCTCACCCTCGAACAGCTCTCCGAGTGGGACACCCTCGGGTTCCGCGGCACATGCAGCCCCGGGTTCAAGCTCACCGCAGAAGGCGACGAGGCGCAGGTGCTCCCCGTGCCGTTCTCCGACATCTCCTCGGCCACGATGCTGCCCGTCGCGCACGTGCTGTGGAGCTCGGCCTGGCTCGGCATCGCGACCGCCAGCGTCGAGCGGGCCCGCAAGTTCGTGCGCGCCGAGGCGCGCAAGAAGCCGGGAGTCACGCCGCCGGGCGCGACGCGGCTCGCGGAGCTCACCGCCATGCACCAGCAGATGAACGAGCTCGTGAACGGGCTCGCCCGCCGCTACGACGCCACGTGCAACGACCCCGACGCGATGTCGAGGATGGGATTCGCGATCGCGATGAACAACCTCAAGGTGTCGGCCTCCACGATGGTGGTCGACATCGTCGGGCGCGCGCTCGCGATCTGCGGCATGGCCGGCTACCGCCTCGACACGCCCTACAGCATGGGCCGACTTCTGCGCGACGCGCACGGCGCCGCGCTCATGGTCAACAACGACCGCATCATCGGCAACAACGCGCAGATGCTCCTCGTCTCGAAGGACGATTGATGGCCGATGATCCGTACGTGGAGTTCCGCGACGAGCTGATCGACGCCCGACTCCTGTTCCCCACCGGGGTCGAAGGGCTCTACGGCCGTTCCGCGACCTATCAGAACGTCGTCGACGCCTTCTGCGCGATCATCCCGGCGCGGGTTGGTGGCGACCAGTACTTCGAGCCGGTGCACTTCCCGCCGGTCCTCGCCCGCTCGGTGTTCGACCAGACCGACTACCTCCGTTCGTTCCCGGATCTCATGGGATCGGTCCACGTCTTCCAGGGCGACGACAAGAAGCACGCGCAGCTCCTGCGCGAAGTGGAGAAGGACGGCGACTGGGCGGCCCTGCTCGACCCGGCCGACATCGTGCTCTGCTCGGCGACCTGTCATCCCGTGTACCCCTTGTGCACC
Organism: Acidimicrobiia bacterium; assembly: GCA_038240075.1. Lineage (GTDB taxonomy): Bacteria > Actinomycetota > Acidimicrobiia > IMCC26256 > PALSA-610 > DATBAK01. The sequence continues at coordinate 2,948 of JBBSEC010000135.1, forward strand.
GGCGGGCGCCTGCCGGCCGAGGGCCGCCGCTTCGAAATCCATGGGTTCTGCTTCCGCCACGAGCCCAGCCCCGACCCCGCGCGCATGCAGGCGTTCCACATGCACGAGTTGGTGTTCGTCGGCACGCCCGACGACGCGCTGGCGCACCGCGACGCCGGCCTCGAGCGCGGGTTGCAGCTGCTGCGCGACCTCGGGCTCGAGATGGACTCGGTTCCCGCGAACGACCCGTTCTTCGGCCGGTTGGGCACGATGCTCGCGGCCAACCAGCTCGAGGACGCGTTGAAGCTCGAAGGCGTGACCCCGATCTGCTCGGTCGAGAAGCCGACCGCGATCATGTCGGGCAACTACCACGGCGACCACTTCGGTGTGCCGTTCGGGATCGAGACCGCCGACGGCGAGACTGCACACAGCTCGTGCGTCGCGTTCGGGGTCGACCGCATCACGCTCGCGTTGCTCCACGCTCACGGTCTCGACCCGCAGCGGTGGCCGTCGTCGACCCGCGCGCGTCTGTTCCCGTGAGACTCGAACTGCTCCCGATCGATCCCTCGACCTACGCTCGGCACGCGCTGCACGCAGGTGACGGGATCTGGATCGAGACCAACTGCTACGCCGACTTCTGGATCGAGGCCCTGCACGCGTTCGGCTTCGACCCGGTCGCGGGCCTCGGCTTCACGTTGAGCAGCGACTTCGACGGCGATCAGTGGACGATGTTCAAGTTCCCCAACGACGACCTGCGCGACCTCTACGGGCTGCGGGTCAACGAGCTCAACGTATGGCGCCCGCTCGCGCTGCACGTCGCCGAGCAGCTCGCGATGGGCCACCTCGTCACCATCGACGCCGACGCGTGGTTCCTCCCCGACACGACCGGCATCACGTATCACGCCGAGCACCAGAAGACGACGCTCGCCGCGCAGATGATCGATCTCGACGAGCGCCGGCTCGGCTACTTCCACAACGCCGCGTACTACGAGGTCGCCGGCGACGACTTCGACGGCCTGTTCGGCATCGGCACCTACGAGCGTGCCGACGTGCTGCCGCCGTACGTCGAGACGATTCGCTTCGCGGGTGGTCACGACCTCGGCGCCGCCGACCTCATCGAGAAGGTCGTCGCGCTCGCGCACGCGCACGTGTCGCGGGCACCGACGACGAACCCGCTCGCGCGCATGAAGAAGCAGATCCAGGCCGACATCAGCTGGCTGGCCGGGAGCGACCTGCCCACGTTCCACCGCTACGCGTTCGGCACCTGCCGCCAGTGCGGCGCCAACGCGGAGCTCGCGGCCGCGTTCGTCGGGTGGCTCGATGCCCACGACGGCGGTGGCCTGAGCGACGCGATCGAGGGCCTGCTCGCGATCGCGTCGGGTTGCAAGGCACTCGAGTTCGGGCTTGCACGCGTCGTGCGCGGCCGCAACCTCGACCTCGATGCACCGTTCGCGGTCATGGAGGACCGGTGGGACTCCGCAATGACCGAGCTCACGCAGCGCTATGGACGGTGACCTGCTCTCGAACGGCGCATGGGAGTGCTGCTCGACGCGGCCCGGCGCCGCGACCGACCCTGCCGCACTCGCGTCGCTGCCGGTCGCGTGGATTCCGGCGACGGTCCCTGGCACTGCGGCCGGCGCGTTGCGTGCGGCCGGCGAGGCCGATGTCTCGGCACGCGACTACGACAACGACGACTGGTGGTTCCGGTGCCGGGTCGCGGGGCCCGGCGTCGCGACTGATGCGTGGGTGCTCGACGTCGAGGGCATCGCGACGATCGGCGACGTCTGGCTGAACGGCGAGCACCTCCTGCACAGCGAGAACATGTTCGTCGCGCACGCCGTCGCCGTGCCCGCCCTCGCCGCCGACAACGAGCTCGTCATTCGCTGCACGGCATTGGCACCGCTGCTCGAGCAGCGCCGCCCGCGACCGCGTTGGAAGACCTATCTCGTCGCGAACCAGCACCTGCGCTGGTTCCGCACCACGCTCCTCGGACGCCTGCCCGGCTGGGCCCGCACCCCGGTGACGGTGGGTCCGTGGCGCCCCGTGCGCCTCACGGCCGACCCGCTGCGAGTGCTTGCGCGCCGGGTCGTTGCGCGCTGCGACGGCGCCGACGGCGTCGTCGAGCTCTCGTTGCGCCTGCGCGCACCCGGTGTCGCCGCGTCGAGCGCGACGGTGCGCGTCGGCGACGGCGCGGCCGAGGCACCGATCACGCGCGACGGTGACGATGTCCTCGTCGACGTCGAGGTTCGCGTGCCCGCCGTCGCGCGTTGGTGGCCGCACACGCACGGCGAGCAGCCTCGCTACGCCGTCACGATCGATCTCGGCGAGCACCGCATCGAGCTCGGCCGCGTCGGGTTCCGCACCGTCGAAGTCGATCGCACCGACGGCGGCTTCGCGGTCTCGGTGAACGACGTGCCCGTGTTCTGCCGCGGCGCGTGCTGGCTGCCGCCGGATCCGGTCACGATGGCGGCCGCACCGGACTCCGTGCGGGCGACACTCGAGCTCGCACGCGCGGCGCACATGAACATGGTGCGCGTCGCGGGCACGACCGTGTATCCCGACGCCGCGTTCTGGGACGCGTGCGACGAGCTCGGCATCCTCGTCTGGCAGGACTGCATGTTCGCGTTCATGGACCCGCCCGACGACGACGACTTCGTCGAGGGCGTGCGCCACGAGCTCACCCAGAACCTCGGTGCCCTGGGAGGTCGGCCCGCGCTCGCGCTCGTCTGCGGCAACCAGGAGGTCGAGGAGATCCCGGCCATGATGGGCCTGCCGCGCGAGCGCTGGACCTTCCCGTTCTTCGAGAAGACGATCCCGGCCATCGTCGACGATCTCCTTCCCGGCATCCCCTACGTGACGTCGAACCCCACGGGCGGCGATCTCCCGTTCCAGATGGACACCGGCGTCAGCCAGTACTTCGGCGTCGGCGGCTACCTGCGCACGATCGCCGACGTCCGCCGCGACCACGTGCGCTTCGCGGCCGAGTGCCTGGCGTTCGCGACACCGCCCGAACGGGCGACCGTCGACGCGGTGTGCGGCGGCGCGACGCGCGCCGGGCACGATCCCGTGTGGAAGCTCGGCGTGCACCACGACGCCGGACGGTCGTGGGACATGGACGACGTGCGCGACTACTACGTGCACGAGCTGTTCGGCGTCGATCCGCTGCACGAGCGCTACATCGATCCCGAGCACGCGCTCGACCTCGGACGCAGTGCGAACGCCCACCTGATGGCGCACGTCTTCACCGAGTGGCGGCGGCCGGGCTCGGGGTGCGGTGGCGGTCTCGTGCTCGCGCTGCGCGACCTCCGCGCCGGCGCGGGTTGGGGTGTGATCGACTCCGGCGGGCTGCCGAAGGCGCCGTACTACGCGCTGCAACGCGTGATGCAGCCGATTGCGGTGCTCGTCACCGACGAAGGCCTCAACGGGCTGCACGCGCACCTCTTCAACGACACCGCGACCGCGTTCTCGGGAACGCTGCGCTGCGAGCTGTTCGCGCGGGGCGAGCGCTCCGTCGACGCGGGCGCGCGGGAGATCGAGATCCCGCCTCGGGGGAACGCGATCGTCGACCTCGGCGAGCTGTTCGACGGCTTCCGCGACATCAGCTACGCGTACCGCTTCTCGCCCCCGGCGCACGACGTCGTCCGCGTCACGCTCACCGGCGCCGACGGCACCGTTGCGAGCGAGGCGATCCACCTGCCCCTCGGTCTCGCGCGCCCCCTCGAAGCCGACATCGGGCTGACCGCGACCGCCGCCCCCGCCGACGGCGACGGGGCGGACACGGGCGCATGGACCGTCTCGGTGGCCACCCGGCGGTTCGCGCAGTCGGTCGCGCTCGATGTCGCCGGGTACGTCCCGTCCGACTCGTGGTTCCACCTCGCCCCCGGCGCCACCCGCTCCCTGACCCTGGTTCCATTACCCGATTCGGACCGGGCCCGTCCCCGTGGCAGTGTCCGAGCCGTGAACGTGCGCGCCGAGTCGTCCCTGCGGATCGACGGTTGATGAGCGCAGCCCCGATCTGGTTCGGCCCGTCGGAGCGACCCCTCTTCGGCTGGTTCCACGCGCCGGCCGACCCCCGCGCGCGCGGCGGGGTCGTGCTCTGCCCGCCCTTGAGCCGCGACTACCTGCAGGCGCACTACGCGCTGCGACGCGTCGCGGTGGGCCTGGAGCACGCGGGCATCGCGGTCGTGCGCTTCGACTACGACGGCACCGGAGACTCCTTCGGCGCGACCGACGATCCCGCACGCGTCGAGGCGTGGCTCGCGAGCGTCGCGGCCGCGATGGAGGTGCTGCGTCGATCGGGAGTCGCACGCGTCGGCCTCGCGGGCATGCGCATCGGCGCGCTCCTCGCCGCGGAGGCGGCGGCGCGCGACGGTGCCGTCGACCAGCTCGTGCTGTGGGACCCGGCAGCGTCGGGCAAGGCCTTCGTGAGTGAGCAGCGCGCGCTGGCGGCGTTGACCTTCGGCGCGCCGCCGACGCGCGACGACGGTTCCCTCGAGACGCCGGGCATGTTGCTGAGTGCCGAGACGGTCGCCGGCCTGCGCGCGCTCGACGTCGCGCCGACCGGCCCGCCGCTCGCCGCGCGCGCGCTCGTCCTCACCCGAAAGGGGCGCACGCCACCGCGCGCGCTGGTCGAACGGCTCGGCGCGAGCGACACGCAGTGGGCCGAGGCCGCGGGCCAGGAGGAGTTGATGGATGTCGGCTCCCCGTTCCAGGTGCTGCCCGACGCCACCATCAGCTACGTCGTCGCGTGGTTCGCCGGCGGTGCGGGCGCGGCCACCGTGGCGATCGACCCGCCGGCGTGCGGCGGCAAGGTGGTGATGGGCACCCGCGCCGACGGACGCGAGATCGTCGAGACGCCGACCGCGCTCGGCCCGCTCGGACTCTTCGCGATCACGACCGAGGTGCCCGGCGCGGTGGTGGGGCCGACCGTGATGCTGCTGAGCGTCGCCAACGAGCACCACATCGGACCGAACCGGATGTGGGTCGAGCTCGCGCGCCAGTGGGCCGCGCTCGGCATGCGGTGCGTGCGGTTCGATCTGAGCGGCCTCGGCGACAGCCCGACGCGCCCGGGCCAGGCCGAGTTCGTCGCGCGCGCCCTCGAGGCCTTCGACGACGTCGGGGCCGCCGCGGCGGCGGTATCGCCCGCCGACCCCTCGAACGTCTACTTCGTCGGCCTGTGCTCGGCCGCGTACCAGGCGATCGAGAACGCGCTGATCCTGCGGCCGCGCGGCATCATCGCGGTGAACCCGGTGCTGTCGTTCCTGCCCCCGGAGATGACGGCCGGCGGGAGCATGGACCCGCGCCGGCGCGCGTGCCTGCCGCGCACCTCGCTCGTCGAGAAGTTCCACGACGACGGGCCGCTCGCGCCGCTGCGCCGCCGCTTCCCGAACCTCGGGTGGTCGATCCGCAACTTCATCGCGCGCAGTCAACGGCCGGCCGTGTGGCTGCGCGAGCTCACCGAGAGCGGAGTGCAGGGGCTCTTCGTCTGCGGCGATCGCGAGATCCGTCAGATCCGCCAAGGCATGACCTCGCACACCTACGCGCGGCTCACCGGCACCGGCCACCTGCAGCTCGAGTTCATCGCCGGCCTCGACCACGGCTTGCTGCTCTCGGCGCACCGGGCCCAGGTCACCGCGATGATGACCGAGTTCCTCACCGCCCAACCCACGGAGCCGGCGGCGGAGCAGCCTCGCGACCAGCCCCCGGTGCCGACACCGTGAAGGGACGCGTGATCAGCGTCCGATCGATCACGGCCGCCGACGAGAAGGCATGGCGCGCCTTGGCGGAGCGGGCGATCGAGCCGAACCCCCTCTACGAGCCCGACTGCCTGATCCCCGCGGCGCACCACCAGACCTTCGGTGCCGAGATCGGTCTCGCGATCGCCGAAGAAGACGGCCGTTGGTACGCGTGCGTGCCGACCCGGAACGTGAAGCGCTGGCACAAGCTTCCGTACCCGATGGTCACGTCGCAGGTGCGGCGCATGATCTACCAGGGCACCCCGTTGGTCGATCGCGAACGCAGCGTCGAAGCGGTGCGCGCCCTGCTCTCGGGCCTCGCGGCGCAGCGCGGCGCACGCGTCTTCGCGCTGCAGGAGATCACCGAAGGCGAGGTCGCGACGGTTGTTCGGCAGGCCGCGACCGCGCTCCGACTTCCCTGGTACGACTTCGAGTCGTTCGAGCGCGGCTTCCTCCTGCGCCAACCGGATCACACGCTCGGCTCGACCTTGAAGTCGGAGACCCGTCGCAACCTCCAGAAGAAACGGCGGCGGCTCACGCGCGAGCTCGGCACCGAACCTGAGTTCGTCGACCGCTCCGCCGACCCGGCTGCCATCGACGACTACATCGCGCTCGAAGCCGCGGGCTACAAGCTCGGTATCGGTGTCGCGATGACGACCGTCCCCGGTGAGACCGAGTACTTCCGCGACATGTGCGCGCGCTTCGCCGCTGAAGGACGCTTGCACGTGCTCGCGCTCCAGGCCGGAGACGCACCCCTCGCGATGGACGTCTGGATCCGCGGCCGCGAGGGCGAGTTCATGATCAAGACGAGCTACGACCAGCGCTACTCGGCGTACTCGCCCGGCCTCATGCTCCACATCGACGCGATGATGTTCTTCCACGAGCACTCCGACGCCGAGTGGCTCGAGACGTGCACGTACAACGGCAACCAGCTGTTCCTGCGTATCTATCCCGACCGTCGGCGCATCACCTCGCTCTTCATCGTGCTCGACGGCACCTGGAAGAACCGCGTCGACCAGCTCGTGCTGCGTTCGTTCATGTCGCTGCGACCGCTCCATACGAAGTTCTACGAGCGCCGCCACGGTGAGGCGGCCCACGGCGCGCCGGCCGCGGCGCGGCAGGGCGCGGCCGACTAGCCCCGGCACGGTAGTTTTCCGTCATGCAGGTCCGTTGCGAGCGGGGCACGCTGCCGCCGCTCCCCGACCGGTCGGTTCACAAGACCGGCTGGGATGCCGACGGAACGCGCGGCGCCAAGCAGCTCGCGCTGCTGGAGCACTACGGGCTCCGGCCGACCTCCGACGTGCTCGAGATCGGTTGCGGGATCGGCCGGCTCGCGTACGAGCTGGCGTCGTTCCTCACCCTCGATGCGACGTACCGCGGGTTCGACATCGCGCCCCGGGCGATCGAATGGCTGAAGGCGAACTACGAGCCGCGCCTCCCCGGCTTCGAGTTCGAGCTGCTCTCCGACGTCGCGAACCCGCGCTATCACAAGGCCGGGACGGTGTCGTCCGAGACCGTCTGCTTCCCGTATCCCGACGCGTCGTTCGATCTCGTCTGCGCGTTCGAGGTGCTCATGCACCTTCCGCTCGAAGGCGTCCGCAACTATCTCGACGAGGTCGCGCGGGTCCTGCGGCCGGGCGGTGTCGCGGTGCTCACGTTCATGGCGATCTGGGAAACGGAGACGGAACCGATGTTCAGCGGACGTCGGTTCGTCGCGATCGGCGGCGGCG
>JBBSEC010000136.1:0-10314 GCA_038240075.1 Acidimicrobiia bacterium
ACGAGCATCGTGGCTGCGTGGCTCTCGAGCCGGTCGATCTCGCGGCGCGCCTCGATGAAACGCGCGCGCAACTCCCCGTCGCACAACCCGCTCGCGTCGACATCGACAAGCTCGTCGACCACGGTCATGAGGGCTGCGGACGACGCAATGATATACGAACAGACGTTCGCCTAGCAGTAGAAAACCCAATAACGGCAGGGGCGATGAGGCCCCAGATCGATCCGGCTCAGGCGATCTCGCCCGTGCGTGACGTTGCCGCCGAACTCGATATCGACCTTCCCGACCCAGAGTGAGCCACGACCGCCGGCGTGATGTAATCGTCTGGCGCCCTTCGTGCGAGTGACGCACTGATGGGCTCGTGGGGGTCGCGGGTGGTCGCGCAGGTGGGGGACTTCGACGCCTTCTTCCGGGCCGAGTACCGCCCGGTCACCGGCTTGGCCTACGTGCTGTGCGGGGACCGGGGCCGCGCTGAAGACCTTGCGCAGGAGTTCGCCGCCGCGCACCGCTCCTGGTCGAAGGTCGGCGGGTACGACGATCCCGGCGCCTGGGTCCGGCGGGTCGTGGCGAACCGGGCCACGTCGTTGCGACGACGGAAGTCGGCCGAAGACCGCGCGGTCGCGCGGCTGCAGAGCCGTCGTGCACCCGGCGACGGGGAGACTGCGGTCGACGATGCGGCCGTGTGGCGCGCCGTGCGCGCGCTGCCGCGGCGTCAAGCGCAGGTCGTCGCGCTCATGTTCCTCGAAGACCTCGATGTCCATGAGGTCGCGCGCGTCCTGCAGTGCGGCGAAGCGACGGTGAGGACGCATCTCCATCGCGCGAAGGCGACGCTCGCGCAGCGCCTGGGACTCGATCACGAAGCGGAGGACCGATGACGGCACTCGACGATCGACTGCACGACGCCGCAGTCGCGGTCCGCGGGGAGATGGACGACGTCGCGATTCCGGAACCGGCGAGCCTGCAGCGCGGCGGGTGCCCGCGACGACCCGCGCTCCTTGCTCTCGTCGGCGCGGCGGCGCTCGTCGTCGTGATCTCGGCGGTCGTCGCGCTCGCGTCGCGCGATCGGCATCCACAGCCGCACTCGCAGCCGCCGTCGATCGCGGCGGGGTCGGCACTCACCGTCGCGGATCTACCGGCAGGCTGGAAGGCCGAGCCGTTCGTCGAGAACACGCGGCCGAACTGCCTTCCCAGCTTCACGAACACCGCGATCGACCAGGCGACGCGCCAGTTCGTCGAACCGTCGGGCGAGATCCTGCAGGAGATCGTTGCCTACGAACCCGACGTCGCGCACGAGGAGTTCGACCTTGCCAGCCGCGCGATGCAGCGCTGCAGCAACAAGCAGCCCGACCTCCCGGCGATGGGTGACGAGAGCGCCGCGTACTTCGTGGCACCCGTGCGTGCACCGTCGGCGAGCGCGGACGATGCCGACTTCGATGCCGCCGTCGCATTGGTGCGCCTGGGCGACGTGCGCATCGACGTCATCGTCTTCCGTCGGCACGGCATCGACGAGCACACGCTCGAGCCACTCGTGCGGGCGGCCGTCGACAAGGTCGTGGCCACCCAGGGGTTGAAACCGTGCGCGCTCGGCAACCTCGCGTTCGACTACTACGGCGGCGGAGGAGCCACGGGCAACGACTTCGGCACGATCCGGATCCGAAACACCGCGACCCTGCCGTGCCTGCTGAAAGGGTCGTCGGCATCGCGGGAACCGACCGCAACGGCCGCGTGGTCACGCAGACGCTCACATATCCGGTGGCAACGGCACTCGTCCTCACCGCGCGGGCGGCACGGGTACCGCCGGGCCAGGAACCGCAGGGCGGCGAAGTGGTCGGCAACCTGCAGCTTGCTGCGTCGTACCGCGACGATCCGTCTCCGGCCTCGAGTAACGGGCTGTGCCTCGCGCACGAGGTCGTCCCGGCGTCGTGGCGGCTGACGCTGCCTGGCGGCGTGCGAACCGTCGCGAACGCGAGCGCTCCCACGGGTGAGTTCTCGAGCCTCATCACCTGCCGCGGCCAGCTCGATACCGCCGGCAGCGTGACGGCCGACTTCGACCCGGGCCCGGTGACGCCACCGCCGGGCCCTTGACGTGGCGGGCCTCGGTATGCATACTGAGCATGCATACGGAGGGAGCACCTGGAGGGGGCCACGATGGGGGTCAGGGAAGGGTTGCTCGCCCTGCTCGACCGGGAGCCGGCACACGGCTACCAGCTGAAGACGGGGTTCGAGGCCGCGACGGGAGGGGTGTGGTCGCTCAACGTCGGTCAGGTGTACGCCACGCTCGAACGGCTCGAACGCGACGGGTTCGTCGCGTCGGAGGAGACCGACGAGCACACCGGCAAGCGTCCGTACCGCATCACCGCGGCGGGGGCTGACGAGTTGGGCGCGTGGTGGGCGGCGACGCCCAGCGACGATCCACCTCCGCGTGACGAGCTGATGGTGAAGGTCTTGCTCGCCATCGCAACCGATCAGAAGCGCGCGCTCGATGTCGTCACGGCGCAGCGCAACGCGCTGATGACGCTGCTGCAGAAGCGCCGCCGCGAAAGCGTGCCGGCACCGGGTCGCCCGAGCGACCCGCTGGTCGACCGCCTGGTGGTGGATGCGCTCGTGGTCCGCGCCGAAGCCGACCTGCGTTGGTTGGATCTGTGTGAAGAGCGCCTCGTCGCCGAACGCGACGCCGAGCCGGCAGTCGCGAGCAGTTCGCGCGGGCGAAAGGGAGGCCGGTCATGACCGCGTTGCTCGAGTTCGTCGACGTGCTGAAGCGTTACGGCGACGGTCCTCAGGAGATCCGCGCCCTCACGGACGTGACCCTCGAGGTGGCCGCGGGAGAGTTCCTCGCGGTGCGCGGCCCGTCGGGATCCGGGAAGTCGACGCTGCTGCACCTCGCGGGCGGCCTCGACGACCCGTCCGCGGGGCACGTGTGCTTCGACGGTCATGAGATCTCGGGATTCAGCCTGAAGGAGCGGGCCGCGCTGCGGCGACGCGACATCGGCTACGTGTTCCAGCGGCTCAACCTCGTCTCCGGCCTCACCGCGATCGAGAACGTGTCGTTGCCGCTCGAGCTCGAGGGAGTCGCACGGCGCGCCGCGCGAGCGCAGGCGATGGACGCGCTCCACGATGTCGGTCTGGACGAACAGCTCGACCGGTATCCGGACGACTTCTCGGGAGGGCAGCAACAGCGCATCGCGATCGCGCGAGGCATCATCGGCAACCGTCGACTCCTGCTCGCGGACGAACCGACCGGGGCGCTCGACACGATCACGGGCGACGCCGTGATCGAGCTGTTGGCCACGCTGCCGGCCGCGCACGGGACGGCCGTCGTGCTCGTGACGCACGAGCCGCGGTATGCAGCCTGGGCCGACCGCGTGGTGTCGATGCGCGACGGCCGCATTGTCGATATCGCCATCGCGCCCAACACGTCACCGATCCACGAGCCCGTCGCGTGAGCGGCCCGGAGCAGGTGAGCGTTCGGCTTGGTACTCGGCCTGAGCGTCGAACGAACCGAGCGAGCATGCGACCATGAGCGGCGTCAGGCCGGCCGCGCGGCTCGCGCGCCGGGAGGTCGCCCGGCGTCCGGGACGCAGCGTGCTCGTCGCACTCCTCGTCGCCGTGCCCGTGGCCGCGATGCTGGTTGCCAGCGTGCTCGTTCGCACGGAGCACATCAGCCCACTCGAGCGGTGGAGCACGACGGCCGGCCGGGCCGATGCCGTTGTGGGGTCCCAAAACAATGTGCCGTCGACGGCGTCGAGCGCTGAGATCCGCGCGATCCGCGCGGACCGCTCCGTGAAGACCGTGAAGGACTACGCGATCCACGTGTACACGACCGCCGACGGGCACTCGAGCGACGCGAACGTGGCAATCGTCCCGATGCTCGACCCGTTGACACAGGGAATGTTCGACGTGACCTCGGGTCGGGGGCCGTCGGCGCCCGACGAGGTGTTCTTGACCCGTGCCGCGGCCCACGATCTCCGTGTCGGTGTCGGTCAGCAGCTGCACCTCACGACGCCGACCCGGCGCACGTTTCGCGTGACGGGAGTCGGGGAGGAAGCCGCGCAGTTCGGACAGTCGGAGATCGTGCTGCCACCCAGCTCGGCCTGGCGCCAGGCGTTGCCCGAGGCGTCGGTGGACTACCTCGTCGACCTGCCGTCGACCGTGTCGACCGCGAGGGTGCAGCAGCTGTCGCAACAGCTGTTGGCTTCGGCAACGACGCAGGTCTCTCTGCAGATCTCACCGCGGCTCGTCCCCCTCGACAACGTCTCCATTGCGACCGACGCGGACACCAAGGTCCGCTGGAGTTGGGTGTTCGGCGCCGTTGCCCTCACCGTCACGGGCATCGTCATCGCGGCCGCGTTCGCGGTCGGTGCCCGGCGTCAGATCGTGACCCTCGGACTGCTCTCCAGCAACGGCGCATCGCCACGCGTGTTGTACCTCGTTCTCGTACTGCAGGGCATGTGGACCGGTCTGATCGGCGCGGTGCTCGGCGTCGGGCTGGGAGCGGGCGTCCTCGCCGTCGTGCGCACGCACATCGAAGACATCTTCGGTCACGTCGCGGGGAGCTACGTGTTCCGCGGCACCGACTTGATCCCGATCGTCGTGCTCGGCGTCGTCGCGGCGACGATCGCAGCCGCGGTGCCGGCCCGCACGGCGACGCGCGTTCCGGTTCTCGGCGCGCTCGCCGGTCGGCGTCCGCTCGGTCGGGTCCCGGCGTGGCTTCCGGTCGTCGGCGTCGTGACCGTCGTGGTCGGCCTCGCGACGCTCGTGCGCGCCGTCGACGAGAGTCATCACAGTTTCAGTGGCGGGAACTGGCATCTGCTCCTGGCCGTCGCCGGCTGCGTCCTCGTGCTGCTCGGGGGATGCGGGATCGCGGCCGGGCTCGTCAGCCTCCTCGAACCGACCGCGGCGCGAACGGTCGGCGCGCTCCGGGTGGCGACCCGCAGCCTCGCTCGGCAGCGGACCCGCACTGCAGCCGTGGTGTCGGCCGTGGCTGCGACCGGCGCGCTCGCGATCGCCGGTTCGTCACTCGTCCTCGGCCAGCACGCCGCGCACCTCCAGAAGGCGAGCTCGATTGCGCCCGACCAGGTCGCCGTGAGCGGGGAGTACCTCGCCGACGGATCGTTGCCGCCGAGCGAAGCGCTGGTCGCAAAGGTCGAGCGCGTCGTGCCGGGTGCCGAACGGATTCCCACGCGAGTCGTCGCCGACGATCGCAAGCTGACCTGGTTGGTGGAATCGGTGACACCGATCGGCGAGTTCGATTGGGGCGCGTACCAGGCATCGGGTGTGGGACCGACGCCGTCGATCACCGTGGCCGATCCGTCGACGGTCGCGCTCTGGCGGCTCAGCGATTCAGATCAACGTGCGCTGGCCCGGAATGGTTGGCTCGTGTTCGGTCACTCGAAGGGGCAGATCACGTTCACGCTCGGGACCCGCGGGCCCGATGACCCGACCGTCACGATGGCCAAGCCGATCGCGCACGTCCATGCCGAGCTGCTCTCCGGGCTCACGCACCAGACCGCCCCCGCGGTGGTGATCACGCAGTCGCGGGCCGCGCAGCTCGGTCTCGAACTGCGCGTCTCGACGGTCTTTCTGAAATCACCAGCCGCGCTCACGAGCGCGCAACGCACGGCGATCGACGCCATTCCTGAGAGCACGTCCCTCGTGACGATCTACATACCGCCCCGGCCCGTCGACCCGTTCCTCGGAGCGTGGGCACTGGTCGGAATCTCGCTTGCGCTCGTACTCTTTGTCATCGCCACGAATCTCGGCCTGTCGGCTGCCGAATCCCGTGACGAGCGCGACGTCTTGACCGTCGTGGGTGCGCCGCCCGGCGCGACGGCGCGCACCAATGGCTACAAGGCGCTGATCCAGACGCTCATGGGCGGGCTGCTGGCGATCCCCATCGGTTTCCTGCCCGTCGCCGTCTACGTCCACGCGTCGCCCGGCGTGATCCCTCGGGTGTTCACGTGGCGGCTCGTCACGCTGCTCGTGCTCGCGGTGCCGCTCGTCGCCGGTCTGATCGTGGCGCTCTCGAGCGCGGTCGCGCTGCGTGCGCGCCCGGTCCGCATCTCGACGATGGCCTACGACTGAGCGCCCACTTGGCACAATCGGTGCCGTGGACGAACCTCCGCAAGACCCGCCCAGCCCCGACGAAGCGCCCGACCGACCGTCGTTGATCGGGCGCTTCGTCGATCCGCAGATCAACCTCCTGCGCGGCGCCCAGGAGCGGGTTCTTCTTCCGGCGTGGCGCAGGGTCACCGACGGGGAAGCCCGCTGGCCGGTGAGCCTCGCCGTCGGCGTCGCGATCACCCTGCAGATCCTCCTGCCCGAACAGGTCGCGAACAGGCACCGGTGGATCCTTCCCGCCGCCGCGGGGGTGCTGCTCGTCGCGCTGATCGTGTCGAACCCGCGGCGCATCACGCGGGAGTCGGCCGCGCTGCGCACCTCGAGCATGATCCTGATTGCGGTGATCAGCATCGGCAACGCATGGTCGGCGGGGCGGCTCATCGTCGGGCTGGTGCAGGGCACCGAGGGCCAGACGGCCGGTCCGTTGCTGTTGACCGGGGGAGCGATCTGGCTCACGAACGTGATCGTGTTCGCGCTCTGGTACTGGGAGCTCGACCGGGGTGGTCCGGCGGCCCGTGCGGTCGCGCCGCGGCCGCACCCCGACTTCCTCTTCCCGCAGATGCAGAGCCCCGAGCTCGCGCCCGACGATTGGGAACCGCAGTTCGCCGACTATCTCTACCTGTCGTTCACCAACGCGACCGCGTTCAGCCCGACCGACGTCCTGCCGCTCTCACGCTGGGCCAAGCTCACGATGATGCTGCACTCGCTCGTCTCGCTCGCGACCGTCGCCCTCGTGATCGCACGCGCGGTGAACATCCTGAAGTGAGCGCGGTAGCTTCGGTTCATGCGCCTCTCCTTCAAGACCGTTCCGCAGGACACCGCGTGGGAGCCAATGCGCGACGTCTGGGTCGCGGCCGACGACATCGACGTGTTCAGCGCGGGCTGGAACTTCGACCACTTCTATCCGATCCTCCAGGACGACCGAACCGGCCCGTGCTTCGAGGGTTGGACGATGCTCGCAGCCCTCGCGGGGCTGACGCGCCGCATCCGGCTCGGCGTGATGGTGACGGGCAACCCGTACCGGCACCCGGCCGTTCTGGCGAACATGGCCGCAAGCCTCGACGTGATCTCGGGTGGCCGGCTCGAGCTCGGCATCGGCGCGGGCTGGAACGAAGAGGAGAGCGCGGCGTACGGCATCGACCTGCCGCCGCTGCGTGAGCGCTTCGACCGGTTCGAGGAAGCCTGTGCCGTGCTCGATCTGCTCCTGACGAAGGAAACGTCGTCGTTCGACGGGAAGTACTACCGGCTGACCGACGCGCGGTGTGAGCCGAAGCCGCTGCAGACCCCGCGCCCGCCGCTCGTGATCGGCGGCGGCGGCGAGAAGCGCACGCTGCGCATCGCCGCGCGGTTCGCCGACCAGTGGAACGCGCCGGGCGCGACGCCCGAGGTGCTCGCCCACAAGATCGAGGTGTTGCACGCGCACTGCGCCGACGTCGGGCGCGACCCTCAGGAGATCGAGATCTCGGTCCAGGTGCGCTCGGGCAAGGACGCGAGCGCAGTCGCCGCCGAAGCCGCGGCGCTGGTCGACGCGGGCGCGCAGCACGTGATCGTCGGCTTTCGCTCGCCGTTCGACGCGTCGCGCCTCGAGCCAATCGCGCACGCGCTCGCCGACGCGCTCGATCTGTAGCGCGTCAGCGGGCGGTCACCGGCGACTGCTGGAGCGTGTTCAGGAACGCGTGAGCCCACGCATGCACGTCGTGGCGGCGCACCACGCGGCGCAGGCGGCGCATCCGCGACCGGGCTTCGATCGGATCGAGGTCGAGCGCGTGCTTGATCGCCTCTTTGATGCCGTCGAGGTCGTGCGGGTTCACCATGATCGCGCTGCGCAGCTCGCGCGACGCGCCCGCGAACTCGCTGAGGATCAGCGAGCCCGTCGCGTCGACGCGGCACGCCGCGTACTCCTTGGCCACGAGGTTCATGCCGTCGCGCAGGGGAGTGACGAGCATGAGATCGGCCGCGAGATACAGCGCGACGAGCTCGTCGATCGGCAGAGTCTGGTGGAGATAGTGAATCGCGGGATGACCAACGCTCGCCTGCATGCCGTTGATCTCGCCGACGAGCTGCTCGAGCCGTTCCCGCTCTTCCTGGTAGTGGGTGTCTTCCTCGCGGCTCGGCGTCGCGATCTGCACCATCACATCGCGCGGCGTCGACAGCGTGCCTTCCGCGAACAGCTCGGCCACCGCGCGCACGCGTTGCTGGATGCCCTTCGTGTAGTCGAGGCGGTCGACGCCGAGCATCACGAACTCGGGATCGCCGAGCTCGCGACGAATCTGGCGGGCCCGCTGCGCGACGGCCGGCTTGTTGGCCCGTTCGACCAGCGCGGCGGTGTCGATCGAGATCGGGAACGCGCCGACGCGCACCGTCCGCCCGTCGTGTTGCAGCACGGCGTCGGTGCCGCTCGCCGAGGTGAGGCGGCGGGCGAGACGCGCGAAGTTGGCCGCGGCGCCCGGTACCTGAAAGCCGACGAGATCGGCGCCGAGGAGCCCTTCGAGGATCTCCTGCCGCCACGGAAGTTGGAGGAACAGCTCCTGCGGCGGGAACGGGATGTGCAGGAAGAACCCGATGCGGAGGTCGGGGCGACGGGCGCGCAACATCATCGGGACGAGTTGCAGGTGGTAGTCGTGCACCCAGACCGTCGCACCCCGTCCCGCGACTTCGGCGACGGTGTCGGCGTACCTGCGGTTCACCGTCAGGTAGGCCTGCCACCAGCGACGATCGAAGCTCGGCGCGCGAATCGCGTCGTGGTACAGGGGCCAGAGTGTGCGGTTCGCGAAGCCGACGTAGAAATCGTCGTACTCGCGAGCGCTGATCGGCACGGCTCGCAACGCGATGCCTTCGTAGGTACCGGGCAGATCGACCTTGCCCGGATGCCCCGTCCATCCGACCCACACTCCGGCAGAGCCGCGGAGCACGGGCGTGAGCGCGGAGGCCAACCCACCGGGGCTCGCGCTCCAACTCGGTCGACCGTGCAGCTGCGATCGGGCGACCGGCAAGCGGTTCGCGACGACGACCAACCCGGCCGTGCCCGACTTCCGTTTCGATCGCGCGTCGCGGTGTGCCGGTCGCGGTGCGTCTCGATTTACGAGCATCCGTCGCTCCCCACCGATCACGCCCAAGGTCTCGAATTCGTACCCGGGAAACGCTGGCACCTTATGTCGATGGGGGCGCGTTTCCGTCTTCGAGTGGCCCGGTTCACGCGCGCTCGCGGCTCCGGAGGGTGCGACTGTCGGCGGAGTCGGGAATCTCGTGGAGCGGATCGAACGCGGCGCCGGGCACCGGCCGCTGGGAGATTGCCGGGCCGTCTCCGGCGCCGCCGTCTGTCGTCTCCGTCGGCCACGCTTCCGCGATGCCGACCAGCGTTGTCAGCGTCGCGTAACCGGCTTCGCACAGCGCGGTGTCGGTGTCGGGCGGGAGCCGTTCGTCGGTGGCCCGCAACTCGATCTGCAGCCTGCCGTCGTTCTCGACCTCGGAGATCGCGGCGCGGACCGCGCCGAACGCCGCCAGTCGCGCCCACCGCAGGCCCTTGATCTCTGCGCGTGACAACGCGGGGACGTTGAGGTTCAACGCGGAACGCGGCGGCGCGTCGAACAGCAGGTCGAGCACCTCGAGCGCGATCGTGGCCGCGGTGTCCCAACGCCATGGCTTCGGTGGCGTGCCCGGCGGCGCCGGCGGTGACGCCACGCTGACGGCCAGGCCCTTGGCGCCGAAGTTCTGCGCGGTCAAGGCCGCTCCCACGGTGCCCGAGTGCAGGATGGCCCGGCCGGTGTTCAACCCCGCGTTGATGCCCGAGACGACGACATCGGGTGGCGGCCCGAACGCGCCCAAGCGCGCCGCGAGGGTGCAGAGGCCGGGCGGGCCCGCGACCGACCACGCCGGCGCATCGCAGTCGGGGATCGCCATGCGGCGGACGTCGATGTGCGCGTCGGCGTGGAAGACACCGAGCGCGGCGCCGCTCCCGCTCGCGTCGCTCGCAGGGGCCGCGACGATGATGTCGTGGCCGGCGGCGGCGAACCGGCGGGCCAGCACGTGGAGGCCCTCGGCGTCGATGCCGTCGTCGTTGGTCAGGAGCAGGGGCACCGACCGAACGTAGCGAACGCAGGTGACGAACGGGTAGCCGGACGGCGACGGCCCGGTGGACGGACGCGCGGCGGGGTCGGGCCGACCGGCAGATCAGCTCAGTCGAGGCCGGGGCCCTGCCAG
>JBBSEC010000137.1:0-10081 GCA_038240075.1 Acidimicrobiia bacterium
CGGCTCGGCATCGCGGTCGGCGCCGACGACGACCACGCTGATCTCGGCGTTGTCGAGCGGGTGCGCGTTGGGCTCGGAGATGATGCCGACACTCGCCCACCGCGTGTGCCCGAGCACCGTGGTGCGGGCGTTGGGAGAACGCAACGCGAGCCGCAGGAGCTCGTCGGCACGGACGGCCGCGCGCAACGATGCTGTGTTGTCGCCGAGCTCGCCGATCTCCGCTGCGACCTTGTAGACGAACGAGAGCTGGCCGTGGTCGCCCGACGCGTGCACCGCTCCGCCGGCGAACAGCGGGTCGCGGCGCGCACCGATCATCCGCGCCACGGTCGGGTCGTGGAAGTCGAGATCGTGCCCGACGACGAGCACCGAGAGCCCGGCCGAGTCGCGTCCGCGGACCTCGAGCCGGTCGAGCGCGCTCAACGCGGTCTGGATCGACGCGTAGGCCTCGATCGCGGGGAGCGCGGTGTCGCCGGCCGAGAGATCGTCAACCGCGCGCGCCGAGCGCAGCCGATCGCGCCGGATCGCCCAGAGCGCGTCCTTCGAACGCACGAACGCGGCGTTCAACGACTCGACATCATCGACCAGACCCGCGGCGAGCACGGCCTCGACCTCGGTGTCGACGCGCGCCAACGTGCGCGCGAGATCCTCGGCCCGGTGCTCGAGCGCCGCCAGCGCGAGGCGATCGGCAAGGAGGGCCGCGAGGCCGGGGATGCCCGAAAGGGAACGGTCGACCGCTTCGAGCACGGCCGCGACCTCGAACGCGTCAACGACGGGGTCGGCCGAGGTGGGGATCGCCTCCAGGCCGGCGACGATCCCGGCCAGTCGGGCTTCGAGCGCCGCGAGATCAGGCGCGGGCCTGGTCGACCGGCGCCGCAGGACGGCGATGATTCCGCACATGGGGGCTCCGCACGGCCTTCGGGAGAAGGCGGGGTCTGGGCCGGACACGAGAGTTTACGCCCGGGGTACCCGGTCTCTATCGGTCCCGCCCGACCGTGCCGAAGGCCTGCTCGGTGGCCCGGTGGAGGCGGGCGAGGGCGGCCTTGGCGCCCTCCTCGGTCGGAGCCTCGACCATGATCCGGATCAGCGGCTCGGTCCCCGACGCCCGGACGAACACCCGGCCGCCGTCGCCCAGCTCGGCCTCGACCGCCGCGATCTCGGCGGTGAGGGCGGGCGCGGACCCGAGGTCGGGCTTCGACGCGACCCTGACGTTCTCGAGCAGCTGCGGGACCCGCGTCATCGCGGCCGCGAGATCGGAGAGCGTGCGCCCCGACCGCTTCACCCGGTCGAGCAGGAGCAGACCGGTGAGAATGCCGTCGCCCGTCGTGGCGAGATCCCGGAAGATCACATGCCCCGACTGCTCACCGCCGAGCACCAGGTCGTGGCTCTCGATCGCCGCCATCACCTGCCGGTCGCCGACGGGCGTCTCGACGACACGGATCCCTGCCGGCTGCAGCGCGTGGTGCAGTCCGAGGTTCGAATAGACGGTGACCGCGATCGCGTCGTTGCGCAGCAGGCCGCGCTCGTTCAGATCAAGGGCGGCGATCACCATGATCTGGTCGCCGTCGACGATCACGCCGCGCTCGTCGACCGCGACCACGCGGTCGGCATCACCGTCGAACGCGAAGCCGGCGGCGGCCCCCGCGGCGACGACCGCGTCCTGCAGATCCGACGGGTCGGTCGATCCGCACGCGGTGTTGATGTTGGTGCCGTCGGGCTCGGCGTGCACGACCACGACGTCGGCACCCAGGGCACGGAACGCCGCCGGGCCCAACTCCGACGCGGCGCCGTTCGCGCAATCCAGCACGACCTTCAAGCCGTCGAACCGGCGACCGCCGATCGCGCCCAGGAGATGCTCGAGGTAGGGAGCATTCGCTTCGACCTCGATCGCACGGCCATCGGGCGGCGGAAGGGCCAACCCCGACTGTGCGCGCAACTCGTCTTCGACGCGTCGTTCGGTCGCGTCGTCGAGCTTGCGGCCACCGCTGCCGAAGAGCTTGATCCCGTTGTCGGTCCACGGGTTGTGACTGGCCGAGATCATCAGCGCGCGACTCTGCGCCGCCGACGCGAGGAACGCGAGGCCGGGCGTGGGCAGCACTCCCGCGTCGCGCACGACCGCGCCTTGCGCGTGCAGTCCCGCGGCGAGGTTGTCGCGCAGGCGCGTTCCCGACTGCCGCGTATCGCGACCGACAATGAACGGCTTTTCGACGCCGAAGACCAACGCCGCTGCCCGTCCGAGCGCGACGACGAGATCGGGCGTGAGATCGGCCTCCGCGTTGCCGCGGATGCCATCGGTACCGAACTGCAGCACGAGTAGGTGGCGCCGCCGGGTGCCCCGGTGCTACCGCTTCGAGTACTGCGGCGCCTTGCGGGCCTTCTTCAACCCGTACTTGCGCCGCTCCTTCTCGCGCGCGTCACGCGTGAGGAGTCCGGCCTTCTTGAGCGACGGGCGCGTCTCGGGGTCGAGCGCGACGAGTGCACGCGCGATGCCGAGACGGATCGCACCCGCCTGACCGCTCACTCCTCCGCCGCCGAGCGTGGCGTCGACGTCGTAGACCTCTTCGGTCTGCGTGAGGCGCAGCGGCTCTTTCGCGACGACCTGGTGCGTGAGGATCGGGAAGTACTGCTCGAACTGACGACCGTTGACCGTGATGACGCCGGTGCCGGGACGGAGGCGCACGCGAGCGATGGCGTTCTTGCGCCGACCGGTGGTCTGGATGAGGGGCTTGGGCACGCAGACGTCCTTCTGATCGAAGACTTCGAGCCGGTCAGGCGCTCGGTCGGGCGAGCGAGCGCGCCGGGAGGGGGCGCACCTTCGGTTGCTGCGCCGCGTGAGGATGCGTCGGGCCGGGATGGATCTTGAGCTTCTTCAACATCTTCCGGCCGAGGGGGCCCTTCGGCAACATCCGCTTCACGGCCAGGCGCACGACGCGCTCGGGGTCGCGGGCGAGCATGTGCTCGAGGGTCTCGGTGCGGATACCGCCCGGGTAGCCGGAGTGGCGGTGGTAGAGCTTGTCGTGACCCTTGCGGGCGCTGACCGCGAGGGCGCCGGCGTTGACGACGATCACGAAGTCGCCCGTGTCCATGTGGGGCGCGAAGGTCGGCTTGTGCTTGCCGCGCAGCAGGGTGGCGACCTCGGTGGCGAGGCGCCCGAGGATCGCGCCGTCGGCGTCGATCACGTGCCACTCTCGCTTGATGTCGCTGCGCTTCGGGGTGTACGTGGGCACGCGTCAGTCCTGGTTGTTGCTGCTGGTGGGTCGGGAGAACGCTCCGCACGCCCCGTGAGGGGGGCCGAGCCAACGTACGAGTCTACGTGAGCCCGCCCTGCAGGAGCAATCGGGCGCAATCGACCTAGCCTGGCGCCCATGACCGATCTTGTTTCCGGAAATCAGGCCCCCGACCGGATCGAGACCCCGCACGAGATCGCCGACGAGCACCGGGATCTGGCCGATGCGGCCCTCGAGGTGCTGCTCGACTCGAGCCTCGAGCCCATCGTCGACATGGTCCTCGCCCACCGCGACGGCGCCTACGACGTGATGAGCGCCGACGGCCGGGTGCGTTTCACCTCCGAACGCGGCCGGATCTCGGTCCTCGAGGAGCACGGCGCCAACCCGATCGGGAACCAGGCCACCGACGCCTTCAGCCCCCTCGACGCCGAGCTGGCCCACAAGCACCCGCACCGCCGCGACAACGCCTACCCCAACGCGTACGAGCAGATCGTGCAGATCTTCGACAACCCCGCGGCGCCCGACCTGTGCGTCCTGCACTCGGCGCAGCACAACTGGGAGGACCAGGGCGGCCACATCGGCGAGCACGGATCGATCGGGGTCGTGCAGGCGCGCGCCCCGTGGGTCATCGCGGGCCGCGGCGTTGCCAACCTCGGCACCGTTCCGCGCGCGGCGCGGCTCGTCGACGTCGCCCCCACCATCGCGTCACTGCTCGGCTGCGCACCCGTTGCCGGCGGCGACGACGGCCGTTTCCTCAGCCGTCAGGACGGCGTCGTGCGCGACGACGTGCTCGTCGGATCGGAACGACCGCGCCACGTCGTGGGCTTCCTCTTCGACGGCGCCAACCCGAACGTCCTCTATTCGATGGCCGCCGCGGGTGAAGCACCCAATGTCGCCCGCCTCATCGAGATGGGCACCGCGTTCGGCCACGGTGCGATGGCCGGCCTGCCCACCGTGACGCTCGCCAACCACACGTCGATCCTCACCGGCGCGTACCCGGGCCATCACGGCATCCTGAACAACGCGTGGTACGACCGCGCGACGCAGCAGCAGATCATCACGAACTCGCCGGCGACGTGGCACACCGCGATGAACCACATCCGACCGGGCACCGACTCGATTCACTCGGCGGTGCTGCGCACGTGGCCCGACGAGTTCACGGCGTCGGTGAACGAGCCGTGCGACGTCGATGCGCCGTACTCCACGTTTGGCTTCTTCCGGCGCGGCGAGAACCCCGGCATCCCCGCGTCGCCCGAAGGCCTGCCCCACACGACCGAGCGGTTCGTGCGCCCCTCGAAGGACTATTCGTGGTCGTCGGTCGTCGACCACATGGCCATCGAGCAGGCCGTCGGCATCTGGGCGGGCCACTACCGCGACGAGTCGTACCCGCTGCCGCGCTTCATGTGGGTCAACTTCACGCTCACCGACGCCGCGATGCACGAATGCGGGCCCCACTCCGAGATGGCCGCCGCGTCGGTGCGCGACAGCGACGCGCGCATCGGCGAGGTGCTCGCCGCGGTCGAGCGCGCCGGCGTCTTCGACGACACCGCCTTCGTGCTCGTCGCCGACCACGGCATGGAGGAGAACGATCCCGCGTGCCAGGGCGACTGGGACGTCTCGCTCCGCGACGCCGGCCTGAAGATCCGCGACGAGGCCTACGGCTTTCTGTACCTCGGTGTCGACGCGTAACCCGCGCACGCGTCGGGCCTGCGCATTCGTTGCCGCAGTCATCGCGAGTGCGGTACTCACGGCATGCTCGGGCGGCGGAAGTCCCTCGAGTACCGAGAAGAAGTCGTCGACCACCGCGCCGGGCGGCAACGGGCTCTCGTCGCTCGTCGGCAAGGCGGCCAAGGCTGTCTACAGGGTGACGTACCAGGCGGGCGCGAGCACGATCGTGATCGCGCAGGATCCCCCGAAGTACAGCGCGGTGCAGGGCAACAACTCGGCCTATGACAGCGGCGTCGGAACGTCGGTGGAGTGCACCGGTAAGGGCCTGAACGCGATCTGTGTGCAGCTTCCCAATACCAGCAACCTCGCACAACAGAGCCTGGCGGGGTCGTTTGGCAGCGTCGCGTCAACGCTGTTCGACGCGCTCGGCAAGGCCGGGTCCGCGTTCGCAGGAACCCTGACGTCGGACGCAACAATCGCAGGACGCGACGCGCGCTGCATCACGCTCGACGAGGCTGAACTCGGCGCGCTCGTCGGACCAGCGCTGAAGGGGACGACGAAGATCTGTGTCGACAAGCAGACCGGCGTGTTGCTGGAGTCTCATGCCGACAGCGCGAGGGGCGCCGACCTCATCGCCACGAGCTACGGCGAGCCCAGCCCGTCCGACTTCGTTCCGCCCTCGACCCCCATCACCGCCCCACCCGGCACCGACTCCGTCCCGTAGCGCCGATCAGTACTCGACGTCCCACAGGCAGAGTCCCTGCGGTGGCGCGGGCTGCGCGGCCTCGGCGCGGTCGGTGGCGCGCAGCACGGTCAGCAGATCACCGGGCCGGCGCCTTCCGTTGCCGACCTCGACCAGCGTCCCCACGATCGAGCGCACCATCTGCCAGCAGAACGCGCGCGCCCGGATCTCGAACCGCAACACGCCGTCGCCATCGTCGTGCCAGCGCGCCGAGGTCACCCGGCGCGTGGTCGCCGCCCCTTCGCGCTTGCGGCAGAACGACGCGAAGTCGTGCTCGCCGACGAACACGTCGGCGCCGAGCCGCAGCAGCCTCAGGTCGAGCGGGTCGGAGACCCACCACGCAAACCTCGAGAGAAACGGATCGGCAACCGGGCGGTTGACGATCGTGTACACGTACGTGCGCGCGAGAGCCGCACGCCGCGCGTCGAAGTCGGGGTCGACGAGATCGGCCGAGCGCACGACGATCTCGGGACCGAGCATCGAGTTGAGCGCGCCCTGCAGACGCGACAGGTCGATTCCCGGCTGCGCGTCGAAGCTCACAACCTGGCCCTGCGCGTGCACTCCGGCATCGGTGCGGCCCGCGCACACCAGCTCGACCGGGTGCCGCAGCACCTTCTCGATCGCGGTGCCGAGCACTCCGCCGACGGTTCGCGTCCGTGGCTGCCCGTGCTGCGGCGCGAACCCGCGGAAGCCGGTGCCGTCGTACGCGATGACGAAGCAGACTTTCGACCGGGCGTCGGGTGTATCGAAGAGGCTCATGTCTCGCGATGAGCCCGGCGCAGGACTAGACGAGCTCGATGCGCGCCATGGGCGCGGCGTCGCCGGCGCGCGGGCCGAGCTTCAGGATGCGGGTGTATCCGCCGTTGCGGTCCTCGTAGCGCGGACCGATCTCGGTGAACAGCTTCTGCACGACGTCCTTGTCCTGGATGCGCGAGACGACCTGGCGCTGCTGGTGCACGCCACCCTTCTTCGCCTTCGTGATCAACCGCTCGGCGTAGGGGCGCAGGACCTTGGCCTTGGCCTCGGTCGTGACGATCGCCTCCGACGCGAAGAGATGCGCCGCGAGGTTCGCCATCATCAGCCGGTGGTGTGAGGGCGACCCGCCGAAGCGGGGACCCTTCTTCGGACGGGGCATCGCCTACTCCTTGACCCGCAGCGAGAGACCCCGCTCGTCGAGCTTCTGCAGGACTTCCTCGAGCGACTTCGAACCGAAGTTCGTGATCGCGAGCAGGTCGTCCTCGGTCTTCTGCACGAGCTGGCCGATCGTGTCGACGCGGGCGCGCTTGAGGCAGTTGCGCGGGCGCTCCGACAGGTCGAGCTCCTCGATCGGGAGCTCGAGGTCGGGCGACGTCGCGGTCATCGGCGACGTCTCGCCGAGCTCGAGGCCCCGCTGCTCGTCGGAGAGGTCGGCGATGAGGCCGACGAGGTTGCGCAACGTGTCGCCCGCCGACGCGAGCGCGTCGCGCGGCGTGATCGAACCGTCGGTCTCGATCTCGATGGTGAGCCGGTCGTAGTTGGTCGCCTGCTCGACACGGGTCGGTGTCACGCTGAACGCAACCCGGCGCACCGGCGAGAAGATGGCATCGACGGGGATGATGCCGATCGGGTCGGTGCCCTGCTTCTTGGCCCGCTCCGCCGACAGGTAGCCACGGCCCTGCTCGACCGTGAGGTCGAGGGCGAGCCGGCCGCCGGCATTGACCGACGCGATGACGAGCTGCGGGTTGAGCACCTCGATGTCGGAGGTCACCTGGATGTCGGCGGCGGTGACGTCGCCCGGGCCCCGCGCGTCGAGGCGCAGCGTGACGGCTTCCTCCGACGTGCAACGCAGCACGAGATCCTTGACGTTCAGGATCAGGTCGGTGACGTCTTCCTTCACACCCTTGATGGTGTCGAACTCGTGCAGCGCCTCATCGAAGCGGATGCGCGTGACGGCCGCACCGGGAATCGACGAGAGCAGGGTTCGCCGCAGGCTGTTGCCCAGCGTGTGGCCGAAACCGGGCTCGAGTGGGGAGATGACGAACGTCTGGGTGTTGCCTTCGGCTTCGCCGACTTCGACTTCCGGACGCTGAATGATGAGCATAAGAGGCCTCGCGCTTCGCGGTGGCTGGGGGAGGAGGTGGAGCCTGGAGACTTGGAGACTTACTTGGAGTAGAGCTCGACGATGAGCTGCTCGCGCACCGGGATCTCGATCTGCGCACGCAGCGGAAGCTCGCGAACGATCGCCTTGTGGTCGGCGACCGTGACCTCGAGCCACTGGGGCACCGTCCGGTCGAGCGTGTCGATGTTGTGGCGAACGACGATCATCTGCTTCGCCTTCGCCCGCAGCTCGAGCACGTCGCCCTTGCGCAGCGTGTACGACGGGATCGTCACCCGCTTGCCGTTGACCGAGACGTGGCCGTGGCGCACGAGCTGGCGCGCCTGGTTGCGGCTCGACGCGAAGCCGGCGCGGAACACGATGTTGTCGGCGCGGCACTCGAGCATCCGCAGCAGGTTCTCGCCGGTGATGCCCTTCTGGCGGGCGGCTTCGGCGTAGAGGTTGCGGAACTGCTTCTCGAGGAGGCCGTAGATGCGGCGCGCCTTCTGCTTCTCACGCAGCTGGAGCAGGTACTCGCTCTCGCGGATGCGACCGCGGCCGTGCTGACCGGGCGGGTACGGACGCCGCTCGATCGGGCACCGCATCGTGTCGCACTTCGTGCCCTTCAAGAAGAGCTTCATCCGCTCGCGCCGGCAGAGCCGGCAGACCGGACCGGTGTAACGCGCCATCGCTAGACCCTCCGCCGCTTCGGTGGGCGGCAACCATTGTGGGGGATCGGGGTGACGTCCTTGATGCCCACGACCTCGATACCTGCGTTCTGAAGCGACCGGATCGCCGTCTCCCGACCGGAGCCGGGACCCTTCACGACGACGTCGACCTTGCGCACACCGTGCTCCATCGCCCTGCGGCCGGCGGCCTCCGCCGCCAGCTGCGCCGCGAATGGGGTCGACTTGCGCGAGCCCTTGAAGCCGACGTTGCCCGACGACGCCCACGACAAGGTGTTGCCCGACTGGTCGGTGATCGTGATGATCGTGTTGTTGAACGACGACTTGATGTGCGCCACTGCGTAGGCGACGTTCTTGCGCTCTTTGCGCTTGGGGCGACGGCCCCCGGGACTCGGCTTTGCCATTCGTTCTTCGCCTCGAAGGTTTGTTGGGACGGGCTGGGGCGGCGCGAGCCGTTACTTGCGGGCGCGCTTCTTGCCGGCGACGGTCTTCTTGGGACCCTTACGGGTGCGGGCGTTGGTACGGGTCCGCTGACCGCGCACGGGGAGCCCGCGGCGGTGTCGGATTCCCTCGTAGCAGCCGATCTCCATCTTGCGCTTGATGTTCTGCGCGATCTCGCGGCGCAGGTCACCTTCGACCTTGAGGTTCTGGTCGATGTAGGTGCGCAGCTTCGCGACTTCTTCTTCGGTGAGATCGCGCACACGCGTGTCGCGCGACATCTCGGCCTGGTCGCACACCTGCTGCGCGAGCGTGCGGCCGACGCCGAAGATGTAGGTGAGCGAGATCTCGAGACGCTTCTCCCGAGGAATGTCGACGCCGGCGATTCGTGCCATGAGTTCGTGAGTTCCTTTAGCCCTGGCGTTGCTTGTGGCGGGGGTTGGTGCAGATGACGCGCACCGATCCGTGACGACGGATCACCTTGCACTTCTCACAGATCTTCTTCACTGACGGACGGACCTTCATGGTCTCGCTTCCACTTGTCTTGAACGGTTACTTGTAGCGGTAGGTGATGCGGCCGCGGGACAGGTCGTAGGGAGTGAGCTCCACCTGGACCTTGTCGCCGGGCGCGATGCGGATGTAGTTCATCCGCATCTTTCCGGAGATGTGGGCAAGCACCCGGTGCCCGTTGTCGAGCTCGACGCGGAACATGGCGTTCGGCAGCGGCTCGACGACCGTGCCTTCCACCAGGATCGCGTCGTCCTTGGGCTTTGCCAGTGAGCTCACCACCTCGTTGAAAACGGAACCGGGCATACTTCGAGAACGGCTGAAAAACGCGGCAGCACCTCAAGCGCGCAGAACGGGCTCGGGGCCGACCGGTAAGGCTACACCAGCCCGTCCTGATGGTCGACTCCGCCTCCGCCCCGGCAATTTGCCCGGGTCTGTCGTCCACTTCGGGGCGGCCGCGGCCGCGTCTTCCTGTCAGCCGAGTTCGCGCAGGAGCTCGGCCATCTCCTCGCGGAAGCGCCGGAGCTCTTCCCGGTGCGCGGCCGACAGCTCGGCCAGCACGCGTGCGCCGCTGCTGGTAAGCACCAGGCGTTGGCGCCGTCGGTCCTCGGGGTCGGTGTTGCGCACGATGAGGCCCGCCGCCGCGGCCCGGTCGATCAGCTCGACCGTCGAGTGGTGGCGGAGCTGGAGCCACTCGGCCACATCGGAGATCGTCGGCGCGGCGCCGGGGAAGCCACGAATC
>JBBSEC010000138.1:0-9998 GCA_038240075.1 Acidimicrobiia bacterium
CCGTGTTGATCCACGAGGCCGATCGCACACTCTGGGACGCGATCTACCCCGAGCGCGCGCCCGACGGCCCGTTGCGCCACGGTGACGAGTTGCGCGTCGCGGGCCACGACCTGCGCGTGCTGCACACCCCTGGTCACTCGCCGGGCGGGGTCTGCCTCCTCATGCCCGACGGTCACGTCTTCGGAGGCGACACGCTGTTCCGCGGCGGACCGGGGGCGACCGGACGTTCGGGCTCCGACTTCCCCACGATCATCGAGTCGATTCGCACCCGACTCTTGACCCTCCCACCGACCACGGTCGTCCACACGGGTCACGGCGACACCACCACGATCGGCGATGAGGCACCCCACCTCGACGAGTGGATCGCACGTGGTCACTGAGCATTCCGACGATGCGCGTACCGCTTGGGTCACCGGTGCGTCATCGGGTATCGGGCAGGCGATCGCGGTCGCACTCGGCGGCCTGGGTTGGCGCGTGGCCATCGGCGCACGCGGAGTCGAGAGGCTCGCGCAGACGGCCGTGCAGATCACGGCCGCCGGCGGCACACCGTTCGTGCACGCGCTCGACGTGTGCGACCCCACGAGCGTCGACGCGTTCTGCGCGGCCGCGCAGCACGCGCTCGGGCCGGTCGACGTGCTGGTGAACAACGCGGGCATCGCGTGGCCGGGCGCGCTCCACGAAGTTGACGACGACGTGCACCGCCGCGTCGTCGAGACCAACCTGCTCGGACCGATCTACGTGACCCGACGCGCGGTGCGATCGATGCTCGACCGCGCGGCCCCGGGCGACGTCGTGTTCGTCTCGTCCGACGTGACGGTGCACCCGCGTCCGCAGATGCCCGCGTACGGTGCGAGCAAGGCCGGAGTCGAGCACCTCGCGAACACGGTGAGCATGGAGCTCGAAGGCACGGGCATCCGCGTCAGCGTGGTGCGGGTTGGTCCGACCCTCACCGGCTTCGGTGACGAGTGGGATACCGCGGTCTTCGACTCGCTGTTGCCGGAGTGGCAGCGGTTCGGGTTGCAGCGGCACTGGAACACCAACGCCGTGGCGACGATTGCGCGGGCGGTCGTGATGGTCGTGACGCTCGAACCCGGCACATCGGTCCCGGTCGTCGAGCTGCAACCGACGCCGCCGCGGGCTATTTGACGGCGGTCGGCGCGACCGGCGCGCCGACCGCGTGCGTCACTGGCAACGGCGTCGCCGACAGCAGGAAATCGGATTGACCGTCGGCGGCACAGTCGGCCGCGAGGGCGTCGAGGTTCCACACCTGGCCCTGGAGCAGGCCCATGTCGCGCAGGTGGAGCATGTGGACGGGCATGAACACCTTGGGGTCCTCGCAGGGGTAGACCTCGAACGTGAGCGTGTCGGTGGCGACCGCCGCGATGTCGTGGTCGCGCATCCAGGGGATCGTGCTCGTCGACAGTCCCGGCGACGGGAACGAGTAGCGCTTGCGCTGCCCCAGTCCGAGCCAGTGCATCTGGCCGGTCCGGATCAGCACGGCGTCGCCGGCCTCGACCGTGAGACCGGCCGCGGTTGCCGCGCCGTCGAGGTCGTCGGCGGTGATCGCGTAGTTGTCGTCGAAGTGGTCGACGCCGTGGAGGCGCGCGATGTCGAGCAGCACGCCGCGCGTCACGATCGGGCCGACGTGCTCGATGCCGAGCCGGGTCGCGCCGCCCTCGGCCGTGATGACCGCGTCGTCGATGTCGTTGTAGAGCCGGCCCTCGTAGCCGACGTGCGCGAGCGAGTCCCAGTGCGTCGCGGCCTGCGAGCCCATCGTGAACGCGTCGTCGCTCGTGGTGAAGTCGGCGGTGTCGCCGGTGAAGCTCAGGTTCACGCAGAAGGTGTTGAGCGCAGGGTTCGTGCGCAGCGGCATGTTGACGTTGTCCCATTGCGGGCCGTCGGAGTCGAAAGGGATCGCGAGCGAGAACACGCGTCCGGTGCGCACCGCAGCGACCCCGCGCAGCACCGCGTCGGGCGTGATGAGGTTGGGGGTGCCGCGTTCGTCGTCGCTCCCCCAACGGCCCCAGTTCGAGACCCGCGCCGAGAGCTCGCGCAGTGCGTCCGTGAGCGGCATCGCAGGCTTCCTTCGTGTCGGCTGGCGGAGCGGGCGCAGCGTAACGTGACCCCGGTGAGCGGCGGCGAAGGCTTCCCCGACGGCTTCTTCTCCCGCACTGACGAGACGCCCGACACCGCGTTCTACGACCCGGTTCGCCTCGTCACCCACATCGACGACGGCGCGATCGCGGCGGTCGGCGCGCTCTACCGGGAGCTCGGGATCGACGGCGACGTGGTCGACCTGATGTCGTCGTGGGTCTCCCACTTCGAGCCGGCTCCTCGGAATCTCACGGTGCTCGGCATGAACGCGTACGAGCTCGATCGCAACCCGATGGCGACAACGCGCGTCCTGCACGATCTCAACGCGGAGCCGACCCTGCCGTTCGCCGACGCGACGTTCGATGCGGCCGTGTGCTGTGTGTCGGTCGACTATCTCGTGCGCCCGATCGAGGTGTTCCGGGAGGTCGGTCGCGTGCTGCGGCCCGGCGGCGGGTTCGTGTGCACGTTCAGCAACCGTCTCTTCCCGACAAAGGCGATCCACGGTTGGCTGGCCACCGGCGATACCGGTCACGTCGCCATCGTCGAGCGCTACTTCGAGCACGCAGGTTCGTTCTTGCCGGCGACCGCGCGACGCTGCACGCCCCCGGGCCCCGGCGATCCGCTCTACGGCGTGTGGGCGTACACACCCGGCAGCGACGCGTGACCATCGCGACGGTGATCGTCTGCGTCGACTGCGGCGGGCGCGCGCACCTCGTGCAGGCCCTCGATCCCGAGAACCTTCCCGAGCCCGGCGACATCCTCACCTACCGCTGCGAAGACTGCGCCGACCGCTGGGACCTCGTCGTCGACGAAGACGACCTCGTCGACCCGTAACTCCCGCCCCGTCGCCCCGTCGCCCCCGCTTCCCTGGTACTGCACTTTCTCCGCATACGACATGGGTGCAGTACCAGGGATTGGCAACCCATCTCGCACCCCGCGTCGAAACCGATGAGCAACAATCGTGGCATGGCCTCACTGCTCGTCGTCACCGGACCGCCGGGCGCCGGAAAGTCGACGGTCGCGCGCATACTCGCGAATCGCTTCGAGCCCAGCGTCCTCGTGGAGGGTGACGCGTTCTTCGGCTTCCTCGCGCGTGGCGCGATCGAACCGTGGCTTCCCGAGTCGGACGCGCAGAACGACGTCGTCACGCGCGCGGGCGCCGTCGCCGCGGGCTGTTACGCGAGCGGCGGGTTCACGACCCTCTACGACGGCGTGGTGGGTCCGTGGTTCCTCCCGACGTTCGCGGCGGCGACCGCGCTCGACGGCATCGACTACGCGATCCTCCTGCCGTCGGTCGACTGCTGCGTGCAACGCGTCGCAACCCGGCACGACCACGAGTTCACCAACGCACCCGCGACGCACAAGATGCACGCAGAGTTCGCGAAAGCCGCGGTCGACTCACGGCACGTGTTCGTCGACCCGCCGGATCAACCCGAACGCGTCGCCGACCTCATCGTCACGAGATGGGAAACGGGCTCACTGCTGTACGCGGGCACGCCGCCACGTTAAGTCTCTTGGTTTAGTTCGCGTTGCTGACGGGTACGTGACTTCCAGCGTGGCTCGACCACGCGCGGCTTCGGGTCGGCGAGTCCCGAGTGCGTCGACCTTTGGTCGCGACGGAGTGTTCCGTCACTTCTCATCCACCAACGCAGGGGGAAATGCATGAAGCGATTCTTGACCGGTTCGTTGATGTTGGGCTTGACGCTCGCAATGGGTGTCGCAGTCGCCGGGCCCGGTGGCGCGGTCGTCCATTCGCAGAGCTGCGCGCACATGACGGGCACGGCAACGCTGGCGCCGGGGCTTTCGGCCACGCCGACCAATCAGACGGCAACCGCCAAGGCGTTCATGACCACGTGCACGCCGGTTGCGACGACCGGCGGTTCCGGTGCGACGACCGCGAAGCTCACGATCGTGAAGGGCTCGTGCGCCAAGCTCGCGACCGGCAACCAGACCTTCAGCGGTACGGCATCGACGAAGTGGAAGAACGCGAAGGTGTCGAACTACACGCTGACGTTCAAGACCGGCACCGGCTCGAACGCCACGGTCGCGACGATCACCGGCAAGGTCTCGGCCGGACTGTTCGTCGGTAAGGCAGTGACGGGTGCGATCAAGTTCACGCCCAAGGCCGGCGAGAACTGCAGCGCCGGACACCCCATCAAGGACCTCACGTTCACGAACACCAAGCCGTTCGTGGTCGGGTAATCGAACGCAATCCCTGTAGCGCACTGTGCTCCCGCGGTGCTCCGACGCTTCGGCGCCGGAGCGCCGCGGGAGTCACGCGTTGGGGGTGGGTTCGAGAGTCGGTTCTAGAGTGATCGCGTGCGCACGCGCGATTGGGCGACGGTCGATTTCTACGCGGTCTTGGGGGTCGAACCGACGGCGACGGCCGACGAGGTCAACCTCGCGTTCCGCGACCTCGCGAAGCGGCTGCACCCCGATCGCGTCGGCGACGCGTCAGCGGAGGCGGAGCGGTTCAAGTTGGTCACCGCCGCGTACGACGTGCTCGGGAGCGAGCGGTTGCGCCGCAGCTACGACGACGTTCGAATCGACGTCGCGCCTCCGACCGTCGGCGGAACGCCCGCGACCGCCGGCGCCACGCAATCGGTCATGCCGAAGGCCGCGACCCGCGTGCTCGCACCCGAGGTGGTGCGGCGCAACGGGCGGCGATGGGTCGTCGCCGGCGTCGCGGTGTCGATCGTCGGCATCGTCGTCGCCGGGCTGATCGTCCACCTGCAGATGAACGAGCGCACGCGGCGGGCGGGACGCGTGAAGACCGACGCGTTCCTCGTCGTCACACCGACCCGCACCGATGTCCGGTTCACGACCGCGTCCGGCGCGGTCGTCCAGGTCGCCGAGCCCGCGCGCGTGAACCCGGGAGCCGACAGCAACGGCGAGCGGATCACGGTGCTCTACCGGTCCGATCGGCCGGCCGACGTGATCATCGACGAGAGCACCGCCGCGCGCGACATCACGTTGTGGATCGTCGCGTTGAAGCTGCTCGTCGGCGGCCCGGTGTTCCTCGGGGTCGGTATCCGGCGCCTGCACCAGGCGCGCGAGCGCCTCGGTCGCGTCAGCGCGTAGGCGCCCGGAGCGGCCACGGCCGCGCCTGCTCGAGCACGCGCGCCAGCCGGAGGCACACATCGTCACGGTGACGGTCCGCCATGAGCTGCAGCCCGACCGGCAGGCCTTCGACCGTCACTCCCGCCGGCACCGAGATGGCCGGCGAGCCCCAGAGGTTGGAGAGCATGGCGAACGGCACCGACATGCCTCCGTGCACGCGTCGGCCCATGATCTCCGTCGGCATCGGGCCTTCGGCCGCGAACGCAGGAATCGCGGTCATCGGCGTGGCGAGCACGTCGACCGTGTCGAACAGGTCGGCCATCGCGTCTTCGATAGCCAGCCGCGACCGCAGCAGCGCGCCGAACTTGGGCAGCGTCACCTTCGCCGCGGAGTCGAAGCCGGGGCGCACGCGCGGGTCGAGCTCGTCGGCGCGTTCGGGCCAGCATCCGTCGGGGATGTGCACCCACATGTCGGCGCCACCGGTCCGGCTCCACACCGGGATCGGGTCCGCGAACTCGAACGTGCGCGCGTCGAACGCGAGCGAGCCCGCGGCGACGAGTGCCTCGAAGGCCTCGTGCGCGATCGCGGCAACCTCGGGATCGACGACCGCGAAGCCGAGGTCGCTCGACCACGCGATCCGGAGGCCGTCGACGTCGAGCGTCTCGATCGCATCCTCGTAGCGCACCGTCGGCGCGGGAAGGGAGCTGCGGTCGCGCCGGTGCGGCCCCGCCATCACGTCGAGCAGCCGCGCGCTGTCGGCGACGGTCGTCGTGAGCGCGCCGACCACCGTGGTCTGGCCGTAGCGGCTCGCCATCGCGTCGGGAATGCGGCCGTAGGAGCCCTTGAGCCCGACGAGACCGCAGAACCCCGCGGGCGTCCGCGTCGAGCCTCCCCCGTCGCTCGACGTCGCGAAAGGCACCATCCCCGACGACACCGCGGCCGCCGAACCACCACTCGACCCGCCTGGCGTCCGTTCCGGGTTCCACGGGTTGCGGGTCACGCCGAGCGCGGGGCTCGCGGTGTACGCGAACGTCCCGAACTCCGGGGCCGCGGTCTTGCCGATCGGGATCGCGCCCGCGGCGCGGATGCGCTCGACGTGCAACGCATCGCGTTCCACGGGCGGCAAGCCGAGGTACCAACGCGAGCCGTGCGTCGTCGGCATGCCCGCGCAGTCGTCGAGATCCTTCACTCCGAACGGAACGCCGGCGAGCGGACCGGGATCTTCACCCGCGGCGACACGCGCGTCGACGCGCGCGGCATCGCCGAGCGCGCCCTGCGCGTCGAGATGCACGAACGCGTTCAGCTCCGGATTCGCGGCTTCGATCGCGGCGAGGCACTGCTCCGTGAGCGCGACGGCCGATCGTTCGCCGCGCCTCACCGCGTCGGCGGCGGCGATCGCGGACGGCATGGTCGTGGTCTCAGTCACCGGTCTCTCCATCGATCAGCTCGCGCAGAATGTCGGCATGGCCCGCGTGGCGCGCGGTCTCCTCGATCATGTGCACCAGAATCCAGCGCAGGCTCACGGGCGCGTCGTAGTCCTTGATCGGGACAACCGTGAGCTCGTCGAGGCTCGCGGTGTCGGCGACGATCACGCGGGAGACGTCGCACTCGCGCTCGTAGGCCGCGACCGCCTCGGCAACGGTCCAGTCGAGACCGGGATGGAAGTCGCCGTCGGGGTCGGCCTCGGAGTAGTAGAGCGGTGGCGCGTCCTCGCCCCGGAGCCGGCGACGAAACCAGCTGCGCTCGACTTCGGTGAGGTGGCGCACGAGCCCCAGCAGCGAGGTGTCACTCGGGACGTAACGGGTGCGCGCCTGCTCGTCGGTGACGCCGTCGATCTTGAGGATCATGGTGGCGCGGTACCAGTCGAGGAAGCCGGTCAGGGTGACCCGCTCGTCGGCGCTGGGCTCCGGGTCGATGCGCGGTTGCATGGACGCCACGCTACGCGGGCGTGCAACACTGAAGCGCCATGACTCAGAACATCAGGACCGAAGCGATCGCCGAGATCGCGGTGGAGCGCGACGGCGACGTCGTCCGCGTGACCCTCAACCGTCCCGACAAGCTGAACGCGCAGACCGTGGCGATGTGGAACTACCTCGCCCGGGTCGGTGCCGAGCTGGCCGCCGACGACACGATCCGGGTGCTCGTCGTCGCCGGCGCGGGCCGGTCGTTCTCGGCCGGGATCGACATCTCGACCTTCACCGCGCCGCCGGCCGCAGCCTCGACCACCGCCTCGACCACGACGTCGACCACCGCCGCCGCTCCGGTGGGATCCGACGTCGACGGGATCCTCGCCATCCAACGGGCGTTCAGCTGGCTCGAAGACGCGCCGTACCCGACGATCGCCAAGATCCAGGGCCACGCGTACGGAGCCGGTATGCAGCTCGCCCTCGCCTGCGATCTGCGGATCGTCGCCGACGACGCGCGCATGGGCCTGCTCGAGCTCAACTGGGGACTCATGCCCGACCTCGGCGGAACCGTGTGGCTCCCCCGCCTCGTCGGTCCGGCGAAGGCACTGGAGATGATGCTGACCGGTGCCCGCGTCCCGGCCGACGAGCTGCTCGCGCTGGGCGTCGTGAACCGGGTCGTCGCGCGTGACGACCTCGACCAGACGGTCGATGCGCTGGTGGCCGAGCTGCTCACGCGCCCGCCGCTGGCGCTGCGCGGAGCGAAGGCCGCGGTGCGCGGCGGCTGGGGACAGACCACGGCCCTCGGGATGCGGGCCGCCGCCGAGGCCCAGCTGGTGTGCCTCACCTCGGCCGACTTCATCGAAGCGGGACAGGCGTTCGCCGCGGGCCGGGAGCCACGCTTCGAGGGGCACTGACCGTGACCGACCGGCGTCGCGGCCGCGGCCTTCCGCTGCTCGACATCGCCGCGTTCCGCGCCGGCGACCGCTCGGGCGAGGGCGCGACGTTCGTCACCGGGCTGCGCGTCGCGTGCCACGGGCCCGGGTTCTTCATGATCACGGGGCACGGCATCGGCGCCGCGCAGTGCGCGGCGGTGCTCAAGGCGAGTCGGGAGTTCTTCGCCCTGCCCGCTGTCGACAAGCTCGCGATAGAGAACGTGCGCTCGCCGCAGTTCCGCGGGTACACGCGGGTCGGAGCCGAACGGACCAACGGGCGTCCCGACTGGCGGGAGCAGCTCGACCTCGGTGCCGAACGCGAACCACGCGAGCCGGGGCCGGGCGAGCCGCCGTACTGGCGTCTGCAGGGTCCCAACCAGTGGCCGCCCGCGTTCCCGCGTCTGCGCGAGGTCCTGGTGCCGTTCATCGACGCGATGCAGTCGCTCGCGCTCGACCTCGTGCGCGCGTTCGCGCTCTCGTTGGGTCAGCCCGAGCACCACTTCGACCCGACCTTCGCCGTCGACCCGACCTCACACCTCAAGGTGATCCGCTATCCGGGGCGACCCGCCGCCGACGCCGCCGCCGATGGCGCGGGGCAGGGCGTGGGCACACACAAGGACTACGGCTACCTGGCGATCCTGCTCCAGGACGACATCGGCGGGCTCCAGGTCGCGGGCGAAGGCGGCTTCATCGACGCGGATCCGGTTGCCGGCGCGCTGGTGTGCAACATCGGCGAGATGTTCGAAGTGGCGACGCGCGGCTACTACCGGGCGACCGTCCACCGGGTCGTCAGCCCGCCCGCGGGAGGGGAGCGGATCTCGGTGCCCTACTTCTTCGCCCCCCGGCTCGACGCCCGTCTGGCGCCCGTGACCCTTCCGGCCGAGCTCGCCGCCGATGCCCGGGGCGACGGGGCAGACCCCGACAACCCGATCTTCGCCGAATACGGCACCAACGCCCTCAAGGGCTGGCTGCGCAGCCATCCCGAGGTCGCCCGCCGGCACTGGTCCGACCTGGTTCCGTGGTGACGGCCCGTATGAAGCCGATCGCGAGGTCGTAGCACCATCGACCACTGGTTCTCGTGACCGGGCCGAGCCGATGATGATCG
This sequence comes from Acidimicrobiia bacterium, assembly GCA_038240075.1. Lineage (GTDB taxonomy): Bacteria > Actinomycetota > Acidimicrobiia > IMCC26256 > PALSA-610 > DATBAK01. The sequence goes on from JBBSEC010000138.1 coordinate 9,099, forward strand.
GACACCCCCCCACCACTGGAGCCCCACATGCGTACCCGCCGATTCTCCGTCGCCCTCGCGGCGCTGTCGATCCCACTCCTCGCCGGCAGCGCCTTCGCCGTCGCCAACTCGGTGAGCACGACGCCGGGACCGCAGGTCATCATCCCCGCCCGGACCTCGGCCAACTCGGCGACGACGGCCGGCCACTCGAATCGTGGGCCGGGCAACGCCAACGCGACGAGCACCACCGCCGACGACCACGGCCACGACGGCACGACCGTGACCACGACGGCCGACGATCACGGCCACGACGGTCCTGGTCACGAGGTCGGCGACGACCACGGTCACGACGGCACGAGCACCACCACCGTGACCACCACCCCCGATGACCACGGTCACGACGGTTCCGGTCACGACGGTTCCGGTCACGACGGCGGCGCCGACGACAGTTCCGGCCACGGGAACGACGACAACTCGGGCCCCGGCAGCGGCAGCTCCGGCCCCGGCAACTAACTCCCCTCGAACCCGAAATCCCGCCCCCGCAGCCCCGCCCGCTGCACGGCGACCAAAGGCCCGCCTCTCGGCGGGCCTTTGGCGTTCCTTCGGCGTTTCTGGTCGCATCCGCATACGGTTCACCGGCCCGCGTTGCCCTGATGACGCCCGTTGCGGCTGCTCCGGATTTGCCAGTCTTTCCCGGCTTACGTGGTGATGTCGGGCAGGTGCTCGCGGGCCCAGAGGGCGACCTGGGCGCGGTCGGCGACCCCGAGGCCCTGGCGCCCTTCGTCGCCGCGTGGATCGTGCTCGATGAGGCGGCCGCTCCCGAGGCCCCGGGGCTCGACCACCTGCTGTCGATCCTGTGGGAGCGGCAGCTCGGCGCGATGTTGACCCGCCCGGGCGACCCCGGCTCGGCCGGCGCGCTCC
>JBBSEC010000139.1:0-9770 GCA_038240075.1 Acidimicrobiia bacterium
GCGCCGTTCGCTCCCGGTTGAGGACGGCGTACACCGCGGCAGTCGCCGTGCCGAAGACGAGGTGGGCGGAGAGGTCGTCGCCGAGCGTTTTCGCGTCGTATTCCCAGATCGGCTTGTACACCTTCGCGAGGGGAAGGAGCACGTAGCTCGAGAGCCACGCCGACGGGCCGAGCGCGAGCGCACAGGCCAACGGGTAGCGGGCGCGTGGACCGGCCAGCGCGCCGTACTGCGCGCCCCAGTCAATGCCGGTGGCCGGCTTGAGCACGAGCGTGTGCGGGATCATCGGGTCGTGGTCGGGGTCGGTGTACTCCTTGATGTCGAGGTCGGTTTGGATCGTTCGACCGGGATCCGACAGGAAGGTCCACGATGCTCCGACCGACGCGCGGAACTCCTGGAGCACGTGGTGCTCGTCGGTCGCGATGGTCACGATCTGCGTGTACGCCACTGCGATCTTCGGCTGGAACGCCGCCAGATCGAGGTGCTGCTGGTGCTCCTTGGGGCAGTAGTGGCCGCGCGACAGCGTGAGGATCATCGGGTCGTCGCCCTGGAGCTCGCTCAACCTGCGGACGGTCTCGGTGTGGTCGGGCAGCGCGTAATCGGGGAAGACGCCGCCGGGAACGATGTCAGCACGCACGATGTCATCCTCCTTTCATGGTCGGTCAGCTCGGGACGATGTGGTGAACCTCGGCCATGTACTGGTCGGCCGCGCGAGTCGCCGCTTCGGGAATGCTTCCGTGCTCGCGTGCGTCGAGGTAGGGGGCGTACCAGTCCCACCAGTTGTGTTTCGGCGCGCGCTCCTCGAACGCGCCGTGGTGTTCGGCCGTCTCGCGAAGCAGTTCGGCCAGCGTCGCGACATCCATTCGACTCACCGTCCCGGGAGGCGGGTCGTGATCTCCTGGAGGAGCCAGCTGTTGCCGTCGGGGTCGGCGAACGTGGCGAACGACGCGTACGTGGCGCGTTCGTCCGCGGGGCCCGACGCGCGACCTTTCGTGTCCTCGTCGCCGAACCGGCACGCGAAGCCCGCTTCACAGTGGAACACCGGGCTCACGTCGACGCCGAGACTGACCAGTTCGTTGCGTGCGGCATCGATGTCGCTGATGACGAGGTACGTCGACTGGGCCGTGCCGGCCGTGGTGAGACCCGCGCCGAACTGGATCGAGCACTGGGAGCCGGGCGGGGTCAGCTGCACCAGCTGAACGTGATCGACGTCGGCGTCGAGGCGCCAACCGAGCCCCGTGTAGAAGTCCTTGCTCCGGTTGACGTCGGAGACGGGAATCACGACAACTTCCAGCTTCAGTCCGTCGAACATCCTTTCTATCTTCGGCGAGAAGGTCAATGAGCGCGGCCTTCAACGTCGGATGCGCGAAGGGGAAGTTGCATTCCGACAGGCGAGCGGGAATGCAACGGCGTCCCGAGAGCGCGAGTGCGGGGTCGGTTCGCAACACCACGGCGCCGGCGTCGCGGGGCTGCGCGTCAGCACGACGATCTCGTGCGATTGGGCGCGGAGGTGGTCGGCGATCCTGCGGCCGAGGGTTCCGGAACCACCGGCAAGAACGATCTTCACTGCCTGACAGTCTTGCGCGCGATCCGCAATGATGTTTCGGTGCCCGCCATCTCTTTCGCCCGCCGGTTGGCCGACTTCGCGGAAGCGGAACCCGACCGTGCGGCCGTCACCTGTGGCGCGGAGACGGTCACCCGCGCCGATTTGGAGAACCGGGCCGATGCGCTGGCGCGCGATCTCGCCGACGGCGGCGTCGGGGTGGGCTCGATGGTGAGCATCGCGTTGCCGAACTCGGTCGATTGGTTCGTCGCCACGATCGCGGCATGGAAGCTCGGCGCAATTCCGCAACCGTTGAGCAGCCGCCTGCCGCGCCGCGAGCTCGAGGCGCTGGTGGAGCTCGCGGATGCCGCGGTGGTCGTGGGTGTCGAAACCGGTTCGCTCGCGTCGCGTTGGTGTCTTCCGATTGGGTACCAAGCCACCGAGCGCGCGGGCGCCGAGCCGTTGCCCGATGTGGTGAGCCCGGCTTGGAAGGCGCCGACATCCGGTGGCTCGACCGGGCGACCGAAGCTCATCGTCTCCGGTGATCCCGCGATCGTGAACCCGAACGCGGCGCCGCCGCTGTCGTTCGAGATCGACGACTGCCTGGTGATGCCCGGACCGCTGTATCACAACGGCCCGATCGTCTGGTCGTGCCAGGCGCTGGTGTGGGGCGGACACATCGTCGTGCTTCCGCGTTTCGATGCCGAAGCCACGCTCGCGGCGATCGCGACCTACGGCGCCGGTGTCGTCTACCTCGTCCCCACGATGATGAAGCGCATCTGGGCGCTGCCCGAGGACGTCCGGGCCGCGTACGACCTTTCTTCCCTGCGCGTCGCGTGGCACCTCGCGGAACCGTGCCCGGTGTGGCTGAAGCAGGCGTGGATCGATTGGCTCGGACCGGAGCGGATCCTCGAGCTCTACGGAGGAACCGAGGGACAGGCCGCGACGATCATCACCGGTGCCGAGTGGCTCGAGCACCGCGGCTCGGTTGGTCGGCCGACCGGCGGCGAAATCGCGATCTGCGATGCCGACGGCAACGAGCTCCCCGCGAACACCGAAGGCGAGGTGTGGCTGCGAGGAAGCCGGGCTACGCCGTCGTACCGCTACGTCGGTGCCGAGGCGCGCACACGCGAAGGCGGTTGGGAGTCGCTTGGCGACAACGGTTGGCTCGACGACGACGGCTACCTCTACCTCGGCGACCGCGTGGCCGACATGATCCTCACTGGCGGCGCGAACGTGTACCCGGCCGAGGTCGAGTCGTGCCTGCTCGAGCACTCGGGGGTTCGTTCGTGCGCGGTGATCGGTCTGCCCGACGACGACAAGGGCAACCGGATCCATGCGATCGTCGAAGTGGATCGAGCCGCCGTCGACGAAGCGGAGCTGCGCGGGTTCCTCGCCGAACGGTTGGTGAGCTACAAGTTGCCGCGTACCTACGAGTTCGTCGACACGCCGTTGCGTGACGATGCGGGCAAGGTGCGGCGCGGGGAGCTGCGTGCCGAACGGCTCGAGCGCCGAGACTGAGAGCGGTGTCAGCGACGTTCTACCGAGGTGGCAGACTCGCGGCGTCGTGGAATCTGGATCCCTGCTCCGCATCGACGGGCTGACGAAGCGCTACGGGGGCACGACTGCGCTCGATGACCTGAGCCTCGAGATCCCGCGCGGGCGGGTTGGTCTGGTCGGAGCCAACGGTGCAGGCAAGACGACGACCTTCCGTCTCCTGCTCGGGCTCGCCCATCCCACGCAAGGCCGTATCGAGGTGTGCGGTCTCGATGTCGCGCGCGATCCGATCGGCGTGCGGGCGCGACTGGGCTACATGCCCGAGCACGACTGTCTGCCGCTCGATCAGACGGCCGCGGACGTCGTCGCCACGTTCGGCGAGCTGAGTGGGTTGCCGGCGCGTGCCGCCCGCCAACGTGCGTCCGACATCCTCGACCTTGTGGGGCTCGACGAAGCGCGCTTCCGCTCGATCGGTGAGTTCTCGACGGGCATGCGGCAGCGGACGAAGCTCGCGCAGGCAATTGTCGGCGACCCCGAGCTCGTCCTCCTCGACGAGCCGACGAGTGGTCTGGACCCGGCCGGCCGCGACGACATGCTCGCGCTCGTCGCCCGGCTCGGATCGTTCGGCATCTCCGTGCTGATGGCGACGCACCTGCTCGACGACGTGCAGAAGGTGTGCGACTACGTCGTGATGATCGACGCGGGCCGGCTCGTCGTTGCCGGCGCAACCGATTCACTCCTCGAGCGCACCGGCACCGTGACCGTCGATGTCGGCCCGGCCGGTGAACGACTCGTCGCCGCGCTCGACGCGGCGAGCTGGGTGGCGGTCGCCGCGGACGGCGTCGTCGAAGTGCAGGTCCGCAGCGACGACGACCTCGATAGGTTGCGCAACCTCATCGCGGAGCTCGAGCTGCCGCTCTACCGGCTCTCGACCCGCGTGACATCGCTCGACGAAGTGTTCCTGAAACGTGCCGAGAGCACGCTGTGAGCGTCGTCGAGACCGGAGCGACCGGGCCCGTTGGTGCGGTCTACGACCGCGGCTATCGCCCCTATGAAGGGCCCCGTGGCCGACGGGGCGCGGCGACCTTTGCCCTGTACAAGGCGTCGATGCGACGCGCGTTGGGCATCCGGCGTACCTGGCGACAGAAGGTCGCACCCTTCACGCTCCTCGGCGTCGTCACGATCCCGGCGATCGTCAACGTCGGAATCGGATACGTGACGCGCGACCGCTTCCTGACCGAGCGAATCAAGATCATCACGTATCACGACTACGTCGGCGTCTCGTCCGCGCTGCTGCTCTTCGTCGCGCTGGTCGCGCCCGACGTGATGTGCCCTGACCGCCGCCAGCGGGTTCTTCCCCTCATGTTCGCCCGACCGATCACGGGCATCGACTACGTCGTCGCCAAGTTCGGCGCGATCGCGACGATCCTTTTCGCGTTCTCGTTCCTGCCGCAGGTCGTGCTGTTCGTCGGGAACATGCTTGTCAGCGACAGCGCGCTCGACTATTTCACCGGTCATCTCGCAGTGTTGTGGCAGGTTCCCGTCGCGGTCGTTCTGCTGGCGGTGTATTACGCCGTCGTTGGTCTCGCGATTTCGTCGCTCACCGATCGTCGAATCGTCGCCGGCGCGTCCGTCATCGGACTCTTCCTCATCGCGTCGATCACGTCGCGCATCTTCGTCGGCGACTCCCAGTTCAACGGCGGTTCTCCAGCTGCGCTCCTCAACCTGCTGCGGCTGCCCCTGTACCTGCGCGACCTCGTGTTCCTCGGTCACGTCGATCAAGGGTCGCCGCTGAGCGCAGTCAGTAGCGGCGGGGCGCTCGCCATTGTCGTCTACCTTGCGGTCTTGCTCGTAGGAGCCGTGGTGCTGCTCCGTCGATACCGGTGGGTGGAACGGTGACCTCGTCGCTCGGCCCCGAACGCGTCCCTGCGGATGATCCAGCGTTCGCGGACCATGCCACCGTGACGGTCAGCACGGTGTCGGTGTGGTTCCGCCAGAAGGTCGCGCTGTCGGAGCTCAGCTGCTCGTTCGGGCCCGGTGTGACCGGGCTGCTCGGGCCGAACGGGGCCGGCAAGACGACACTGATGCGGGCCATCACCGGGCTCATCGACGTCAACCAGGGCCGCGTCGAGGTCGAAGGCAGCGACCCTCGTCGCAATCGCGAGGTGTTCCGACGCCTCGCTCTCGTACCGGAGGACGAAGCGGTTCCGGGTGGACTCACCGCGCGCCAGTTCGTGCACTACTCCGCAGACCTCCACGGCGTCGCCGACCGGAACGCTCCGGAGGATGCGCTGCAGTCGGTCGGGATGCTCGACGTCGCGGACCGGGGCGTCGACGGGTTCAGCAAGGGCATGCGCCAGCGCACGAAGGTCGCCGCCGCGCTGGTCTGCGATCCGCACGTGCTCGTGCTCGACGAGCCGCTGAACGGCGCCGACCCCGTGCAACGCCTGCACCTCATCGCCCTGTTCCAACGGCTCGGCGCGCAGGGCCGCACCGTGATCGTGAGCTCGCACATCCTGAACGAGGTCGAGCGGTTGGCGCCGCGCGTGATCGTGTTGATCAACGGTCGGTTGGCAGCCGCCGGCGGCCACCACGCGATTCGCGACGCGATGGACGATCGGCCGCGGCACGTGCTCGTCCGTTCGACTGATGGACGCCGCTTGGCGTCATCGCTCATCGCGCTCGACTCCGTGGGCGGCGTGACCTTCGACGCGGTTCGCGACGGGCTCGTGATCGAGACCGTGCGCGCACGCGAGCTTGCGATCGCGCTCCCGCGCGTCGCGCGCGACGGGTCGGTCCGCTTGCTCGAGGTGCGTGCGCTCGACGACTCGCTCGAGAGCCTCTTCCGGGAGCTGATTCGATGAGCGTCGTGCAGTCACCGAGCACCCGCCGCCGGTCGCGCTTCGTTGTGATCGTCGTCTACACCTTCCGGTCGTGCTTCCCGCGCAAGCGGTGGGCGGCCATCCTGGTTCCGTGTGGGGGTGCGCTCCTGTTCGGGCTGCTCGCCCACGCCGTCCACGAGCACATGCAGACAGGATTCGTCAGCCTGTCGCCCACGGGTGCCTTCACGTTCGTGCGGCCCGACCGAATCTTCAACCCGGCACAGCGCGCCTTCGCAACCGTGGCGGCCGACGGCATCTTCGGGCTCGTCATGCCGATCGCCGCCCTCGTGATCGGCGACTCCGTGCTCGGAGCCGAGGTGCGCGCGGGCACGTTCCACTTCACGTGGCTGACGCCGACACCGACCTGGCAGATCGTGCTGGGCCGCTGGACCGCCGGTTCGATCGTCGCACTCGTCACCGTCGCGCCCGCGTGCGCCCTCGCGGCGGTGATTTCCGGTACGCCCGAGAGTGCGGCCGCGGCCTTCGTCGCCGCGGCCGTCGGGAGTGCGGCGTACATCGCGGTCTTCGTTGCCATTGCGGTGCTGACACATCGAACCGCGGTGTGGTCGTTGACCTTCGTGTTCCTGATCGAACGGTTGCTCGGCACCGCATTGACGGGGATCGCGCAACTCTCACCGACGTGGGAATCCCGCGCGATCTTCGTCGGCTTCCTCGGCGACGTGCCGAGCAGTGTCGTGCGCAAGGGGATCCCGCAGGGCGGTGCGGCCGTCGTGCGGCTGTTGATCGTCGCGGCCGTCTTCCTGGTCATCGCGATCTGGCGGATGAGTCACATGCGCATGTCCGGCGCGTCCGACTAAGTGGTGCGCGCCGTCGCGTACCCTCATTCTTCGTGTCGATGCGTGTGAACGTCGAGGCGGCCGAGCGATTCATGCTGGGTGACGCGCGGTTGCTCGACCGGCATCGCCTCGCGGTGCTGCTGCACGGTGCGTCGGTGACGCCTGTCGTCGAGGCACTGCGTGCGTACCGCAACGTCGACGGCGGCTTCGGACACGCGCTGGAGCCCGACGTGCGCGCGCCGGAGAGCGAGCCGACCTCGACGTTGCAAGCACTCGAGGTGCTCGCGGAGATCGACGCGCTCGACGACCAAGGTGTGGTTGGAGACATGGTCACCGAGGCCACGGCATGGGTCGCGACGATCGCCAACGCGGACGGCGGTGTGCCGTTCGTCCTTCCGACGGCCGCGTCCGCTCCGCACGCACCGTGGATGGAGCCGTCGGCCGAAGGGTCGCATCTCACGTTCGCGATGGCGGCGCGGCTCACCGAGGCCCGATCGACCGATCCGTGGGCGGCACACGCGACGGCGTGGTGCTGGAACAAGCTCGAGAACGTCGACGAGCTGGGTGGTTACTGGGTGAAGTTCGCGCTCGTCTTCCTCGACGCGGTTCCCGACGAGGAGCGCGCCGCCGCGGCGATCGAGACCCTCGGTTCGCGACTGTCGCCCGACGGATCGCTCCCGGTGGAGGGCGGCACCGCCGACGAGCGGATCACACCCGTGGCGATGTCGCCGCGACCGGGCCTGCGGAGCCGCGCGCTCTTCACGCCCGATCAGATCGACGCCGATCTCGACGCGCTCGAGCGCGGACAGCAGGACGACGGCGGTTGGACGTTCGACTGGCTGGCATGGTCGCCGGCCCAGTCGGTCGAGTGGCGCGGAACCGTGACGCTGCATGCGCTCGCAACCCTCCGCGCCCACCAGCGCGTCTGATCCGCGGACTTGCGTTCCCCGTGCGAACGCGGAGCGTCAGCTCCGGTTGATGACGACCTTGAGCGCACCGGTGTCGGCGGCACGCGCGAACGTGTCGTAGGCCTCGATGAACTCGCTCATCGGGAAGTGATGGGTCGCGAAACGCGCGACGTCGAGCTGCCCGCCTGTCGCCAGCCGTAGCAACGTCGGCGTCGACGACGTGTCGACGAGACCGGTGGTGATCGTGACGTCGCGAACCCAGAGCTGCTCGAGGTGCAACGTCGCCGGAGTGCCGTGCACGCCGATGTTGGCGACGTGGCCACACGGGCGGATCAACGTCGTCGCGAGCTCGAACGTCGCCGCGACGCCGACCGCTTCGATCGCGACGTCGGCACCGAGACCGCCGGTGAGCTCGCGGATGACTTCGAGGGGGTCCTGACGACCGTTGTTGACGATGATGTCGGCCCCGAACTGCTTGGCGGCTTCGAGCCGGCTGTCGGCGAGGTCGATCGCGACGATGTGGCTCGGGCTGAAGAGCCGTGCGCCCATGATCGCCGAGAGGCCAACCGGCCCGGCACCGACAACCGCGACGACATCGCCCGGCTGCACGTGACCGTTGAGCACGCCGACCTCGTAGCCCGTCGGCAGGATGTCGGCGAGCATCAAGATCTCTTCGTCGGCCACGCCCGCGGGGATCGCATACGTCGAGTTGTCGGCGAACGGCACCCGGACGAACTCGGCCTGCGTCCCGTCGATGAGGTGACCGAGGATCCAGCCGCCGCCACCGACGCACTGGCCGTAGCGGGCCTCACGACAGAACCGGCATGCGCCGCACGCCGTGATGCACGACACGAGCACGCGATCGCCGGGCTTGACGTTCTTCACCGACGCGCCGACGGATTCGATCGTGCCGACGGCTTCGTGGCCGAGGATGCGCCCCACGGTGACCTCGGGCACGTCACCCTTCAAGATGTGCAGGTCGGATCCGCAGATCGTCGTCACGTCGACGCGAACGATGGCATCCGTGTCGTCGACCAGGGTCGGCTTCGGCACGTCCTCCCAGGCCTTCTTGTCCGGTCCGTGGTACACGAGTGCTTTCATCACGCGGTCTCCTTCGTCAAGGTCGAGTCGCACAGACGGATGCCGACTCAGCTGCCCCTGATTGTCCGCTCTCATCGTGAGTGCGACGAGTGCCGAAGGTCCCAACCTTGCGCGCCGGGAGTCAGGTCGCGTCGTGAAAGATGACGCCGAGCGTGGTCCGTTGGCCGGTGTGCACGTTGCTCACCCCGTGGCGCATCGGCGCGGCCGACCAGCCTCGCTGCGTCCGGATCGGCCGGTCGCGAGTGGTGAACACCAGTGCGTGCCCGCGCGGGATCTCGGTCGCAGTGGCGCGTGACTGCGCGCGCGGTCGTTGCTCGACGACGACGAACTCGCCACCCGTGAAGTCGTCGCCCGGCTGCTGCAGCCCGACGACGACCTGCAGCGGGAACACGAGATCGCCGTAGAGGTCGCGGTGCAGCGCGTTCCAGTCGCCGGCTTCGTACCGCAGCATCAACGGCGTCGATCGCGTCTGACCCGCCGCGTGGCACCGCTCGAGCCAGTCGCCGAGATCGTCGGGCCACGGCGCGGGCTGCCCGCGTCGTTCCGCCCAGTCGCGCGCGATCGGCAGGAGGCGCGGCCAGAACGCAGCCCGAAGGTCGGTCACGAGCGCGGGCAGCGGATACGCGAAGTAGCGGTACTGGCCTTCGCCGAAGCGACGCGGGCCCATGTCGATCGTCGAGCGGAAACGGGTGTGGTCGTCGTAGAGGGCGACGAGAGTTCGGCACTCGTCGAGGCTCAGCACCGGTGGGGTGACCGTGACGCCGACGTCGTCGAGACCCGCCGCGAGCGCGGTCCAGTCGAACCCGTCGACGCGGTCGCGACACGCCGCACTCATGAGAGACCGGTCTCGCGAACGGTGATGCTGAGTCGTCCGCGCGGAAGTCCGAGACCCGGCCCGAGATCATGAGGAGCGGTGTCGGGAAACACCTTCGGCACGCCGTGGAAGATGCGGCGATTCTCGCGGCCGAAGACGAGGAGATCTCCACTGCCCATCATGATGTCGGTGAACGGTCCGACGCGGCGGTCGACGCCCGCGAGGCGAAAC
>JBBSEC010000140.1:0-9766 GCA_038240075.1 Acidimicrobiia bacterium
CGCCGAGCTCGGCGACCTCTCGGAGCGCCTGCTGTTGAGCGGTCGAGCGGACGGTTCGTCGGCGCAGGACTAGCGCGCGAGCGGTCCGCAGATCGCGGCGTGCGTCACCGACGCGAGCGTATCGATCATCGCGTCGTGCACGAGCCGCACCTGGCGGGTCATCGAGTAGTAGTGGAGCCGTTCGATCATCGCGACGAGCGCGAGGGCCGCGACCGTTGGCTCGATGCCGGGTGGGCCGACGACGCGGATGCGCGCGACGAGCACGCCCGCGAGCTGCGCGATGAGATCGTCGCCCTGGCGACCGAAGCTGCTGTCTCCGATCTCGGCCTCGGTCCACGCGACGATCACCGGTCCGTAGCGGTCGTAGAGCTCGCTGAACTGCGCGACCCAGGCGCGCAGGGCGGCCAAGCCGTCGGGGCCGGGCTCGAGGGCGGGGAGCGCCTCGGCGAGCTCGTGCATCGCGGCCGCGACCTCGGCCGTCAACGCGCCGAAGAGGTCTTCCTTGTTCGAGAAGTAGAGGTAGAACGTGCCGTGCGAAGTGCGGGCGAGCTTCACGATGTCGTCGACCCTGGCGGCGTGGTAGCCGCGGGTTGCAAAGACCTCGGTGCCGGCATCGAGCAGCTTGCGCAGTGTGCGTTGCCCGCGGGCCCGCAGCTCCCGGCCCTGCGCGGGCCGTCCGGCGCGTGGTGTCGGCTGCTCGGCATCGGCGGGGTCGTGCCGCGGCGCTGCCGATGACGATGAGCGGGGCACCCGGCCACGCTACGCAAGCCCGACACCCGTGTCACGTTTCCCGGGACATGCGTTGGCGAAATGGGGCGGATACGCTCTGACGCTTCCGTCAGGTCCGACCGTTTCCGACGTCCAGTGTTTCGCGAGGGGTGCAGCGTGGCCGCGAGCAGTTCCGTCACTGTGGGCGACGAGCGGAAGCAGAAGTTTCCGCCGCTCACCCGCACCATGTTCGTGCGCTACGCCGGCGCGTCGGGCGACTTCAACCCGATGCACCACGACGACACGATCGCGACCCAGGTCGGCAACCCGTCGGTGTTCGGGCACGGCATGCTCTCGATGGGTCTTGCCGCGCGTGTCGTCAAGGACTGGTTCGGTCCCGAGGCGGTGCGCGTGCTGAAGGTGCGGTTCGCCAAGCAGGTGTGGCCGGGCGACGTGCTCACCTGTGTCGCGACCGTCACCGGAACGCGCGACGAGCAGGGACTCACACTCGTCGACCTCGACCTCGCGGTGACGAACCAGAACGGCGACCGCGCCATCACCGGTTCCGCGACCGCCGTCGCGTCCTAGGCCACGATGGGACTCCTCGACGGCCGGGTCGCGATCGTCACCGGTTCCGGCCGCGGCATCGGCCGCGAGTTCGCGCTCTGCTTCGCGAGTGAAGGTGCGCACGTCGTCGTGAACGATGTCGGCGTCTCGCTCGACGGGCGCGGCACCGAGGACGATCCTGCCGCTGCGGTGTGCGCCGAGATCGAGAAGCTCGGTGGCGCCGCGGTTCCCAACTACGACTCGGTCTCCGACTTCGACGGCGCGGGACGGCTCGTCGCGACGGCCGTCGACACGTTCGGCACGGTCGACATCCTCGTGAACAACGCGGGCATCGTGCGCGACCGCACCCTCGTGAAGATGGACGAGAGCGACTTCGACTCCGTCATCGCCGTCCACCTCAAGGGTTCGTTCAACTGTGCGCGCCACGCGGCACCGGTCATGAAGGACCGCAACTACGGGCGCATCGTGAACATCACGTCGTCGGCGGGCCTGCGCGGCAACTTCGGGCAGACCAACTACGGCGCCGCGAAGGCCGGCCTCATGGGCATGACCTTCGTGTGGGCGCTCGAGCTCGGCCGCTACGGCATCACCGTGAACGCGGTCGCGCCGTCGGGCGCGACGCGGATGACGGCGGCGCTGTTCGAGAAGTCGGGGGAGGCGCCTCCCGCGGAGGAGAACCCGGCGTTGAACGGGCCGCTCGTCGCGTTCCTCGCGTCGGAGGCCGCGGGTCACGTCAACGGGCAGATCCTCGGTCGCACCGAGTTCGGCTACACGCTCTTCCAGCAGCCGAAGCAGATCGCGTGGATGTGGAAGGACGGCGGGTTCACGCCCGGCGAGGTCGCCGACAACTTCGACAAGATCCTCGGCCAACACCTCCAGCCGGTCGGGATGACGATGCCGAAGTCGATGGAGCGTAAGCAGAACTGACCGTGCCCTTCCCGTTCGGTCTGGGTGTGGTCGACGTCGTCTACGCGGGGGTGGCGTCGGTGGAGGATCGGGCGCGACCCGCGCGCGACGACGGCTTCGAGCACATCGATCCGATGGTCGGCACCGACCCGGCAACGCTCGCCCTTCCGATCGGATGCCCCACGGCGTTCCCGCGCCCTGCCGCGGGCTGGTGCACGACTCCCGCGCCCGCCGACGCGCCGGGACGCTGGGAGAAGACCGTCGAGCGGTTTCGTGCCGCGCCCGGCTGCCTGATGGAGCCGTGGGCGGGATCGGTCGTCGGCTCGACCGAGCGGGTGCTGGCGATGCTCGACGCGGTGCCCGGGCTCGCGTTGCTGGTCGACACGGGACACGTGGCCGACTGGGGCGGTGATCCGCTCGAGCTGCTGCCGTACGCGCGCCACGTGCAGCTGCGGCAGGGCATGCCCGGCGCGACACAGCTTCCGGCCGGCGATCCGCGTGGCGTCGTCGACTTCGCCGCGGTCGTGCAGCGGCTCCAGAGCCTCGGGTACGAAGGCCGGTGCTCGGTCGAGTACTTCGATCTCCCCGAGCACGGTTGGGGCCTCGCCGACCCGCGCGCCTGCGCCGTCGAGCTCGCCACCGTCCTGCGCGCGTTGGGTTAGCCGGAGCCGAGTACGCCGTCGCGGTGGAGGGCGGCATCGACCTGCACCGCGATCGCGGCGGCGAACGTGGCCGTGATGTGGTCGGTGTCGCGCTTCACGATGATCCCGTTCACGACCGGGTCGCACTTGGGGAGGCGCGGGCACACGACCCGGTCGAGGTCAAGCGTCGAGACCACACCGGGGCGCGCGTCGCGGTCGTAGAGCCGCTCGACCGCAGTCGGCGCGGCGTTGGCCTGATAGATGCACTGGTCGACACTCGTCGCGCTCGAGAGGCACTCGAGGGGATCGTCCTTCACCCTCGCGATCGGGATCGGCTGGATGATGACGATCTTGCGGCCGGGCTTCTCGAGGCGCACAAGGCTCTGTGTCGTCGCGCGCTGGAAGGCGGGCAGGAAGCCGGGCGCGGTGGGCTTGAACGAGGCTCCGGATGTGAACACCGCGGTCGGGTACGCGGGGTCGTCGATCGGTCGGTCGGCGACGAAGATGACGTCGGGATCGAGCTTGTCGATGACGCCGCCGTACCACGGAACCTTCCGCTGCTTGCACGGGTTGACCCCGATCAAGAAGAAGAGATCTTGTTGCCACGGGCACAGCGGATAGACGGCCACCGAAAGCGTGAGGTTGTCGCCCTTGGCGATCGCGGTGAAGGTCGGGATGTACATCATCGCGTTGCTGTCGCCGAGGAGCAGGATGTGCGCTCCGGTCCCGTGAACGATCGTGCACGACTTGATGTTCTCGGGTGTGCAATCGGGCGGCTTGACGATGTCCCTGGCCGCTGCGCGCCAATCGAGCGTTGTCGGGTCGACGCCGTTGATCGACAGCGCCGACGCGTGCTTCGTGTTCAGGACCGCGGGCACGACAACGAGACCGCCGAGGATGCTCAGGGTCAGCCCGACCGCGATGACCTGCAGCGGGTAGCGGTCGAGTCGCGGCGAGCGCCGGATGCCGAGCTCGAGCCCGTGGTAGCTCGTCGCGGCCAAGGCGGTCGCGACGACACAGGTCACCACGAAGACCGCGACCGGTCCGAGCGAGGTCTTGCGGGTCAGAACGAAGATCACCGGCCAGTGCCAGAGGTAGATACCGTACGAGAGGCGCCCCAGGTACGCGGCCACGGGCTGGGAGAGGGCTCGTGCGACGAGGCTGGTGCGCGCGCTCTCGATCGCGATGATGAGCACGCATGCGGCCAGCGTCACCGCGACGCCGCGATGAATGGTCTTGATGTGGATCGTGGAGGTGGCGAGGGCGAGGATGGCCGCCAGCGCGAGCACGGCGACGGGTTCGAGCAGCTTCCTCACGCGTTCGCCGAGCACGAACAACCTCGGCGTCAGCGCCAACAACGCGCCGGCGAGCAACTGGTACGCCCGCGTGTCGGTGCCGTAATAGGCGCGGTTGAGATTGGTGTTCGAGATGTGCAGCGCGGCGATGACCGACGCGAGTGCACCGAGCGCGACGACGGCGCGCACGAGCGTCACCTGCCGGGTACCCATCCGCTTCGACGCGGCGAACAACCCGCCGAGCAGGAGCGGCCACAGCAGATAGAACTGCTCTTCGACCGCGAGCGACCAGAAGTGGATCACCGGACTGCGGTTGATGTCGGACGCGAAGTAGTCGGAGCCCTGGTTGATGAAGTGCCAGTTCGCGACGTAGAGGAACGCGGCGCGGAACGCGCTCTTGGAGTCGGAGACCTCGGCCGCGGAGGCGACGAGCACGTACGCCCCGGCACTCACCACGAGCGCGACGAACGCGGCCGGCAGCAGGCGGCGGTAGCGCCGGGCGTAGAAGCGGCGGAGGCGGATCCGCTCGTACGAACCGAGGTCGCGCAACAGCAGCTGCGTCACGAGGTAGCCCGACAGCACGAAGAAGACATCGACCCCGATGAAGCCGCCCGACATCCGTGCGATCTCCGCGTGGAAGGCGACGACCAGGAAGACGGCGATCGCCCGCAGACCGTCGAGGTGCGGTCGGTAGTCGGCGTGGCGCGTCGGCGCGTCGTCTTCGCGCGGCGTCGTCCGTGTCGCCACTGGCGTCAGGCGCCTGTGAGCCCGGGCCACGCGGTGAGGGGCAGCCCTGGTGTCGGCATCCCTTCCCACGCGACGACGTTTCCGGGAATCGCGTCGGTTGCGTACAGCGTGCGCAGGTCGGGTCCGCCGAAGCAGCAGTTCGTGGTGAGCCCGTCGCCTTCGATCTCGAGGAAGTCGACGACGGTGCCGTCGGGCTCGACGACGCGCACGCCGTGCTCGATCGTCGACGCGACGTAGAAGCGGCCGTCGGTGTCGAGGCAGAACCCGTCGCCTCCGCCGCGACCCAGCTTCTCGATCACCCACTCGCGGCCGCCGTCGGGGAGGAGACGTTGCAGCCCGCGCCCTTCGACGACGATCAGCGAACCGTCGCGGTCGACCGCGATCCCGTTGCAATAGAGGAAATGGTCGGCGATCAACCGAATGGTTCCGTCGGTGGCGAACGCGAACACGCGGCCGTACTCGGGCTCGGGCGGGGGATAGTGGCCGGGATCGGTGAAGAAGACGGTGCCATCGGGAGCGACGCACAGGTCGTTCGGCGCGTGGAAGCCATCGTTGAGCAGGGAGGTGACGACGCCGTCGCGCGTCGCGAGCTGCAGTCCCGGTGTCACGGGGCTCGAGGTCACCGGAGGCGCGCCGTCGACCATGCCGAGCGTGCCGACGTCGAAGCCGCCGTTCTGGGTGACGAGGATCGATCCGTCTGCGCTGAGCGCGGCGCCGTTCGCACCACCGCCCGTCTCCGCGAACCGCTCCGCGTTGCCAGTGCCGTCCCGCCCGGGCGGCACGCGAAAGAGCGCTCCCGCGGCGACGCTCGTGACGACCAGCGTGTCGTCGGGGCACCACACCGGACCCTCACCGAAAGGCACACCGCCGGCCACGAACTCGGCTCGCATCGGTGCACCCTAGGCTCCGGTCGACACAGGAGAAACCTATGCCGATGCGAGTGGTGAACCAGTTGGGCGACCGCGCCGCCGAGGCGGTGCGGCGCGACTTCCCCGATGCCGAGATCGTCGAGTTCAGCCCCGCCGGCCCGCCGCCCGGGTTCAGTGCCGACGTGATGTTCGGAGGCTGGGGGGAGTGGGAGGTGCTGGCGCCCTGGGTGCGAACCGTGCCGTGGGTGCAGCTCTCCGGCACCGGCATCGACGGCCTGCCGGCCGAGCTCTTCGACGGTCGCACGGTCACGTGCGCGCGCGGCGCGAGCGGCGTCGCGATCTCGGAGTTCGTACTCGCGGCGATGCTCGCGTTCGCCAAGGACATGCCCGCCGTCTGGCTCGACGCGCCACCGAAGCACTGGAACTTTCACCGGCTGAGCACGCTCGAGCACAAGACGCTCGCGCTCGTCGGCCTCGGTGGCATCGGTGTCGAGATCGCCAAGCGCGCCCTCCCCTTCGGAATGCGTGTGCGCGCGGTGCGCCGCACCGCGGCACCGAGCCCGGTCCCGGGAGTCGAGATCGTCACCGACGTGGCGGAGCTGCTGCCCGACGCCGACCATCTCGTGCTGGCCGCGCCCGGAACGGAACGGACGCGCCACCTCGTCGACGAAGCCGCGCTCGCCGCGGTGAAGCCGGGCGTGCACATCGTCAACATCGCGCGGGGCTCACTCATCGACCAGGACGCGCTGCGCGTCGCGCTCGACGACGACCGCGTCGCGATGGCCACGCTCGACACGGTCGATCCGGAGCCACTGCCCGTCGGGCACTGGATGTACGCGCACCCGAAGGTGCGGTTGAGCGCGCACGTCTCGTGGGGAACGACCGAGCATTTCACCGGCGCGATCGCGGTGCTCGTGGAGAACCTGCACCGGCACGTCGACGGCCGGCCGCTGCGCGACGTCGTCGATCTCACCGAGGGCTACTGAGCCGTGCCGTCGGATCGGGAGCAATCCCGGCCCGGGGCGGTCGTGGTCGGCACCGGGTTCGGCTGCCGCGTCCACGTGCCCGCGCTGCGCGCCGCGGGCTTCGACGTCGTCGCGCTCGTGGGGCGCGACGAGGCGCGCACGGCCCGACGGGCGGAACGTTCGGGTGTTCCCCGCGCGACCACGACCCTCTCCGACGCGCTCGCGATCCAGGGAGTCGAGGCCGTCACCATCGCCACTCCGCCCGCAACGCATGCGGCGCTCGCCATCGAAGCGGCGCGCGCGGGGAAGCACGTGCTGTGCGAGAAGCCGTTCGCGCTCGATGCCGTGGAAGCTGCCGCGATGCTCGACGCGGCCGAGCGCGCGGGCGTCGGCCACCTCGTCGGGCACGAGTTCCGCTGGGCTCCCGACCGCGCGGTCGTCGGCCGCGCGATCGCGGCGGGGCGCATCGGTGAGCCCCGTTTCGTGTCACTCGTCTCGATCGTCGGTCTCGTCGCCGACCCGGAGGCGCGGCTGCCCGGCTGGTGGTTCGACGCGTCGCGCGGTGGCGGTTGGCTCGGTGCGTCGGGCTCGCACGTCGTCGACCAGGTGCGAAATTGGCTCGGTGAGTTCGAGTCGGTGAGCGCCACCCTCGCGGTCGTTTCCGCGCGCACGAATGTCGCCGACGACAGCTTCACGATTCGCTTCCGGCTGCGGTCGGGCGTCGACGGGGTCATGCAGCAGACCGCGGCGGCCTGGGGCCCGATGCGTGGCCTCACCGCGGTGGCGGGGACCGACGGCACCCTCTGGATCGACGATGCCGGCGCGTGGATCGCCGACCGCGACGGCTCCCGGCTCCTCGACGTTCCCGACGATCTCGCGCCGGTCGCATCGACGGCCGAGAGCGACGACCCACGGCACCGGTTCACCCACCTCGAGATCGGTCCCTACACAAGACTCTGCGAAGTGCTCATGGCCGCGGTCACCGGCGCGGCCTACTCCGAAGTGGTTGCGGTGCCGACCTTTGCTGACGGGCTCGCGGAGATGCAGGTCCTCGATGCAGTGCGGGTCTCCGCGCGGGCAGGCGGCGCGGTCGTCACGATCGCGTAGGTGCGCGTGCTACCACCCGGTTCCGAAGCGCTCGCGGTGCGTGTGCGCAGCGAACGGGTCGCGACGCGGCGGTCCGAGTGCGCGCGCCGGTCGTCCGAGCGGCACGACGGCGACGGGCACGAGGTGCTCCGGAAGTGCGAGGAGTGTCCGCAGCTCGGGTGCGAACGCGGTGGTGATCGTCGTCAGGGCGCTTCCGAGCCCGAGCGCGGTCGCGGCGAGGAGCAGGTTCTGCGTGGCCGGGAAGATCGACGACGGCACCGTCTGGAGCAGACCGCGCTCGGTGTCGGCACACACCACGATCACGACGGGTGCGGCGGCGACCCCGCCGGTCGCGCCGGCTTCGACGTCGGCGAGGAGCTTGTCGTCGAGGCGCGCGCGGGAGAACTCGCGCCCGCCGCCTTCCCACGCACGCGCGGTGAGGTCGCCGAGCTGCGAGCGGGCCTGCGCCTCGCGAACGACAACGAACTCCCACGGCTGACGGTTCTCGGCGCTCGGTGCGAACGTTGCCGCGTCGAGCACGCGGGCGACGAGCGCGTCGTCGAGCGGCTCGTCGGAGAAGGCGCGGCACGCGCGCTGGCGGTGGATGACCGCGAAGAGATCGTGCTCGTCGGTGCTCACCCGCGGGTTCGCTCGCCGATGCGTTGGAACGTGTTGACGTACATGATGCGCAGGCTCGGCCCGAACGCCCAGTGCTTGAACGCCTCGGTTTCGAACCCGCCGATGCGCGCCGCGACGAGCGGTGTCATCGCCTTGAACGCGACTTCGGGCTCGTCGGTGTCCATCTCGTAGAAGTGCATGTAGCGGGGGTCGTCACTGTCACCGCCGCCCCCAGCGTGCTCGTAGGGCGTGATCATCGAGTAGCCGGGAACCGCCGCGGCGGCGATGTGCCGGATGTGCACGAAGTCGGCCCAGTCGCGCAGCTCCTGGGCTCGTTGCGGTTCCTTCGGCGAGATGAGCACGAGGGAGAGCCCGATCGTCGGCCGGCCCGTCACGATGCCCTGACCCGGGCGCCGGTAGTGCACGAAGTGGTAGCCGGTGATGCCCGGCGGCGTGGGCGGCGGTGTGAAGTCGGGGGCGACCTCGTAGACGCCGAGAAGGTCGAACTCCGGGAGCACGCGCGGCAGGTCGTCGCGGTCGCGGTGCACATTGCGCCACCAGGTCGCGCGCTCGACCGTCGGCAGACCCAGCACCGCCGGCACCCGGTCCGCGGCGTACGCGCCGGCGGCGAGATCCGTCATCTCCAGGTACAGCCCGGCCGTGATGCGATCCTCCACGGTCGCTCAGTTTACGAAGCGCCGGCGGCACCGGGCTGGGGGAGGGGTAGCGTCTCGGGGATGATGGACGAGCGTCCGGTACTCGACGCGGTGAACCTCGTCGTGAAGGACATGGCCGCCGCGGTCGAGTTCTACCGCCGCCTCGGTGTCTCGATCCCCGATCGCGACCCGCTGTGGGACGACCATCACCGCTCGGCCGAGGTGCCCGGCGGGATGGACTTCGATCTCGACAGCGAGGAGTTCGCGCCGAAGTGGGATGCCGGCTGGCCCGGAACGAAGGGGCGCAGCGGTGTGGTGCTCGGCCTGCGCGTCTCGACGCGTGACGACGTCGACCGTCTCTACAACGAGGTCGTCGACGCGGGCTACGGCAGCCACCAGCCTCCGTACGACGCGTTCTGGGGCGCCCGTTACGCGATCGTCGAGGATCCCGACGGCAACGCGGTCGGGCTCATGAGCCCCAGCGATCCCGACCGCCGCAGCGCCCCGCCCACGCTCTGAACCAGCGCGTCGAACCTGCCGCTGGTTCCCGCATGAACGCGCCCGTCGGCTGAGGCGTCAGGAGCGGCGAGCGGAGCTCTTGAGTCTTCGCTGAAACCTGATCGCGTCCGAGCGAGCGCGACCATCAAGACGGGCGGCGAGCGGAGCTCTTGAGTCTTCGCTGAAACCTGATCGCGGCCGAGCGAGCGC
>JBBSEC010000141.1:0-9615 GCA_038240075.1 Acidimicrobiia bacterium
ATCGTGCCGGTCGGGTACGCATGCGCTTCACCGTGTGATTGCTCACTGGGTGGTTGCGTCCCCTCCATCGTGCCGGTCGGGTACGCATGCGCTTCACCGTGTGATTGCTCACTGGGTGGTTGCGTCCCCTCCATCGCTGCGAAGCGGTCGACGACTGCGCGCAGTGCCGCTTCCGATGTGGTCGCGCCACCCGGTGGGTTGGGGAGGCGCACCGCGCCGTGCTCGAGGCTGGGCAGCAGGACCGTCGCGTGGCCCGGCGTGGTGACCTCACCCCGCTGGTTCGTGCCCTGGCACTCGAGCTCGACCGCGGGCCGGTCGCCCTCGGCGAGGAACTTGCGCACGACCCGACCCGTCATCCAGTGGGTGTCGCCGACGTAGTTGAAGCGCCGGAACTGACAGTCGAGCTTCCACAGCCACGCGTCGTCGCCCATCCAGTCGGTGCAGAGGTGGACGAGCCACGTCTCGCGCATGCGCCCGTAGTCGTAGATCGCGGGGTTGCCCGCACGCCGCGCCCATTCGGCGTCCCAGTGGACGCGCTGCTGCACGTCGGGGACATTGAGGTCGTCGGGCCGGAAGAAGCGCGGCACCCGTTGCCGCTGCTGGTACCCGAGCCGGAGCGCCTTGACGCCGTAGAGGCCCATGCCCATCCCGGCGTGCCAGCAGATCATGTCGGTGACGCGCAGCGGACCCTTGACGATCGGCCCGACGTCGTCGCCCTCTTCGACGTCTTCCCACCAGCGGGGCTCGGCGCCGCGGCGACGCGCCGGTTCCGACGCGTAGACGGCGTCGATCGCCGCGAGCTGGTCATCGGTGTACGGCTCGATCACGGTCGCGTCGTACTTGCCGCGTTCCGCCGCCTTGGTGCGCTCGGTCCGGATCATCAACCGGTACTGCGCGCACAGGACCTCGTCGGGGTCGCGGCCGGCGAACACTTCGGCCGTCCACTCGTGCACGGCCCGATCGGCGAACTCACTGTGCTTGTCGTGCACGCCCACCAACGCGTTGCGGCGGGTGACGCGTGTGTTCGGCCGCAGGGGAGCCCACCACTCGCGAAAGCTTCCCGAGTAGAACGCGTGCGCGCCGCGCAGCGGGTCGCCTTTCATCAGGGCCTGTGATTCTTCGTCGAGCCGGCTGACTTCGTCTTCGCCGATCAGCGTGTCTCCGCCGGCGAGGTTCGGCGGCGCGATCGGGCCCTCCCAGCGCGACTTCGACGCGTACTCGCGGTCGCACCACAGTGGGTTGTCGTCGCCGTACGCGTGCGCGACGTGGCGGAAGGCGTCCTCGTTCGGGTAGAGGTAGTGCGGTGGTTGAGGATGCGGCTGCGCGATCCCGATCCGGGCGCGCAAACGGGCAACACCCTCGTCCGTTATCCCGGTGCTCATGGTCGCGTCCGCATGCGCCTCGCCGTCTTGTTCCGCACTGGCAGCGCCCGTTGCGGCCGCTCCGAGTCCACGGGACGTACCATAATTCCACTGTGGATGACCCGGCCCGCTTGCCGTTGGACCGGTCGTCACCCGACGACGAGATCCGCGCGGTCGTCGCGAGTTGGGTCGAGGAGCACGTGCCCCGCGCGTGGCAGGACGCCGCGGCACGCGGCGGGCGCGCGGCCATTCGCAGCGTGCGCACACGCGCCGCGTACGAGAAGTGGTACCCGCGCTTCGCCGACGCCGGGCTCGCGGTTGCGACGTGGCCAGTTGCCTACGGCGGTCTCGATCTCTCGCCCGCGCAGGCCGAGGTGACGGAAGCGATCCTCGCGCCCTACAACCTCGGCCGTTTGAACCCGTTGGGGCTCAACAGCGCCGCGCCGGCGTTGTTCGCCTTTGGAAGTGAGGAGCAGCGACTGCGGTTCCTGCCCCGGCTGGTGCGCAACGAGGAAAAGTGGTGCCAGCTCCTCAGTGAGCCCGGTGCCGGCTCCGACCTCGCGTCGCTCGCGACGCGTGCAGTGCGCGACGGCGAAGAGTGGGTGGTGACCGGTCAGAAAGTGTGGACCACGTGGGCGCACGTCTCCGACTTCGCGATCTGTCTCGCGCGCAGCGACCCGACCCTCGCGAAACGGCGCGGGCTCACCTATTTCATCGTCGATCTCCGGGCGGACGGCGTCGAGGTCCGGCCGTTGCGTCACATCGGCGGCGAGGTCGACTTCAACGAGGTGTTCCTCGACGGCGTTCGCATCCCCGACGCGTATCGCATCGGAGCCGTGGGTGAAGGCTGGCGCGTCGCCGGCGCCACCCTCGCCGGCGAACGGCAGATGGTGTCCGGGTCGGGCTCGGGCGGTGTCGACCGCATCGGCGGGTCGGGGATCGATCGCGTCGTGACCCGCGCGCAGGAGCTCGGCCGCACCGCCGATCCTCACGTACGCGCGCGGCTCGCCGGCCTCGTGGCCGAAGAACGGATACGCGGCTGGACGAACCAGCGCGTCCGCGCGGCTGTGCGCGCCGGCGCAACGCCGGGCCCGGCCGCATCGATCGGCAAGGTGCATCAGGGCTCGTTGAACCAGCGGATCCAGCTGCTCACGACCGACCTGCTCGGCCCGGGCGCAGCCGCCTGGTCGGAGCCTGCGGTGCCGGATCGCGAGTCGTTGGATCCCGACTCGTGGGCAGCGGGCATGCCGTTCGAGGTGAAGAGCATGCTGCGTAGCCGGGCCAACACGATCGAGGGTGGCACCACAGAAGTGAACAAGAACATTCTCGGCGACAAGGTGCTCGGTCTCCCTCGCGAGCCGGATCCGTACCTCGACGCGCCGTGGGACGAGGTGCCGCGGTCGTGACCACGCCCGAGTCGCTCTCGGCACTGCTGATGGAGCACCCGTTCGCGGACGACGAGCCGCTCCTGCACGCGCGCGACGAGACGTTGACTGCCGGTGTCGCCCGTGCCGAGGCGGAGGCGATCGCGGAGCGCCTGCGCGACGCGGGAGTGCGCGAAGGTCACGCCGTCGGGGTGAAGATGGCGAACGGCCCGCACGTCATCACCACGATGGTCGCGGTGTGGCTGGCGGGCGGCATCTTCGTACCCGTCAATCCTCGGGCCCCGGAACCCGAGGTGGACCGGGTCGTCGACGCGACGCATCCACTCCTGCTGGTTCGCGACGACGATGCACCGTCGCGGACAACGAGCTCTGCTCCCGAGCCGACGGTCTACGCGCCCGGCACCGCGTTCGTCACCTGGACCTCGGGTACGACCGGTGCACCGAAGCCGATCCTGCACACGCACGCTTCCTACTTCGAGCTGCTCGACCGCGTGCTCGGTCCGCTTCGTGGCGCGCGGCGTGAGAGTGCCGATTCGCCCCGCCGGCCGTCACCGAACCTCATCCCGGTCTCACTGGCGCTCAACGCCGGCATCTACAACGTCCTGTTCGGTCTGCGGGCCGGCGCGGAGATCGTCGTGATGGACGGCTTCGATACGCACGAGTTCGCCGAGCTGATCGCCCGGTTCGCGATCCGGTCGACGGTGCTGCCGCCGGCGGCGATCACGATGCTCGCCGACGATCCCGCCATCACCGACCTCGCGCCGCTGCGGTTCGTGCGCAGCATCACCGCGCCCCTGTCACCACTCCAGGCCCGGCGGTTCATGGACAAGTTCGGCGTCGTGGTGCTCAACAGCTACGGGCAGGCGGAGATCGGTGAGGTCGTCGGTTGGACCGCGGCCGACGCGAGCGAGCACCCCGAGAAGCTCGGCGCGCTCGGGCGACCCCACGCCGGCGTCGACCTGAAGATCGTCGACGCCGACGGTGCGCGCCTCGCGGTCGATGCGGTCGGCCGCCTCATGGTGCGCCCCCCGTCAATGGCGGCGGGCGCGGTCGGCGACGACCTCGCCGACCGGATCGATGCCGACGGCTACCTCGACACCGGCGACATCGCGCGCGTCGACGTCGACGGGTTCGTCTGGATCGAGGGCCGCGCCGGCGAGGTCATCAATCGTGGTGGGAACAAGGTCTTCCCCGACCAGGTCGAAGAGGTGTTGCGGCTCGCCCCCGGGGTGGCGGACGCGGCTGTGGTGGGCGTCGCCGACGCGCGGCTCGGTGAAGTGCCGGTTGCGTTCGTCGTCACCGCCTCCGACGTGAGCGACGACGAGCTGCGCGCGGTGTGCCGCGAACATCTGGCGCCCTACAAGGTGCCGGTTGCGTTCCATCGGATCGACGCCCTACCGCGCAGTGAGGTCGGCAAGGTGCTGCGACGCGACCTCGCGGCCCGGGTGAGCGCCCCGTGAGTCGATACGAGACGCTGGTCGTCGAGCGGCGCGGGCCCGTCGGGTGGCTCGAGTTCAACCGTCCCGCGAAGGGCAACGCGATGAACGCGCGGATGCTCGCCGAGCTCGAGCGCGCGTGGGTCGAGCTCGACGACGATCCGGAGGTGCGGGTCATCGTCAACACGGGCAACGGCTCCGCGTTCCAAACGGGACTCGATGTCGTCGAGCTCAGTCGCGATCCCGAGGCGTTGCGCGAGCAGTCGAGGCGTACGAAACGGGCGGAGCTGCGGATCAGCGCGTGGCACAACTCGGTGTGGAAGCCGGTGATCGCCGCCGTCAACGGCGTGTGCGCCGGCGGTGGGCTGCACTTCGTCGCCGACGCCGACATCGTGATCGCGTCGTCGAACGCGACTTTCCTCGATCCGCACGTCTCGATCGGCCAGGTCACCGCGTACGAGGCGATCGCGCTCGTGCGGAAGTCGCCCATGGAGGCGATCATGCGGATGGCCCTCACCGGTCGGCACGAGCGGCTGTCGGCGACGCGCGCGTACGAGCTCGGCATCCTGAGCCAGGTCGTCGAACCGCCCGATCACCTCCGCGCGGAAGCGCAGGCGCTCGCGGAGAACATCGCCAAGAACTCGCCGTCCGCGATGCGCGCCACGAAGCGGGCGTTGTGGGGCGCGCTCGAGCTCGGGCTCACCGACGCGTGCCGGGCCGGCGCCGCGGAGCTGGTTGCGTTGTGGGGCCATCCCGATCAGACCGAAGGCCCGTTGGCGTTCGTCGAACGTCGCGAGCCAGATTGGGAGCCACTGCTCCCTGCCGCGCGGAAGGCCGACTCGTGACGTTCTCCCACTTCGACTGCCTCATCGTGGAGCGCGACGGCCCGGTGGGGTGGTTGATCAACAACCGGCCCGATCGGCTCAACGCGATGTCGGCGCACATGCGTGACGAGTTCGCGATCGCATGGAAGGAGCTCGACGCCGATCCCGATGTGCGCGTGATCGTGCACACCGGAGCGGGCCGCGCGTTCCAGACCGGTGTCGACGTCACCGAGATCGCGAGCGACGGTGTCGGCATGGAGCGCTACCGCGAGTCGATGGTCGACTTCGATTTGCACTTCACGGCGTGGCACCAGGAGGTGTGGAAGCCGGTCATCACCGCGGTGAACGGCATCTGCGCGGGCGGCGGCTTCCACTGGGTGGCCGACGCCGACATCGTGATCGCGGCATCTGATGCGCAGTTCTTCGACCCGCACGTGTCGGTGGGCCAGGTCGTCTCGGTGGAGGCGATCGGGTTGCTCCGCAAGATGCCGGTCGAAGCCGTGATGCGGATGGCGTTCGTCGGTCGCTACGAGCGGCTGTCGGCACAGCGCGCGTACGAGCTCGGCATGATCAGCCAGATCGTCGACCCGCCCGAGGAGTTGCGCGCCGAGGCGCAGGCGCTCGCGGAGAAGATCGCCAAGAACTCGCCGGCCGCGATGCGGGCCACCAAACGTGCGCTGTGGGGCGCGCTCGAAGTTGGGCTCACCGACGCGTGCCGTGCCGGCGCGGCCGAGCTGGTCTCGATGTGGGGCCATCCCGACCAGGTCGAGGGACCACTGGCGTTCGCCGAGCGCCGTGAGCCAATGTGGGATACCAAAACGACGGGGGACGCGACATGAACGAGCCCGCGATTGATGGTTGGACCGCTCCCGGTTTCGAGGGGGTCCGGGTCGCGTTCGAGAAGAACTTCGCGGAGGGTCTCGAGGTCGGTGCCGCCTTCTCCGCGTACCACCGCGGGCAGATCGTCGCCGACGTGTGGGGCGGCCTCGCCGACCCGGCGAAGAGCACGCCGTGGGAGCGCGACACGATCATCGGCGTCTTCTCGACGACGAAGGGCGCGACGGCGATGTGCGCGCACAAGCTCGCGCAGGAGGGCAAGCTCGACATCGACGCGCCGGTCGCGAGCTACTGGCCCGAGTTCGCTGCCGGACCCGACATCCCGGTGCGCTACCTGTTGTCGCACCGCGCCGGGCTCGCGTGGGTCGACGAGCCCCTCACGCTCGAGCAGGCGCTCGCGTGGGAGCCGATGATCCACGCGCTCGAACACCAGAAGCCGTCGTGGGAACCCGGCACTGCACACGGCTATCACGCGATCACCTACGGGTACCTCGTCGGCGAGGTCATCCGCCGCGTCACCGGCCGCACCGTCGGGACCTACTTCCGTGAGGAGATCGCGGAGCCGCTCGATCTCGATTTCTGGATCGGTCTTCCCGAGGAGCACGAGCCGCGCGTCGCGATGCTCGTGGGCAGCCTCACCGGCGGCCTCGACTCGGCCGACAACGACGCAACCCGCGCGTCGATCGCGGCGCTCATGGGACCCGACTCGGTGATGGGCAAGGCGCTCAGCGGTGGCGGCACGTTCGGGGGCGAAGGGATCTGGAACACGCGCGCGGTGCACGCGGCCGAGGTGCCGGCCGCCGCGGGAATCTCCGACGCGCGTTCGATCGCGCGCCTCTACGCCGCGTGCGTCGGTGAGGTCGACGGCATTCGCATCCTCACGCCCGAGCGGGTCGCGATCGCGTCGAAGCAGGAGACCGAAGGTCCGAACACGGTGCTGATGAACCTCGACCTGCAGTTTGGCCTCGGCTTCATCGTCCCGTCGTCGTTGGTGCAGCTCGGCGGCCCGCGTTCGTTCGGTCATTTCGGTGCGGGCGGCTCGGTCGGCTGGGCCGACCCCGACGCCGAGCTCGGCTTCGGTTACGTGATGAGCCGCATGGACCTCGGCCTCGCGGGCGACCAGCGCAGCTCGCGCCTCGTCGAAGCCTGTTACGACGCGATCGCCTGATGACCCGCCGGGTCGGGATGCTCGCGCCGATGCAGCCCGAGCTGCGGCCGATCGTGCGCCGGCTTCAGCTGACGGTGGGATCCGAGGAGGGCGACGGTGCGCTCTATCGAGGGACGACCAGTGACGGCGTCGAAGTCGTCGCGATGCTCACGAAGATCGGCATGGCGAACGGTGCCGACGCGGCCCGCCGCATCCTCGAGCACGATGTCGACCACGTCATGGTCGTGGGGATCGCCGGCGGCGTCGACATGAGCGTGCTGAAGATCGGCGACGTCATCGTGCCCGAAACGGTCGTCGGGCGCGCGATGGAACGCTCGTTCCGGCCCTCGTTCGTGGGCGACATCGTGCCGCGAGGAACGTTGAGCTGTGGAGACGACCTCATCACCGATCCCGACGCGCTCGCGTTGATGGCCGCGGAAGGCATCGTCGCCGTCGACATGGAGACCGCGGCGGTGGCCGCGGTGTGCGAAGACGCGCAGGTCGCGTGGTCGGTCTTCCGGGGTATCAGCGACTTCGCAGGGGAGGGGTTGATCGACGACGCGCTGTTCGCGCTCACGAACCCCGACGGCACCGCCGACCCCGCGCGCGTCGCGGAGTACATCGAGGCGCACCCCGACCGGCTCGACGTGATGAAGCGCCTCGCCGTTGACACGCGGTGTGCAACCGAAGGTGCAGCCGAGGCCGCCATCGCGGCCTGTGCTGCGCTGTAGGCGCGCGCCCGGTGGCCGTGCTCGTTGCAACCGGCGACGGCTATCACATCGTCAGCTCGTCGGGCGATCATCGCACCGCGCTCGAGGGTCACCGGGTCGAGGCGCTGACTCCCGGCCCGTCGGGCACGTGGATCGCGATCGTCGACCGGCACGAGATCTGGCAGCACGGCGACGACGGGACGTGGGCGGCCCTGGCGTCGAGCGACCTGCAGCTCTCGAGCCTCGTGACCGCCGCCGACGAGGTGTTCGCAGGCACGGTCGGCCCGCAGATGCTGAAGCGTGAGGGTGCGACGCTCTCGCCGCTCGCCGGGTTCGACGCCGTACCCGGACGCGACGAGTGGCACCCCGTCGGTTCGCCGTTGACGGTGCGTTCGCTGTCGGCGACGGCCGACGGTGCGCTGCTCGCCAACGTGCACGTCGGCGGGATCGTGCGCTCCGACGACGGTGGCCGCTCGTGGCAACCGACCATCACCGTCGACGCCGACGTCCACGAGGTGCGCGCCCACCCGTCGAATGCCGACGTCGTGGTCGCGGCCGCAGCCGTTGGTCTGTGTATCAGCCGCGACGGTGGGCGCGGCTGGGATGTCGTCGTCGATGGCCTCCACGCGACCTACGCGCGCGCCGTCGCGTTCGACGGTGACGACGTGCTCGTGAGCGCGAGCGACGGACCGTTCACGCGTCGTTCCGCGATCTATCGCCGATCGGGAGACGGTCGCCTCGTTCGCGAAAGCGACGGCTTGCCCGAATGGCTCGAAGGCAACGTCGATACTCGTTGCCTCGCGGTCGCGAAGGGCCGCGCCGCACTCGCCGACGAGTCCGGATCGGTGTGGGTGAAGGCCTCGTCTGCCGTTGGTGTCCCCGCCCGGTGGAGCCGGCCAATCGAAGGTCTGCACGGCGTCACCGCCGTTGCCGTGGTCTGAGCGACGAAAAAAGGTGAAGAAGCCGGGCGATTCGGCGCGCCTTTATTCAAGTCGCCCACGTAGCGCGACCGATATCCCCGTAGCGAGATCTCCGGGATTCCCTGGATACAGGTGGGGACGCGAAGGGGCCTCGCTCAACCGGTAACCCCCCACAGAGAAAGAGGCCACCCAGTGTTGAAGAACCTCAGGGCCCGCAGGGACCAGGAGGAAGGTTTCACGCTCATCGAGCTCATGGTTGTCGTGCTCATCATTGCCATCTTGATCGCGATCGCCATTCCGACCTTCCTCGGTGCCCGCACCCGTGCACAGGATCGTGCTGCGCAGTCCAGCCTTCGTAACGCATTGACGGCGGCGAAGACGGCGTACACCGACACCAGCGACTACTCGACCGCATCGACGTCAGCCCAGCTGACCGCGATCGAGCCGAGCTTGAACTACGAAGCCACCGGCGTCGTCTCCGGAACCAGCGCCACGGTTCCGAGCTTCAAGGATGTCAGTGTCTCGGTGACCAGCGTCGCCGGTACCGACAACCAGATCTGGTCGGGAGCGGTGCTGTCGAAGTCAGGCAAGTGTTTCTGGATCAAGGACATCGCGACCGGAGCGGGAGCCGGAACCTTCTACGGTTCGGGTGCCGCTGCGACGTGTACCGGAACCGCGGCAACGGCAGCCGCACTGGGTTCCTGGTAAGTAGTAGTTCCTCCAACGAACACTGCGTGAACGGCCCGGGGCCTCGACCCCGGGCCGTTCCGCGTTTTGTTCAAGTCACCCACCGCGCGTGACCGATATTCCCGAAGGCGAGAAGGGCGCTCGCTCGACCGAAGCCCCTACAACCGAGAAAAGGAATGCCACTGTGTTGAAGAACCTCAGGGCCCGTCGGGACCAGGAGGAAGGTTTCACGCTCATCGAGCTCATGGTTGTCGTGCTCATCATTGCCATCTTGATCGCGATCGCCATTCCGACCTTCCTTGGTGCCC
>JBBSEC010000142.1:0-9611 GCA_038240075.1 Acidimicrobiia bacterium
AGCACGAGCGCCACGCTCGTCGAGACGAGCGACCCGGTGTAGAACACGACGGATCGGGCCCAACGCGGTCGCGCCCGATGCTCGGTGTAGCGAGCATTCGCCCACGCGTTGGCGACGAAGGTCGCGGTGCCGGCGACGATGTTGGCGCTGATCGGGCCGATCGCGTCGTGCATCGAAAGGAACAAGGCCAACGACATCGCCGTGCTCGCGGCGCCGATGAGCGAGAACGAGACGAAACGACGTCCGAAGTCGTTCGCCAGAGGAACGCGCGCGTCGGGTCCGAGGTCGACGCGCCCGCGGCCGGTTGCGAACCGCAACGCCATGCGCGCCGTCCCCTTCAGGTCACCCAGCGCCGTCGATACCACATGAACGCGGCTGTCGACGTCGTCGACCCAGTCGACCGGCACTTCATGGATGCGCAGGCCATTTCGTTCCGCCAGGAGCAAAAGCTCGGTGTCGAAGAACCAGCCGTTGTCGTAGATCGCGGGCAACAGTCTCCGCGCGACTCCCGACCGGACAGCCTTGAACCCGCATTGCGCGTCGCGCACGCGCGAGGCGAGCACCGCTCGGAGGATCAGGTTGTAGCTGCGGGAGATGAGCTCACGCTTCGGATGCCGTGCGACGTGCGATCCCGGCGCGAGACGCGAGCCGATCGCGAGGTCGGAGTGGCCCGAAACGAGCGGCGCAACGAGAGGTAACAGCGCACCGAGCTCGGTCGAGAGGTCGACATCCATGTACGCGACCACCTCGGCATCGCTCGCGCCCCACGCGCACCGCAGCGCGAAGCCCCGGCCCTTTCGGTCGAGGTGCGACGCGCGTACCCGCGGAAGCTCCCGCGTAAGTCGCTCGGCGTGTGTCAAGGTGCCGTCCGTGGACGCGTTGTCGACGATCGTGATCCGCCAGGAGAACGGAAAGCCGTCCGTGAGGTATGCGTGGAGCCGCCGGATGCCCGGTTCCAGCGATCGCTCCTCGTTGTAGACGGGCACGACCACGTCCACGACCGGCGCGGCGGTGACTCCGGGCGCGAGCGCCGCCAAATGGGGTCTCACCGCGGCGACGGGGCGCAGCGTCGAGGTAACTCCTTGCTCTCGCATGCGCCGACGATCGTCGGCCCAGGTGAGCCGAGTCTGGGAGGGAGACAAGAATCGGTTGAGAACGCACGCAGCTCAGGCGGGGCGTCGCCTCTTCGCCTCGGACCGCATGATGTCGACGATCCGTGCCCGCGGCGCGCGGCGCGGCGGTGAACGCGTGCCGCTGACGATCATTCGCCAGACCCGCGCGCGATGCGGCCGGAACGGCTCGAGCAGCTCGAGCATGCGATCGTCGTCGGCACGCGGCTCGCCCGCGAGCGCGAAACCCACATGACCGGGAAGGTGCCAATCGCCGATCGGGACGGCATCGGCGTCACCCGAGGCGAAGTGCGTCACGTGAGCAGCCGTCCACGGCCCGATGCCCCGGAGGCTGCGCAGCCGCCGTTCGACGGTCGCCGCGCCGGCGACGACCGCGCGTTCCAGGCCGGGCGCGTCGCGGGTGAGCCCGCGCACGGCACTCGAACGACGGTTCTCGATACCGATCCGTCGCCACTCCCAGTCGGGGAGCGCGCGCAACACTTGCTCCGACGGCGGCAGCAGGAAACGCCGGCCACCGGGCGCGGGTGCACCGTGGCGGCGAACCAGCGCTTGCCACGAACGACGCGCCTCGACGGTGGTGACTCGCTGCTCGACGGTGGTCGCGACCGCGAGGTCCAACACCGCGCCGAGCCGAATGACGCGCAAACCCCTCATCCGGCGGTGCAGCGACGCGACGACGACGTTCGCGGGCGCGAACCCGAGCGGTTCGTCGTGCAGACCCACGATGTCGGCCGCGTGCTCGACCGCCCAGCCGCGGCCCGTGCCCCAAGCCTGCACCCGCACCGCCGCGCCGGCGCGATCGGCCCGGACGAGGAGCGTCACCGGACCGTCCGGCGAGTGCATTGCGTGCCACCAATCGTCGCCCACGATGCGGCTCGACGGGTCGTACCGGCCGCGTACCAACGGCCCGAAGGTCAAGGCGACGTCGAGAGGTTCGGGACACCTGAGCGTCCGTGATGCGACACGCACCCGCGGATCTTACGGAGCGCGCGTCGCGAGCAGGCGCGAGTCGCAGTGCCGCTCGACCTCCGTGCGATCTACGCTCGTGGGATGTGCAGAAACATCACAGAGCTGCGAGGTCTCGAGCCCCCGGCAACCCGGGAGGAGATCGAGGCCGCGGCGCGCCAGTACGTCCGCAAGGTTTCGGGAATCGCGCGCCCGGGGGTCGCAGTCGTCGGAGCGATGGAGGCCGCGGCTCTGGAAGTGGCCGCGATCACCGAGCAGCTCCTCGCGGGACTGCCCCAGCGGCGTCAGCCACCGCGAACTTTGCCGCCGCTGCGACGGCCCGAGGTGCGCCGTCGTATGGGACTCGACTCGTCCACTTGGTGAGCGACTCGACCCTCGATGCCTATGCGGCGACGTTGGCGCCCGCCCAATACGACAAAACCGAAGCGAGCACGCGCCGCGCCAAAGTCCAGGAGGCACTTCGGAAATCGACGCTCAACGTGACGTCGATGTTCGAGAGCGGCTCTTGGAGCCACGGGACGGCAATCAAGGCAAAGACCGACGTTGACTACATGGCCGTCGCGACCGGGACGAAACCAACCTATCCGAGCAGGGCCCTGACGTCCGCCAACACCGCGATGACGGGTTGCGATTGGAAGATCATCGGCGTCTCCGCGTCCTCCCCAGTCGTGAAAGTGACGTACAACAGCCAACCGCATTTCGAGATCGCGCCCGTCTGGTTCAAGGAGACGAAGACGGGCCACGCCGTATATTGGATCGCCGGACGGGGCGATGAGTGGGTGCTCTCTGCGCCCGCTGCGCATCTGGCGTACGTCAATAGGGAGAATGACCGCTTGAGTAAGAGGGTGAAGCCTCTCATCCGGCTTCTCAAGGCGTGGAAGTCTCACGTAGGCGCGCCCGTGTCGTCCTTCTACATGGAGATGCGAGCGGTGGAACATTCTGCCGGCGAGATGACGATCTATTACTACTTCGACCTACGTTCGTGCTTCCGCAAGATGATCAATTCCGAGGTTCGCGACATGAATGACCCCGAGGGTATCGTCGGCCGCATCCCTGCGTGCTCGTCGGACGACAAACGTCGCCAGACAGTCCAGATGATGAAGACCGCCTGTTCAAATCTCGAACGCGCAGAAGACGCGAGGTCGCGCAACGACAAGAACGCATACGCGGCGGCCATGAGGCAGGTGTTCGGCGTGGGCTACCCGTACCCGACGTGGTGATGGACGAGGCCGCCTTCCGCTGACAAGAGCACACTCGCCGCGGGGCTTCTTGCGTTCGTCGCTACCGTGGCTTCCGGGTTACTTGCTATTCCCAGTGCGCGTGCATGAAGCGACGCACTTCGCGCGTGAGCTCTTGATCTTCCGGCGCCAAGCCGTAGAAGCCGCCGTGCGGTGCCGCCTCGAACACGTGCAGCTCGGCCGGCACGTTGGCGGCACGCAACGCGCGGTGCATCCGCACCGTGTTCGACAGGTAGATGTCGCGCGTGCCACTTGCCAGCAGAGTCTTTGGAAAGCCCTTGGTGAAGTCCCCGAATAGTGGTGAGACATAGGGATGCGAGAGGTCATTGCCACGCGCGTAGAGAAGAGGCCGCGGTGTGCCGCCGCGCAGCATCGTGTCGACGCCGGCGTTGGTATGGAAGGTGTCCCCCGACTCGGAGAGATCGGCTTCCGGCGTGAGCAGGACCGCGGCCGCGGGCATCGGCAGTCCCTCGTCGCGGGCGCGAAGAATCGTTGCCGCGGCAAGGTTGCCACCGGACGAGGTGCCGAGAACGATGATCTCCTCCGTCCGGTGTTCACGCAACAGTGCGCGGTAGGCCGCGACACAGTCGTCGAGCGGTGTCGGGAACGGGTGATCGGGTGGCATCCGGTAGTCGACGGCCCACACGCGTACCCCGATGTCCGCTACCGACTTCACGGCTAACGCGCGGCAACACGCGCCGCCGCCCGTGATGAATCCGCCGCCGTGGAGCTCGAGAACCACGCGGCGATCGTCGTCCGCGATTCCTTTCGGGGTGATTTCGTACACGATGGCGCCGCCGAGGTCGATCTCCGCGACGTCGACCGCCTCGTATGACGTCCGCTCGGCGATCATCGCGAGTACTGCCTCGTGGCGCGCGGCGATCAGCGCGCGCCACGCGCCGAGATCGTCCAGTGCCGGGAGCTCGCGCTGTTCCAGCTGGTCCATCGCGAGGACGGCCTGCGCTTCGCGACTCAGGTGTCGCGGAATCGGGATGTCACGCGCGGGGACATGCAGCACCGGCGATGCGTCGGTTGTCGTCACGGCTCTTCGCTGCTGGCGACGTCGTGGCCGGCCCGACGATGGCGTACGGGCGCGGGAAGAACTGAGGTGTTCGCGGGAACGTCGCGTACGACGACGGCGTTTGCACCGATGCGCGCACCGCGGTGCACGACGACCGGGCCGAGCAGCATGGCGCCCACTCCGATCTGTACACCTTGTTCGATGACCGGCCCGCGATAGTTTCCCCAGACAAGTCCGATGCCCGCCCACGGGGCGATGGTCACGCCGCTATGGATCTCGGAGTAGCCGTCGATCACATTCTGGCCATGGGCGATGTACACGCCGGGATGGATGACGACGGGATCGCCGATGCTCACTTGAGCGATCATGATCGCGAGCCGGTGAAACACGCGCGGCAACCCCGGGACACCGAGTGCCTGGAGGCGCGCTTTCGCCCGGTAGCAGACCTGCGCAAGGAAGGCGTCGGTGACACAACACAGCCGGACGATCTGCACCGCGGCGTCGAGCCGATTGCGAAAGACGAATCGCTCACTGCGGCACGCGAGCGCGAACTTCGCGTCGGCCCGAACTGCTTCAACGAACCGCGGGTGCTTCGCGCGGATCTCTGCGCGCAATTGCTTTTTGCCGCGCTCGATCTGCACCGGCGGCGCCGAGGCCGTGCTCGCTCTCTCGCTCATCTCACGTCCGCCCCACCGGCGCCCTCACCATGCGATCAGACTCGCGCTCCCCACCGGATGCTGTCAACGCGGGTTGGACCTCTCGCGATGGCAGATGAATGCTACTCGCGGGCCCACACGAGGCAGCCGCGCTTGGTGAGTCGGAGTGGTAGCTCGACTCCGTCGGCGAGGTTCGGGTCGCCAAGATGTTGAATCAGGTAGCGGTGCAGCTCAGCACCGTCACGTAGTTCGACGAGCGCGCGCGATGGACGCGCGATAGATGCCGAAGACGTATTGCTGACAGGAACGACGCGACGGCTCCCACCTGCGCAAGCAGTGGAGCCGGAGAGGGGATTCGAACCCCTGACCTGCTCATTACGAGTGAGCTGCTCTACCGACTGAGCTACCCCGGCGAAGCTGGTGAGTGTATCCGACCACTTATGACGTGCCCGCCGGTGGGAGCGCGAGCAACAGCGCAACGAGACGGACAACACCCTTCTCGGTGATCAGGAACGCCTCACGCGCCTCGTGACATGCGTCGAGCGCGGCCGCGGCGGAACGCGCAGGAACCCGCAACGCGGGTCGATCCGAGTTCAGTGGCGGTGCCGGTGCCGCCAGCGCGTCGCGATAGACCGATTCGATCGCGCTCACTCCTTCGAGCAAGACATCGATGCGCGTGCGCCGCGTCTCACGCTTGTGGCGCTCGTCGATCCGGCGACGCATCCGCTGCGATTCGCGCTCCGCGTATCCCAGGCGCTCCATCTCCGCGTCGAAGGCTTCGAGCTCCTCGCGGTGCTGGAGCTCCACGGCGGCCGCGGCTGCGTCAACGGCCGCGTCGAGCTCGTGCGCGATCGCGAGAGCTGTCGCGCCGTAGCCGTCGACGCGCGCGGGTGCCGACGCGAACGCCGCCCGCAATGCGGCGAGCCGTCCGGCGAGTGCACGCGCGCGCGCGAGCTGCCCCCCCGCCAGGGAGGCCAACGCGGCCGCGTCGGAAGCGTCTACCCCTTCACGTTCGAGCATCGCCCGCACATCGGCATCCGCGATGGGATCGAAGTCGATGCGCTGGCAGCGCGACCTGATCGTCGGGAGCAGATCATCGGGCGCGGCCGTGACGAGCACCACGACCGTACGATCGGGTGGCTCCTCGATGGTCTTCAACATCGCGTTCGCGGACTCGTTCCGATTGCCGCGCAGCCGTTCCGCCTCGAACAGCACCAGCACCTTGCGATCGCCTTCGATCGGAGCCCTCGCAGCCTCCGGCAGGATGCGCTCGCGCACGTCCTCTTTCACCCGGTACGAGGCCGCGGTCGGTTCGAACTCGACGACGTCGGGATGGACGCTGCGCATCACGAGGCGGCTCCCGCGCTCGTCGTCGGCGACACCGATCAGCATCGCCGCGAACTCGCGCGCCGCGTCCTCGATTCCCGAACCTCGTGGGCCGACGAGCAGGTACGCGTGACCGGGCCGCGCCGCGGCCTGGCGTAGGGCGCCGAGCGCGCGCTGCTGACCGACGGCGATGGTGTCCACGCCGCGAGCCTACGGAACCATGGGTAGCACCGCGGCAAGCACCCGCGCCGCCACCTCGTCGGGCGAGCCGTCGGCGTCGACGAGCAACCACCCGCGCGCCGCCGCCAGCTCGCGATACGCAGCCCGAACCCGGGCGTGGAACTCGGCGCCGGCGCGCTCGAACCGGTCCCGGTGCTGCGAGACGCGCCGTTCGGCGATCGCGTCGGGCAGGTCGAGCACGATCACGGCATCCGCTTCGAGCTCATCCGCCGCCCACCTGCTCAACCGCTCCACTTCATCTACACCGAGCCCACGCGCGATCCCTTGGTACGCGAGCGTCGACGGCGCGTAGCGATCGCAGACGACGATCGCACCACGGGCCAGGGCCGGCCGGATCACCTCCGCGACGTGTTGGGCGCGATCGGCCAACATCAACAACAGCTCCGCACGCGGATCGAGTGCCGCGTCGACGTGGAGCAACGCCCTGCGCAGTTCCGCGCCCGTCTTCGTGTCGCCGGGTTCATAGGTGACGACCACCTCGTGGCCCTGTGCGCGCAACAACGCCGAGACCCGCTCGACCTGGGTCGACTTCCCCACGCCCTCGCCACCTTCGACGACGACGAACCGGCCGCTTCGGGTCGCGTCGACAGGGGTCATGAAGCCTGCGCGTCGGCCCGCCGGGCCATGCGCATCCGTCGGCGCGCGCCGGCCCCCGAGAGAACCGTGACCAACCCACCGAACCAGAGGGCGAGGCGCGGGCCCGGCAGACTCAGGTGCGCGGTGCCAACCCTCACGGAGCCGTTGGTGACCGCTTTCGATATCGAACCGAGCGCCGAGGAGACGAAGGGCCCGAGCGTGAGCGAGAGCAGCAGGCACAGACGCACGACCGTGTAGAGCGTCGAGAACGTTCGTCCGCGCATGTCGTCCGAGACACTCTCCTGCAGCACGGTGAACCCCGTGATGTAGGCACACCCCGCGCCGGCACCGAGCAGGGCCACGAGGAAGACCGCGGGCGTCAGCGACGACACCGCGCCGGTGCCGATCATCGCGGAGCCGGTCGCGACGACCGCACCGGTGAACACGGCCTGGCGAGGCACGCGGCGTTGCGCCATCAAGAGGGTGACGACACCGATCGCGGCGCCGACACCGAACGCGATCATGAGAATGCCGAACGTGGAGTTACCGCCGCCCAACACGTCGTGCGCGAACAATGGTCCGAGGGGGATGATCATCCCACCCCCGATGAGACCACCCGCGAGCCCGATCATCACTCCCCGCACGAGTGGGTTGGACCGCACGAACTTGAGGCCGTCGACGATGTCGTGTCGCGTCTGCGAGAAGCGAACTCGTTTGACCGCGCCTCGCTCGCCTTCGTCGAGACGCAATCTCGATATGAGCAGAGCCGAGACCAAGAACGTGAGCGCGTCGACCCAGATCGGCAAGAGGTTGGGCTGATCGTGGAACAGGACGAGGTGCGGGAGACCACCGAGCCACTTCGACACCCCGGCGAGAATCGCGAAGAACACGGCTCCGATCAGGAATGTCCCGTACGCGGCGACGAGCCCGAACGTGTTGGCCGACGCGAGCTGGTCGGGGTCCTTCACGATGTTCGGCACGCTCGCGTCCTTGGCCGGGCCCCAGAGCAGGGTCAGGATCTCGATCAGAAAGGACAGGACGACGAGGCCGAGCAGGTTGTCCCAGAACGGCAGCACCATCAGCAGCGCGAACCGGCCGATGTCGCAGCTGACCATCACGACCTTGCGATTCCAGCGGTCGAGCAACGCGCCGCCGACGGGCGCGAGCACGAAGCCCGGGAGCATGCGCGCGACCATGACCAGACCGATGCCCGTGCCCGAACCCGACACCTTCTGCGCGATCGCGATGATCGCCAGGAGCCCGGTCCAGTCGCCGAGACTCGAGACGAACTGCGCGCCGATCAGCGGGATGAATCCCGGAGTTCGAAACACCCGCCATGGCGCCGGTGGAATCGGATCCTGGTCGGGAGCAGACGGAATGAACGGCGCCTGGTCGCTCACGCGCGGGCCAGCCTAGGTCCCGTTCGCTTCACCTCAGGGACGAGTCAGGTTCTTCCGTCGCCGTTTCCGTCGTTTTCTTCGCGACCTTCTTCGCCGTCTTCTTCGTCGTCTTCTTCGCGACCTTCTTCGTTGCCCGCCTCGTCGCCTTCTTCGCGACCTTCTTGGCCTTCTTCGGACCGGCTTCGGCGCGGGCGCGCAAGAGGCCGACGGCTTCGTCGAGCGTGAGCGCGGCCGGGTCGTTGCCCCGCGGCACCGTCGCGTTCACGGTGCCGTCGGTGACGTACACGCCGTATCGACCTTCGAGCACGCGTACGGGTTGACCGTTGTCGGGGTGCTCGCCCAGTTCGGCGAGCGGCGGCTTCTGCTGACGGCCGCGCCGCATCTTGGGCTGCGCGTACAGCGCCTCGGCCTCGGCCAGGGTCACGGAGAAGAGCTGGTCTTCGGTGCCGAGACTGCGGGTGTCGCCGTCGGAGCGCTTGAGATACGGACCGAACCGGCCCGGCGACGCGACGATCTCGCGACCCTCGACGTCGGCGCCAACGACGCGCGGCAGGCTCAGAAGCTGGAGCGCCTCGTCGAGGCTGACGGTCTCGGGCGTCATCGACGCGAACAACGATGCGCGTTTGGGCTTGCGCTTCGTGCCTTCTTCTTGTTCCCCGAGCTGCACGTACGGCCCGAACCGTCCGGTGAGCACGAACACCGGTAGGCCGGTGTCGGGATCGGCGCCGAGCGCGCGCGGGCCCTCCGACTGCTTGGCGATCAGCTCGAGCGCGAGCGGCACGGTCAGCTCGTCGGGCGCGATGTCGGGCGGGAGCGACGCGGTCTCGTCGTCCTCGCGCTGCACGTACGGTCCGTAGCGACCGACGCGCACGATGATCTCGTGCCCGGTGTCGTCGGTGCCGATGGGAATCGTGCTGACGCCGCGCGGATTGATCAGCGCGAGCTGCTCGTCGGAGACGAGCGATCGGAGTCCGGGCGATCCGTTGCCGTAATAGAAGGAGTGCAACCATTTCTCGGCTTCGCCTTCGCCGCGCGCGATGACGTCGAGCGCCTCTTCC
>JBBSEC010000143.1:0-9265 GCA_038240075.1 Acidimicrobiia bacterium
AGAGCTCCCCCCGGGGACCCCACCGTGTGGTGGTGGCCCCTGGGGCCCCGACCCGGGGGGGGGGGGGGGGGGGGGGGGGGGGCGCGGCAGCGCGGGGCGGGGCGTGGGTCAGGCGGGCGGATCGGGTTGGCAGGTGGGGCACCAGAAGGTGAGGCGCTCGTCGGTGCCCTGCGCGCGGCGCACCACCCGCGTCCGACATCGCGGGCAGGCGCGGCCGGCGCGTCCGTAGACGGCGAGCCCTCCTTGGAAGGTCACTCGTCGAGACGAGCCGAGATTGGCGCGCAGCAGACGGTGGGCCGTCGCGAACAGGCGCCGACGTACCGGCTCATCGAGCAGCGCCACCGGAGTGAACGGTGAGACGCGCTCCGCCCAGCACACCTCCGACTTGTAGACGTTCCCGATGCCGGCGGCGACGCGCTGGTCGAGCAACGCGACGCCGAGCTCCGTCGGCCCCTCGATGCGCGCGAGCCGGGCCTGCACCTCGTCGAGGTCGGGATCGGCTTCGCACAGATCGGGCCCCAGCCGGGCCAGGCTCCGCGCGGCGGATGATGCAACGCGCAGCTCACCGACATCGCGACGCAGCTCCACCACCGGCGCTGCGAAGCACACCGCGACGGTGCCGTCGTCGACCTCGACGATGACCCGCGCCGTGTGCCCGGGCCGGCGCCAGCGTTCACCGCGCCGGTACACGTGCCACGCACCGGTCATCTGCATATGGGTGTGAAGGACCTGTCCGTCGTCGAAGCGCATCAGCAGGTGCTTGCCCGCGGCATCGACACCGACGACGGTCGTGCCCGGCTCCGGTGGTCGCCGGCCACGCGGCGAACGCCGTAACTCGAACTTCACGACCCGCTTGCCGACGAGCGCAGCACTCAGCCGGGCGGCACTGCGATGGATCGTGTCGCCTTCGGGCACGAGGTCAGTTGACCAACCGCTCGCGACCTTCCCAGTAGGGCGCGCGCAACTTGAACTTCTGGAGCTTGCCGGTTGCGGTGCGCGCCAGCTCGTCGCGGAACTCGATCTTGGTCGGGCACTTGTAGTGCGCGAGCCGTTCGCGGCAGTGGTCGATGATCTCGACCTCGGTCACCGTCTTGCCGTCGGCGATGACGACGAGCGCGACGACGGTCTCACCCCACTTCTCGTGCGGCACACCGA
This sequence comes from Acidimicrobiia bacterium, assembly GCA_038240075.1. Lineage (GTDB taxonomy): Bacteria > Actinomycetota > Acidimicrobiia > IMCC26256 > PALSA-610 > DATBAK01. The sequence continues at coordinate 1,156 of JBBSEC010000143.1, forward strand.
TCACCGCGACCTCGGCCACGGCGGGGTGGGAGAAGATGCAGTCCTCGACCTCGATCGACGAGACGTTCTCACCACCCGAGATGATCACGTCCTTCTTGCGATCGGCGATCGTGAGATAGCTCTCGTCGTCGATGAAGCCGCCATCGCCGGTGTGGAACCAGTCGTCGCGCACCGCGGCAGCGGTCTCGTCGGGCTGCTCCCAATACCCCTTCATCACGACGTTGCTGCGCGCGAGCACCTCGCCCTCGGCGTCGACGCTCAACCGCGTGCCCAGCGACGGCGCGCCGGCGCGACCGAGTCGCGACGCACGCTCGGCGGGCGTCAGATCGTCGAGCTCGGCACGACCGCGGTTCATGGTGAGCAGCGGCGCGGTCTCGGTGAGGCCGTAGATCTGGATGAACTCCCATCCGAGCTCGGTCTCGACCCGTTCGATGGTCCGGGTCGGCGGCGGCGCGCCCGCGACGATCATGCGCGTCCGGCCGCGACCGGGAATCTCGCCGTCCCAGGTGGCCGCGGCATCGAGGATCGCGGCAACGACCGCCGGCGCGCCGTTGAGCAGCGTGACGCCGTGCTGCTCGATCCGGCGCAGGATCTCGGCACCGTCGACCTTGCGCAGCACGATGTGCCGACCGCCCATGCCGGTGATCGCGTAGGGCATGCCCCAACCGTTGCAGTGGAACATCGGCAACGTGTGCAGATACACATCGCGATCGCAGACGCCGGCCTGCCATCCGAAAATGGTCGCGTTGAGCCAGATCGTGCGGTGGGTGAGCTCCACGCCCTTCGGCCGCGCCGTCGTCCCGCTGGTGTAGTTGATGGTCGCGGTTGCGTCTTCGTCGGCGTTCCACGGCTCGGGATCGCAGTCGAAGCGGTAGAGGTCCTGGTCGGCGCGCGCGCCGAGCACCATGCGCTGCTTCGCGCTCACGCCGCCGAGCGCGTCGTCGAGCTCGGGGTCGACGAGCAGCACCTCGGCACCCGAGTGCTCGATGATGTAGCTGATCTCCGACGCGGTCAGGCGGAAGTTGATCGGGACGAGAATGCGGCCCCATCCGCTCACTCCCCAGAACGCGGCCATCAGCCGGGCCGCGTTGTGCGACACGATCGCGACGCGCGCGCCGCGCTCGAGACCCATCGCGTCGAGCGCGGCGGCCTGGGCGCGGGCCCGGCGCGCGAGCTCGGCGTAGGTGACGCTCCCCCACGACTCCGCGGGCTGGTCGGGTTCGTCGACGATGCCGACCCGCGATCCGTAGACCAGCTCGGCGCGGTCGAGGAAGTCGGTGACGGTGAGGGGTACGCGCACAAAACTCTCCTGTTGTCGCGTCGATCGGTCTAGCTCGCCGGAGTGGTCACACAGCCGGCGGCCCGGCTCGCGATCCCCGACGTGCGCAGCGCTTCGCGCAGCACGTTCCGATCGAGCCCGTTCGTGAGATAGACGAACGACAGTCCGGTCGCCGGGTCGGCCCACGCGATCTGTCCACCCGCGCCGTTGTGGCCGAAGGTCGTCGGCGAGACGGTGTAGCCCATGCCGCGCCACGCGCTCTTGCCGTCGTCACCGGCCACGACGAGACCGAGCGTGCGGTTCGCGGGCACACCGCGCTCGTCGGGGAAGCGGTTGCGCACTTCGCTGATGCCGTCGAGGCGCACCCCGGGCGACCAGACACCACCGGGGTCGTCGAGCAGCGCCTGATAGAAGAGCGCGAGGTCGGCCGCGGTCGACACCGCGCCGCCTCCGGGCACTCCCAACGCGAGGTTCTCCGGAGTGTTCCCCAAGCCGAGGAGGACCTCTTCGGTCACGTCGCTGAGCGGCAGCTCGCGCACACCGAGCGCCGCCTCCAACTCGTCGGAAGTCGCGGCCACGCCACAACCGGAGAGCCGCGCGACGTCGCCCTGCTGGTCGACGGGACAACCGAGTACGAGCCGCGTCAACCCGAGCGGTTCGAGGATGCGCGTGCGGATGAAATCGAGGTAGTCGGAGCCGGCGATCCGCTCGATCACCTCGGCGAGGACCCAGTGCGCGGCGGTCGGGTGGTACTCGAACTTCGTGCCGGGCTCCCAGTTCAGCCGCCACTGCTCGAAGCGCGCAAGACGCCCGTCGCGCGTGTACCAGTCGGGCGGACCGAGCGGCGCGCGCGGGAAGCCGCTCGTGTGCAGCAGCAGCTGCTCGACCGTGACGACATCCTTCCCGTTGCTCCCGAACTCCGGGATCACGTCGACGACCCGGATCGCGGGATCGAGACGGTCGTCGCCGATGAGCAGCCAGATCGCGCTCGCGACGAGCGCCTTGGTGCACGAGAAGATCACGTACCGCGTGTCGAGCGTCGCGTCGCCGAGCGCCCACTCGGCCACGATCTCACCCCGGTGCGCGAGTGCGAGCTGGCACGAGGGCAGTAGCCCGTCGTCGATCTCGCGGCGGGCCCGCGCGATCAGCGCGTCCATCGCCTCCCGGTCGAGCGTCTGCATCTCCGCGCTCATGTTCGACCTCCCCCGTCGCGGCGGAGGCTAGCTGCGTTTCCGGCGACTTGGCCGCCCTCAGTGATCGTTGCGACGGCGCGGTTCGGGACGGGGCGCCGTCGGCACCGCCAGCTTCGGTTCCGGTGGCGTCGCGACCGGCGGATCGATCGCCGGGGGCGCATCGGTCGCGACCGGCGGCGCCGGCGCCTCGACCGCGGCCACGCTTTCGCCGTCGCCGACGCCCGCAGCACGTCCCGCACCGCTGTTGGACGCACCGACGCGGGCCGCGTCGCCGTTGGTCGAACCGTTGCCGTTCGCGCCGTCGTCGTCGCCACCACCGTCGAGGACGTTCCCGGCGCGCAGGGTGCGCATCAACGTGGCCGCAAGCCCGTCGAGCGCCCCGCCCCCGCCGGTGACGAGGACCTCGGGGACGATCGTGATGTGCCCGTCGGCCACCGCGTTCGCCACGGCGACGAGCGCGGTCGCCATCTCGCCGACCGCCGCCTTCTGAGCCCGGAAGCCTTCGGCGCGCGCGAGCCCGAGGGCTTCGGTCGCCTTCGCCTGCGCAAGGCCGATCGCCTCGACCTTCGTGGCCTCGGCCCGACCGGTCAGCTCGACGAACGCGGCCTCGCCTTGTGCCTGCGCCTCGCGTGACGCGGCCTCGTTCTTGCGGATGTCGATGCTCACCTGCGACTGCGCGAGCTTGGCCTGCATGTCGGCCGTGCCCTTCGCCTTCTCCATCTCGACGCGGGCCGTCTGCGCGCGCTCCTCTTCCGCGAAGGTGGCCTTCTCCTGGTTGGCGATCTCGCGCTGGGTCAGCACCGTGACCAGCTCGGGCGGGAACACGACGTCCTGGATGTAGACGCCCTTGGTCTCGACGTCGTAGAGGCCGAGGTACTGCGTCACCGCGGTGAGCGCAGCCTGCTGCACCTGCATGCGGGTCTCGATGAAGCGCACCGCTTCGAGGTCCTGCAGCGTGTTGCGGAAGTGGTTGCCGACCGCCGACTGCAGCACCTCGTTGACGAGGTTGAGCATCGTGCCGACCATGGAGATGACCTTCGGTGCCTTCGTGTCGGGCACGTGGATCTGCACCTGGAGCTCGATTCGGAACACGAAACCCTCACGGCTCTTGCCCTCGATGGGCTCGAGGTTGGCGTCCAGGCTGTGCGCCTGCGACACCGTGTCCGACCAGTTGAGCGTGAGGATCGACGTCGGGACGATCTCGGCCGCGTAGCACCGCGGGTTGATCGGGTACTTGCCGGTGCGCAACGGCTCCTGCCAGATGCCGCGGTGGCCGGGGCGCACAATCGATCCGAACTTGAAGTCGGTACCCGACGTGTCGCTCGTCGGCAGGCCGACGTAGGCCTTGATCACCGCGACCTCGCCCTGGTTCACGACGAGCATCGGCACCAGCTCGACCTGCACGAGGAACGGGTTCAGCAGGTACGCGCCGTAGAGCAACGGGTCGTGCTGCAGACCGATCTTGCCGCCGGCGTCGAGGAACAGCTGGAAGTCCTGGTAGTTGTTGTGCAGATGGTTCTTGCTGCCGAGCAGCATCTCGATGACCTCGGGATCGCTCGTCGCCCCCGCGGCGTGCTCCATCTCCAAGACGTCGTCGTAGCCGCCCAGCCGGCTCGCGATGTCGCCCGACAGCAACGGCGGACCGTCGAGCGCGGTCACGACCCCGACGGTGTCGTGCGGGCCCATCGGCGCGATCACGACGACCTGGAGCTGCTGCGCGGTGAGACCGAAGGCCTCGGGCTTGAGCACTCCGCCCGAGGCACGCGAGTGGTGCACGAGCTCGGGAGAGACGGGGAGGCCGTAGACCTGGCCCGAGGTCAGCACGATGAACGCGACGGGGTGGATCGGCACCAACGTGCCCGGCGGCAGCACCGGCCGCTGCACACCCTTCTCGCCGCCGCCGTTGATGAAGGCGTTCAGGTTGGAGAAGTTGCCGAACTCGGGCTTGAAGTGACCGCTCTTCGCACCGATGGGGAGCGCGCTCCCGACCTGCGCGATGACGACGGCGATCTGCCCGGCCGGAACCTGGACCCACGGGAACTTCTTCACGCCGTAGAGCGGCCACAGCTTGAACCGCAGGCCCGGCATCAGCAGCGCGGCCTGGAACCCGGCCTCGCCGTGGAAGGCAATGGGGCTGTCGTCCTTGAGCTTCTTGAGGCCGAAGCGCTTGGTGACCAGGCCCACCTCGGTCGGGCCGATCTGGTTGACCGACTGGTAGGCCACCACCAACACGAAGAGCAGGACGACCACTGCGACGATGACAAAGCCCACGATTTCACGCTCCCTTTGAGTTCCAATGCGACTGTACGCCCGTAGGAAGCGCCCTCGGTCACGCGGTAAGGCAACATCTTCGGCAGTGAAACCAACCGACCAGGCCGACGTCGTATTCGCACCGGGACGCCGGTTGCTGACAACGGGACTCGTCCTCACCATCACGTTTGTCGGCTTCGAGGCTCTCGCCGTCGCCACCGTGCTTCCCGACGTGCGCCGCGATCTCGGCGTCGTCGCGCTCTACGGCTGGGTGTTCTCGGCGTTCATGCTCGGCAGCCTCATCGGGATCGTGCTCGCCGGGAGCCACGCGGATGCGTCCGGACCGGCGCGGCCGTTCGTGATCGCGCTCGCGCTCTTCTGCATCGGACTCGCCGCGGGCGGCCTCGCGCCTTCGATGATCGTGCTCGTGATCGCCCGGTTCGTGCAGGGTCTCGGCGGCGGCGCGATCGCGCCGATCGCCTACTTCGCGATCGGGCGCGCCTACCCGTCGAGCGTGCAGCCGCGCATGTTCGCGATCCTGTCGAGCGCATGGGTGCTGCCCGGCCTGATCGGTCCCGCGATCGCGGGCGCGGTCGGCGACCACACGTCGTGGCGCTTCGTGTTCCTCGGCCTCCTTCCACTGGTGATCCCGGCCGGTCTCGTGACGATCGGACCGCTCCGGCGCATCCCTCCGCACCACGACGAGCACCGGCCGCCGGCACCGTTATCGGACGCGCTCGCGGTCACCGTCGGGACGGGGCTCGTGCTCGCGGGCGCGTCGATCGACGTCATCTACTTCACAGTGCCGCTCGCGATCGCAGGGACCGCGCTCGCGGTTCCCGCGTTCATCCGTTTGGTCCCGCGCGGCACCGTGCGCGTCGCCGCCGGGCTGCCCGCGGCGATCGCGCTGCGCGGGCTGCTCATGTTCGCGTTCTTCGGTACCGAGGCCTACGTGCCACTTGCGCTCACCGACATCCGCCACACGTCGTCGACGGTCGCCGGCATCGCGCTCACAATGGCCACGCTCACGTGGACCGCGGGCGCATGGGTGCAGGAGCGAACGGTGGCGCGCTGGGGACCGCGCGGGCTCGGACAGGCCGGGTTCGGCCTGCTCGTGCTCGGCATCGGCGGCGCCGCGCTCTCGTTGTCGTCCGCGGTGCCCGTTGCCGTCTTCGCGGGCTGCTGGGGCGTGGCCGGGCTCGGTGTGGGGCTCGTGTTCTCACCACTCACGCTCACGGTGCTCGCGTTCGCCCCGCTCGGTCAGGAGGGATCGGCGACGGCGTCCCTCGAGCTCTCGGGAGTGCTCGGGGTCGCGCTCGGCACCGGCATCGGCGGCGCGCTCGTGGCGCTCGCGGCGTCGCAGCACTGGGCCGAGCGCCGGGGCGTGCTCAGCGTCGACATCGTCACCGGAGCGATCGCGCTCGTCGCCTTCGTGGCGAGCGGACGCCTGCCGCGGCACCTACCCGACCGCGTCGGCGACGGAGCCGGCGCGATCGTGGCCGTCACCGAACCGTGAACGAACGGCGCAGGAAGATGGCGACGCGCGCGATCCGGCCGTCGGGCGCGAGGTCGAACACGAGAGCCTCGGGTGTCTCGAGCCGAGCGCCGTCGATGGTCACCGTCTCACTCAGCTCGGCGACAACGACACCCGCGCCGGCCGCGACCACGCGATCGACGCGCATCACGTAGCCCTCGAGCGATTCGATCGTCGCGCGCAGGAACGGAACGTAGGTGTCGACGCCGCGGTAGTCGTCGCCGTAGGGGCCGAGCCGCACGATGTCGGGGTCGAGGCAGCGAGCCAGACCTTCCCAGTCACCCGCGACCATCGCGTCGAGGTAGCGGCGCACGACCGTGACGGCTTCCATGACCAACGCTACGCCGGGCAGAATGGGCGCGTGCAACGGCGCGACTTCCTGACCGGTGTCGGAAAGGTGCTCGTCGCGTCGGCCGCCGCGCCGCTCCTCGACGCGTGCGGTGGAAAGAGCAAGCACGCGGCGACCACGACCACCGCGCGACGTCCGACGACGTCGCGGGCGGAAACGACCACGACGGCGGAGCCGCCGAACCTCGACGACCTCGCCCGCAGCCTGCGCGGCCCGTTGGTGCGCCCCGGCGACGCGAGCTATCCGATCGCGAGCCGCATCGCGAGCCCGGCGTTCGACGGGCTCCATCCCGCTGCGGTCGCCCGGGTTGCCGACGCCGCCGACGTGACCGCGTGCGTCGACTGGGCGCGCGCGACCGGATCGCCGATCACGGCACGCGGTGGCGGGCACAGCTACGCCGGGTACTCGTCGGGCTCCGGGCTCGTCGTCGACCTCGGAACCCTCGCGTCGGTCGCGCTCGACCAGGGCGCGCAGGCGGCAACGATCGGCGCGGGCGCGCAGCTCATCGACGTGTACCTCGGTCTCGGCGGGCACGGCGTCGCGATCCCGGGTGGGTCGTGCCCGACTGTAGGGATCGCCGGCCTCACCCTCGGCGGCGGGATGGGCCTCAGCGGCCGCGCGTTCGGGCTCACGTGCGACAACGTGCTCGCGTTCGACGCGGTGCTTGCCGACGGCCGCGCCGTGCGCTGCGACGCGACGCACGACGCCGATCTCTACTGGGCGCTGCGCGGCGGTGGCGGCGGCAACTTCGCGATCGTCACCGGCTTCACGTTCCGCACCCATCCGGTGAACCAGGCGACGCTCTACAAGTTCACGTGGCCGTGGTCGCTCGCGGGCAAGACGCTGGCCGCGTGGATCGACTGGATCCCGGGCCTGCCCGACGAGGTCTACAGCGCCTGCTTGTTGAGCGGCTCCGGCGGCGGCCAACCGACGGTCTCGGTGTCGGGCCTGGTGCTCGGATCGAGCGGACCGCCGTCGGCTGCGCTCATTGCCGCGATCGGCTCGCCGGCCACGACGTTCTCGCGCACCCACACCTACACCGACGCCATGATGATCGAGGCCGGGTGCCAGGGCTTCAGCCAGGTCGCGTGCCACTTCGAGGGCTCGTCACCGGGCGGCACGCTCGCGCGCTCCGCGTTCCTCGCGAAGTCCGACTACTTCACCGCGCCGATGAACGCCACCGCGATCGCGGCCGTCACGAGCGCCATCGAAGCGCGGACGGCCGACGCGCGATTGCAGGGCGGCGCCGCGCACTTCGACGCGTACGGGGGCGCCATCAATCGCGTCGCGCCCGACGCGACGGCGTTCGTGCACCGGGGCGCGCTGTGCTCGGCGCAGTACAGCGGCTCGTTCGACCCGACGGCCCCCGCCGATCATCTCGCCGCCAACCGGGCCTGGCTCGACGCGCTCTACGCATCGCTGCGTCCCGCCGCGTCGGGCGCGGCCTACCAGAACTACATCGATCCCACGCTCACGAACTCACTGCGGGCGTACTACGGCAATAA
>JBBSEC010000144.1:0-9045 GCA_038240075.1 Acidimicrobiia bacterium
CCGGTTCGGAGCGAGGCACGCGAGCACCGACGTCATCCCGCCACCGTCGGACATGCCGGTCGAGAAGACGCGCGCGGTGTCGACGCAGAACGTCGCTTCGATGTGGTCGAGCAGCGCCAGCACCATCGTGATGTCGTTCTGCAACCGCTTCTCCCCCGTGAGGTTGAAGTGTTGCTTCGCACCCGTGTCCTGCCCGTCGGGCGCGACGATCAAGAAGTCGTTGCGCCGCGCGAGCGGCTCGAAGTTGCCGTAGATCATCTGCTGCGCGGCGTTCGAGCCGTAGCCGTGGAAGTCGAACACCACCGGCACGGCGGTGGTGCCGCGGTACGCGGGCGGAACGTAGAGCTGATACGTCCGCGCGACGTGTTCGAAGTCGAACGTCTGGCTGAACTGACCCGACGCGTGTGGACGCGCCGCGCACGTCGCCGGCACCGCGGTTGGGGGCACGGTCGGCTACGTGGTGGTCGACGTCGACGCGGCCGGCTTCGCCGTGTTCGACGAGTGCGTCGCCGAGCTGCTGCACGACGCCGCGATCAGCCCGAACGCCAGCGCGACCGCAATCCGGCGGAGGACTCCGTGCTTGACCATCGCGGCCGAGCGTACCGGCGGGATTCCTCCGAGGTTCTGCGACGCCGTAACCTGCGCGGCATGGCCAAGATCGTGTTCATCGGCGCCGGCAGCACCGTGTTCGCGCGCAACCTGCTCGGCGACATTCTCAGCCACGAAGAGCTCGCGGCGTCGGAGATCACGCTGTTCGACATCGACGGTGAGCGGCTCGCAACGTCGGAGCTGGTGGCGCGCCGTGTCGCCGCCGCGGTCGACGCGCCCGCGAAGATCGTCGCCACCACCGACCGCCGGGCCGCGCTCGACGGCGCCGACTACGCGATCAACATGATCCAGGTCGGCGGCTACGAGCCGGCCACGGTCGTCGACTTCGAGGTGCCGAAGCAGTTCGGGCTCCGCCAAACGATCGGCGACACGCTCGGCATCGGCGGGATCATGCGCGGCCTGCGCACGATCCCGGTGCTCCTCTCCCTCTGCGCCGACATGGAAGAGCTCTGCGGTGACGTGTGGTTCCTCAACTACACGAACCCGATGGCTATCAACTGCCGCGCGATCGGGAGAGCGAGCAGCGTCCGGACCGTCGGCCTGTGCCACAGCGTCCAGGGGACCGCGTACGAGCTGTCGATGGATCTCGGGATCCCGTACCGCGACATCGACTACGTCGCGGCCGGCATCAACCACATGGCGTTCTACCTCCGGTTCGAACGCGACGGCGTCGATCTCTACCCGCAGCTCCGAGATCTCGCCGAGTCGGACCGTGTCCCCGAGGGCAACCGCGTTCGCTACGAGATGTTGCGACGGCTCGGATACTTCGTCACCGAATCAAGCGAGCACTTCGCCGAGTACGTGCCGTGGTTCATCAAGCGCGACCGGCCCGATCTCGTGGAGCAGTTCAACGTCCCGCTCGACGAGTACCCGCGACGCTGCGTCGATCAGATCGCGCGCTGGGACGCCGAGCGCGAGGACCTCGAACGCGGCGAGTCGATCGAGGTGCAGCCGAGCTTCGAGTACGCGGCAACGATCATCCGCAGCATCGAGACCGGAAAGCCGCGCGTGATCTACGGCAACGTCCCGAACGCCGGGTTGATCGACGACCTGCCCGCGGGCTGCACGGTCGAGGTTCCCTGCCTCGTCGACGGCACGGGCGTGCAACCGACGCGGATCGGCGCCCTGCCGATGCAGCTCGCCGCGCTCATCCGCACGAACGTCAACGTGCAGGAGCTCACCGTCGAGGCTGCGCTCACCGGGCGCCGCGACCACGTGTACCACGCCGCGATGCTCGACCCGCACACCGCGGCCGAGCTCGACATCGAACAGATCCACGCGCTGGTCGACGCGCTGCTCACCGCGCACGGTGACTGGATACCGGAACTCTTGTGAAGGGTGCGCGAGGGGGGACTTGAACCCCCACGCCCTTGCGGGCACAGGAACCTGAATCCTGCGCGTCTGCCAATTCCGCCACTCGCGCGTGAACTGCGCACGTTACCAGCCGGTTCGCGCCGCTCGATTGGTTGTGCTGGTGATCCAGTCTTGGAAACGTCGCCACCTACACTCGCCGCGATGGGTCTCCAGGCCTTCGAGCGACGCCTCGAGCGGCTCGTTGAAGGCGCATTCACCAAGGCATTCCGAAGCGGGCTCCAGCCGCTCGAGATCGGACGACGGCTCGTGAAGGAGCTCGACGCCGGTCGAACAGTGGGTGTGCACGGCGTCGTCGCGCCCAACCACTTCACCGTCGTTCTGTCGCCGGCCGACTCCGAGCGGTTTGCGAGCTTCCGCGACGCGCTCGCGAAGGAGCTCGCCGACGCCGCGCGCGAGCACGCCCGCGACGAGAACTATCACTTCGTCGGACCGGTCGGCGTCGACCTCACCGAAGATCCGCAGCGCCGGCAAGGCGACCTGCGCGTCGTTGCGACGATCGTCCAGGGTGAGGGCGGATGGACCGCGACGCTCGTCCTGCCCGACGGGCACAGGGTTCCGCTCGGCGACGAGGCGGCCACGATCGGGCGCCTTCCCGACTGCGCGGTGCCGCTCTCCGATCCGCAGTCGTCCCGACAGCACGCGGAGGTACGCCGCGGCCCCGACGGCTTTCGCGTCGTCGACCTCGGCTCCACCAACGGCACCACGGTGAACGGCACGAGCGTCGGCGAGCAGCTGCTCCGTGATGGCGACGTGATCGGCGTCGGCAACACCGCGATCCGCTACGAGGAGAGCTGAACGCGTGTCCGACGGCGTGCTCACGATCCTGAAGTTCTGCCTCCTCGCGCTTCTCTACCTGTTCCTGGCCCGTGTGGTGTGGACCGTGGTGTCGGAGTTCCGGGCGGTGCCCGCGCCGGCGGCGCCGGTGCCGCCGCCCGCTCCCGCGCCGGCGAAGGCGAAGCCGCCGCGCCGATCGTGGCGCCTGCTCGTGGTCGCGCCGCCGGCCGCGAGTGGACGCGCGTTCGACGTCAACGGCGAGCTCACCATCGGCCGCGCGCCCGGTTGCGGGATCTCGATCCCCGACGACACCTTCGTCTCCAACGTGCACGCGCGCGTCTTCGAACGCGACGGCGACGTGTTCGTCGAAGATCTCGGCTCCACCAACGGCACGTTGATCAACGGCAGCGCGCTCACCGCTACGGTGAAGCTGCGTAAGGGCGACCGCATCCAGGCCGGGCAGACCGTGCTCGAGGCAACGCGGTGACGATCGGCGCCGACGCGTGAGGGTCGACGTAGGAGCCAGCTCCGACGTCGGGCGGCTGCGGACGATCAACGAAGACGGCTTCGTGGTCGACGACCGGCTCGCGCTCTACGCCGTCGCCGACGGGATGGGCGGCCATCGCGCGGGCGAGGTCGCGAGCGCCACTGCGCTCGAGGCACTGCGCGCGGCGATCGCGGGCGGCAAGGCCCTCGACGCCGCGATCGTGCTGGCGAACTCGGCCGTGTTCGACAAGTCGGCAAGCGACCGCGAGCTCTCGGGAATGGGCACCACCCTCACCGCGGTCGCGATCGTCGGCGACGCGACGCTGCTCGTCGGTCACGTCGGCGACTCGCGCGCGTACCGCGTACGCGACGGCGCGATCTCGCAGATCACCGAAGACCACAGCCTCGTCGAGGAGCTCGTGCGCGAAGGACGGATCTCGCCCGAGGAGGCCAAGGTCCATCCGCGTCGGGCGGTCGTCACCCGCGCGATCGGCATCGATGCCGACGTCGACGTCGACCTTTACACCGTCGACGCGCACACCGGCGATCGCATCCTGATCTGCTCCGACGGCCTGTCGGGCATGCTGCGCGACGAAGAGATGCTGAGCCTCAGCCTCGCCGATGCCGATCCGCGCGTCGCGGCCGATCGTCTCGTCGACGCCGCGAACGCGGCCGGCGGCGAGGACAACATCACCGTCGTCGTGATCGACGTGCTCGACGCGCCGCCGCCGAGCGCGCCCGACCCCGAAGCCCTCGCGACCACGAGCCTGCCCCGCACTCCCGTCCCCGTTGCCGCTCCCGATGTCCCGGAGGCGATCGTCCCCGATGCCGCTCCGCGACGGTCAGGGTCGCGGCGCGTCGGCTGGGTACTGCTCTTCGTGCTCCCCGTCGTCGTGATCATCGGCGTCGCCGTGGGCGCGGTCGACTGGTACGCGCACCACACGTATTACGTCGGTTTCAAGGGCGACCAGGTGGTCGTCTACAAGGGAGTGCCCGGCGGCATCCTCGGCTGGAAGCCGACCGTCGACCAGACGACCAGCCTGCGCCGGTCGAAGCTCACGCCCGACGCGGTCGACCAGATCCACAACTCCGGGAAGGGCTCGCTCGACCGCGCCCAGGCGTTCGTCTCCAACCTCGAGGCCACGACGACGACCACGACAACAACAACAACGACGACGACCGTCGCACCGACGACCACCACCCGACCAAAGACGACCGCGACGACGGCGAAGCCCGGTACTCCGTGATCGCGTTCTCCACCCTGCGGCGCCGGCGTCGCAACGCCGAGCTCAGCCTCGGGCTCCTCGCCGTGATCGTCACGATCGGCGGCTACATCCTGCTCGCGCTCGCCGACGGGCCGACGTTGCCGCCCGACCTCTGGCCGCTCCTCGCCAGCATCGTCGCCCTGTACGTGTTCGCCCACCTGGCGGTGCGCCGCCTCGCGCCCGGAGCCGACGGGATCCTGCTGCCGCTCGCCGCCGCGCTCAACGGCATCGGCTTCGTGACCATCGCCCGGGTCGACCGCGGCCTCACTTCGATCGGCACCCCGTCGCACCTCGCCCGGATCCAATCGGGTTGGAGCGCGGTCGGGGTCATTGCATTCGTGCTGACGCTGCTCTTCGTCCGCAACGTGCGCGTGCTCGAGCGGTACACCTACACGTTCGCGCTCCTGGCGCTGGGCCTGTTTCTCATCCCGCTCGTCCCTCACGTCGGCCTCACGGTCAACGGCGCGCGCATCTGGGCCCACTTCGGCCCGTTGCACTTCCAGCCCGGTGAACCGGCGAAGGTGCTGTGGGTCGCCTTCTTCGCGGGCTACCTCACACAGAAGCGCGAGTTGCTGTCGGCAGGGACGCGCAGCGTGGGAAGGCTCCGGCTTCCCGCCGCGCGCCACCTCGGCCCGCTCGGCGCGACATGGGGCGTCTCGATCCTGGTGCTCGTGTTCGAGAAGGACCTCGGCTCGTCACTGCTGTTCTTCGCGGTGTTCGCGGCGATGCTCTACATGGCGACCGAGCGCAGTGCGTACCTCATCGGGTCGCTTGCCCTGTTCTCCGTGGGCGCGACTGCGGCGTACAACATGTTCGGCCACGTGCGCGATCGGGTGCAGGGTTGGCTCAACCCGTGGCCCTACCGGCTCGGACCGAAGGGCTTTCAGATCATCCAGTCGTGGTACGCGTTCGCCGCCGGTGGCGTCTACGGCAAGGGCATCGGGCTCGGCATCTCCTACAAGATCCCCTACGCGTCGACCGACTTCGTGTTCGCCGCGATCGGTGAGGAGCTCGGCCTCATCGGCACGATCGCGGTCGTGATCTGCTTCCTGCTGATCGTCGGGAGCGGGTACCGCATCGCGATCGAGTCGACCCGCCCGTTCTCGAAGCTGTTCGCCGCGGGTCTGACTACGATCCTCGGGCTCCAGACCTTCATCATCATCGGCGGCGTCACCCGCATGATCCCGCTCACCGGCATCACCCTGCCGTTCGTGTCGTACGGCGGCTCGTCGTTGGTCGCAAACTTCGTCATCCTCGCCCTGCTCATGCGCATGTCGGACGAGAACTCGCGCGACGAGGCCCGCACATGAACCACGCCATCCGCAAGGTCGCCATCGTGGTCGTGCTGCTCTTCGTCGCGATCTCCGCGCAGCTCACCTACATCCAGCTCGTCCGAGCGTCGAGCCTCAACAAGGATCCTCACAACGTTCGGGTCGCAACGCGCGACCTCACGCGCGACCGCGGCGACATCGTCTCGGAAGACGGAGCCGTGCTCGCACGCTCGGTGCCCGTGAAGGACAGCTACAAGTACCAGCGCGAGTATCCGCTCGGCGCCTTGTTCTCGGCCGTCGTGGGATACCAGTCGATCAACAACGGCAACGCCGGAGTCGAGAGCTCCTACAACGACGAGCTCCTCGGAAAGGACGTGCGCCTGCAGACGCGCAGCTTCTCCGACCTCCTCAACTCGCACAACCCGACCGGAACCGTCGTGCTCACGCTCAACCGCGTCGCCCAGCAGGCCGCGGCGAACGCCCTGCGCAACCGGCGCGGATCGGTTGTCGTACTCGACGTGAAGACCGGCGGCGTCGTGGCGATGTTCTCGAACCCGAACTACGACTCGAACCCGCTGGCGAGCCACAACACCGAGGCGGCCGGCAAGTTCGCGACCGCCCTCAACAACGACAAGCTCAAGCCCAACCTCGTGCGCGCGTACCAGGAGCGCTACCCGGCCGGGTCGACGTTCAAGGTGCTCACCGCCGCGGTCGCGCTCGACGACGGCATCGTGAACCCGCAGACCACGTTCCCGCGCGTCACCCAGATCACGCCTCCGCAGTCGAACAAGACGCTGTCGAACTTCGGCGGGGAGAACTGTGGAGGCACGTTGACCGAGAGCTTCACGGTGTCGTGCAACACGACCTTCGCGAAAATCGGTCTCACCCTTGGAGACCGGCTCGCGCAGGGCATCACCAAGTTCGGGATCAACGAGCCGGCGCCGCCGATCGACCTCCCGAATCCCGCGAGCAGCGTCGGCCCGACGGACGGCACGTTCAAAAACAACATGCCGTTCTTCGCGCTCGGGGCGATCGGTCAGGGCAACGTCGCGGTGACGCCGCTCCAAATGGCGCTCGTCGCGGAGGCCGTCGCCGACGACGGCCAGATCCTGGTGCCGCACGTGCTCGACGAGATCCGAGCGTCGGACGGAACGGTCGTGCGGCGCTACGAGCCCAAGGTGTGGCAGACCGCGATGACTCCGGGAACCGCGAGCATCCTCAACCAGTTCATGCGCAACGTCGTCGCCGATCCGAACGGAACCGGCACCGCGGCACGCATCCCGGGCATCACCGTGGCGGGCAAGACCGGCACCGCGGAAGCGCCCGGAGGACCACCGCATACGTGGTTCATCGCCTTCGCGCCGGCCGAGGCTCCGCGCTACGCGATCGCGGTGATCGTCGAGCGTGGTGGCGATCTGAACAGCGAGTCGACCGGAGGCAAGGTCGCCGCGCCCGTCGCGGCCCAGGTGCTCACGAGCCTGCTGAAGGGCCCGGCCAGTGGTTGACCACTCACCCGTCGACGGGACGACCCTTCACAGAACCTTCACGGCGATCGGCCGTCGCGGCCGCGGACGACGCCTGATTCCACAATGCCCGCAAGTAGGGTTCGGCCCCGGATGAGCCTGGTCGGACGAGTCTTCACGAATCGCTACGAGGTTCAACGGGCGATCGCGCAGGGTGGCATGGCCGAGGTGTTCCTCGCCCGCGACCAGCTCCTCGACCGTCCCGTCGCGCTCAAGGTCTTGCATCCCGAGTACGCGCGCGACGCGACATTCGTCGAGCGGTTCCGGCGCGAGGCCCAGGCCGCGGCCAACTTGAACCACCCGAACATCGTCGCGATCTACGACTGGGGTCAGGACTCCGGCACGTATTTCATCGTCATGGAGTACGTCGAAGGCCGTTCCCTGCGCGACCTGATGCGCGCGGAGGGACCGCTCGACCCCGCGCGCGCGGCCGACATCGCCGTCGAAGTCGCCGCCGCGCTCTCGTTCGCGCACAACCACGGTGTCGTGCACCGCGACGTGAAGCCCGGCAACGTGCTGATCACGCCGACCGGCACCGTGAAGGTCACCGACTTCGGCATCGCGCGCGCGGGCACGAGCGACAACCTCACCCAGACCGGCTCGGTCATGGGCACCGCGACGTACTTCTCGCCGGAGCAGGCGCAAGGGCTCGCGGTCGACGGCCGCAGCGACGTGTACTCGCTCGGCATCGTGCTGTACGAGATGGTCACCGGGCTCGCGCCGTTCACTGGCGACTCACCGGTCGCGGTCGCGTTCAAGCACGTACGCGACGCGCCGACACCTCCGAGCGAGCGCAACTCGACGATTCCCCCCGACTTCGAGCACATCGTCATGACCTCGCTCGCGAAGGATCCCGCGAACCGCTACCAGTCGGCCGACGAGCTGCGCGCCGACCTCCTGCGCTTCCGCCGGGGTCGGCCGCTCGCGAACACGCCCGTCACGGCGATGATCGCGACGACACCCGGCGCGCCGACCGGAGGCGCCGCCGACCGGACGCAAGCAACGCCGAGGGTCGCCGCCGCCGCGGTGACGCGTCCTCGCCCGCCGGGGCGCAGCCGCGCGAGCCGGTTGTTCTCGACCGTCGTGGTCTTCCTCGTGCTCGTGCTCGTGGTCGGCGGCATCTACGCGCTCGCGCAGGTCAACGGGAAGAACTCCGGCACCAAGCCGGTGCCCGATCTCGTCGGTGTCGACCTCGCGCAGGCGCAGCAGACGCTGAAGGACGAAGGGTTCGCGTTCAAGACGGAGTCGGTCGCGAACGCGACGGTCGCGGTCAACAAGGTGATCAGCCAGAAGCCCGCCGCGGGCGATCGCGCCAAGAAGGGCTCGACCATCACGCTGGTCGTGAGTCAGGGTGCCGCGCAGATCCAGATCCCCGACGTCGCCGGTGCGGCGGTCGCCGACGCGACGCGGATCCTGGAACAACACGGCCTGAAGCGCGGCAAGGTCATTCGCACGCCCAACAACACGGTGCCCGTCGGCGCGGTCATCCGCACCGTTCCGCCGTCGGGCACCTCCGTCGGCCGCAACTTCGCGGTCGACCTGGTCGTGTCATCGGGCGCGCCGCCGGTGCTGGTGACCAACGTGCTCGGCGAGGACGCGACGACCGCGGCGAACCAGCTCGGGCAGAAGGGGTTCGTCGTCAAGACCGAGAACCAAGCGTCGGACTCGGTCCCCGTGGGCAGCGTGATCTCGACGAGCCCCGCCCCGAACACGATGGCACCGCAGGGCAGCGTGGTGACGATC
>JBBSEC010000145.1:0-8845 GCA_038240075.1 Acidimicrobiia bacterium
CAGGTCCGGACGCAGGTCCGGACGCAGGTCCGGACGCAGGTCCGGACGCAGGTCCGGACGCAGGTCCGGACGCAGGTCCGAACGCGACCAGCTGGTGGGCGTGCGCGGCCGTTCCAGCGTCACGAGCGCCGAAGTCGCCGGTTCCCGACAACACGTACGCGAACGCGTTCGAGTCGGAAGGGACCGCGAGGTCGAGGGTCGCACCTTCGTCGACACGCGCGTGAACGTAGAGGATCGGCAGGTGCGTGTTCGCCGGGCCGACGGCACCGAGTGCCTCGCCCGCGATGACCTTGACCGAAACCCCGTCGCGTTCCACCGTCGGGATGTCGGCCGCGCGCAGATCCTGGTAGCGGGGCGGCGTCATCTTGTCGGCGCGCGGGAGATTGACCCACAGCTGCAACCCGTGGCTGCGCCCGCCGTCGCGCTGCATCACCGCACCCGGCATCTCGGAGTGCACCACGCCCGAGCCCGCGGTCATCCACTGCACGTCGCCACCATGAATGACGCCGTGGTGACCGGCCGAGTCACGGTGCTCGAACTCGCCGTCGATCATGTACGTGACGGTCTCGAACCCGCGGTGCGGGTGGTCGGGCGCGCCAACGGCCGCGCCGGGCGCGACCTCGGTCGGGCCCATCTCGTCGAGCAGCAGGAACGGATCGATCATGTCGAGCGTGGCGATCGGGAACGGGCGGTGCACGAGGAAGCCGCCGCCTTCGAACGTCTCAATCGAGTCGACGATCGCGGCCACGGGGCGAACGTCGTCAGTCATGTCGTGGCCAACTCCGCTCCGCTAAGATTTATTTCAGATCTGAACTACCTAATCGGTGTGCGTGAACGGTCGGTCATCGCCGAGACTGCGCCGGTGACCATAGAACCCGGCGACCTGCTCCGCGACACGAGCCTCGTGCCCGACGACGATCGGAAGGGCCGTTACGTCGGCTCGATTCCCGAGGCGTGGCGGGTGGTGTACGCGTTCGGCGGCGTGACGATGACGGCCGCGTTGCGTGCAATGGAGACGCATCTCGATCGTCCCGATCTCCAGCTGGTGACGGCCAACGCGATCTTCTGCGCGCCGGTTCCGTGCGGACCGGTCGCGGTCGACGTCGAGGTGCTGCGCAACGGTCGCAGCGCGTCGCAGGTCGGCAGCAACCTCTTCGTTCCCGGAACCGAAGGCGTCGCGCTCCGCACCCACGGCGTCTTCGGACGCCCGCACGACACCGACCTCGCGTTCGAGGACATCGCGTTCCCGTCGGATGTCGCGATGCCCGACGACTGCGACCCCGCTCCCCCGCGGCCCGCCGACGACCCGTGGCCCGAGATCAACTTCCACGGGCAGACCGACTGGCTGCCCGCGCTCCCGTTCACCCGTTGGGACGTCGAACCGGACCCGACGACGCGACCGCCGGTCGGCGAACGCGCGCGCTTCGCGGCGTGGACCCGGCTGAAGGTCGAGCCCCGCCGGCCCGACGGCTCCTACGACATGCTCGCCCTCGCGGTGCCGAGCGACTCGATCGGCGGCGCGATCGGCCAGGGTCTCGCGGGCAAGGTCCGCAACTTCATGAGCCTGAGCCTCGAGATCGGGATCCGGTTCATCCGCCCGCCCGACGGGCCCTGGGTGCTGCAGCACATGCGCTGCTGGCAGTGCGGCGACGGCTACGCGACCGGTCCGACCGAGCTCTGGGACGCGTCCGGCAACCTGCTCGCCATCGCGCAGCAGACCGCGCACCTGCGCCGGCCGAGCTTCGCGAACACCAACCGCGAGTAGCGCGCGCTACGAGCCGCTGATGTTCCCGAGTGGCGTGAGGGGCTTCCAGTTGCCCTTGGCTCCGAGCGACGAGTCGAACTCCTCGAGCCGGAACGTGTCGTTGACGTCGTACTTTCCCGTCTTCAGTGACGCGTACTGGCCGCCACCCATATTGCGGATGGGTCCGTACGTGTCGACCGCGTGCACCCAGTTGGGGACGTCGAGGTACTTCCCGGCCTTCTTCGCGATGTCGCTGAACATCGTCACCAACTGGCACGCGTCGTTGATACTGCCGTAGGTGTCGAGCGTCTTGCCGTTCGCGATCGGGATCACGGCTTCGCCGTTCGGTGCGACCTTGCCCGTCTCCTTGAGATAGATGTCGGCGCAGTACTTCCAGTTCGCGCTCTGGTCGTACTCGGCCGCGGTCGGCCCGTCGGCGCTGATGATGCCTTCGTACGGGTTCGGTTTCCGGCCCGCCTTCTTCTCTTCCTGGCCGTAGGTGAGCACGTCGGTGATGTCGGAGACGAGGGTCACGCCGGGCATGTCGGCGCTCAGCTTCTCGACGAACTGCTGCGACGCGACCTGTGTGCCCGAGATGAAGATGGCGTTGACCTTCTCGGTCTTCCAGCGCTCGATGAAGCTGTCGAGCTGGTTCTGGGCCTGGGTCGTGTCGGAGCCGGAGATGCTGAGGATCGCACTCGTCCCGGTCTTCACGCCGAGCTTCTTCAACTGCGGCTCGACGCTGTTCTTCACCACGGCCTGGCTCGTGGTCTCACCGAGCACCGCGACGGTCTTGCCGTCGAGCGTGTGCTGCTTCTTCATCAGCGTCACGAGCACGGAATCGACCCGTTCGGGGTTCACGCCCGGTTGGACGATCAGCCCGGGTGGCGACTGGTTCATGATCGCCTGCGTCAACTGGAACGTCATCAGCGGCGTGTTGTGCTGCTTGGCGAGGCACGTCTGCGCGTCGCCGGAGAAGTCGACGAAGTTCCCGAGCACCGCGAAGACCTTGTCGTCCTCGGTGAACTTGGTGCACAACGAGACCGCGGCCGCGCTCCCGATCGGGCAGAAGCTGTGGTACACGGGAACGATCTTCCGGCCCGCGATGCCGCCGTTGTCGTTGACGTCCTTGATGAAGTCGCCGTAGATCTTGTCCTGGTTCTCGCGCAGCGCGGTGACGAACTGCTTGATGCACGAGAAGTCGACGAGCGAGATGCCGACCTTGATCGTCGTCGCCGTCACACCCGCGCCGAGGGTCGTCGACGGATGGAACGCGCCGGGTGCCGCGGTCACGGCGGGCGTCCCCTTCTTCGACGAGCTGCCGCACGCCGCGAGCACGATCGTGACGACCAAGACCAACGCGACGCCCCAATGCCGCCGTGCCCGCATGCGACGCTCCCTCTTCCCGACGACCAGACCCCGGGCGCATCGTAACGAGCCGCGTCCGCCCGATGGTGGCGTGCCGACTAAACCCGGTCCCCGTCCCGGACGTCTCTGTCAGTGTGCAGGACATGCGGTGGGACGGGGGCGACGCGGCAGAGTTCTGTGAGGCCCTGCATCCCTCGCTCTACGGCTCCCTGCTCCTGTACTGCGGCAGCAGGGAGGTCGCCGAGGACCTCACCCAGGAAACGCTGCTGCGGGTGTGGCGCCACTGGCCGAAGGTCTCCGTCATGAGCCGCCCCGACCGCTGGGCGTTCCGGGTTGCGTTCAACCTCGCGAAGTCCGGGTTCCGGCGCCTCCGGATCGCACGGCGCGTGGCCGAGCTCTCCGATCCGGCGCACACACCGCCCGACGCCGCCTCCGATCCGACCGACGCGATCGCGGTGCGCGCGGCCGTCGCGACCCTGCCGCCGCGGCAGCGCGCCGCGGTGGTGCTGCGGTACTTCAACGACCTGTCGGTTGCCGACACCGCCGAGATCCTCGGTTGCGCCGAGGGCACGGTGAAGGCCCTGACGAGCCAGGCGGTGGCGAACCTGCGGCGCGCCATCGGATCTGACACGAACGACGATCTGGAGATCGAACATGTCTGACCTTTCCGAGATCTTGAAGGGTGCCGTCGGTGACGTCCCCGAGTTCGACTCCGCGGCGCTCGCGCAGCGCCGACGCCGGCAACGGCGACACCAAGCGACCGGCGCGGCGTCCGTGCTCGTCGTGATCGCGACCGCGGGCGTTCTGTTGCTCAACACCGGCGGCGGCGGTGTCGTCGTCTCGACGCGCCGGCCCGCGGCGTCGTCGACCGAATCGTCCGACGCGTCAGACAGCACGACATCGTCGGCCGACACTCTGCCGACGCCGTCGGGGAACACGACGCTGCCGTCCACGATCCCGCCGGGGTCGATCCCGGCGACCACGAGCACGACCATCCCGGGCGCGCGCCCTCCGCAGATCAGTGACTTCACCGGGACGTTGACCACGAGCGGCACCACGGTGCATGTGGGTGAGGGCGTCGATCTGGAGCTCCGCATCCACAACGCGTCGGGCGACGTGATCGACACGTCGAGAGACGAGCACCCGAATCTCGAGCTGTACTGCGACGTGATACAGAACCCGGGCCCGCCCAAGAAGATCGGCGTCGCGTACTACGACGGCTGGTACCTGCCTGAACCGACGATGCAACCCGGAGCCGACGGCGTGATCACGGGCCAGTTCGTGCCCACGACCGACTTCATCGGCCGGGCGAGCTGCCAGGCGGTCGTGATGCAACTCCCGCTCCCGCGTTTCTTCCCGGAGTGGGACGCCATCACCGCCATCGATCCCGTCGTCATCACGGTGCTGCCGGCCGATGGTGCAACGACCACGATCGCGTCGACCGTGCCGCCGTCGAGCACCGGCGGGCCGCCGACGACCTGAGCGAGCGGCCTACGCGGGCCGTTCCACGAGCAGCCGCGGTTCGTGCGCCGGAGGCAGGTTGTCGTGAAGATCCGCGACCAACTGATCGCGCAACGCGCGGTAGTCGGGATCCGACCACAGGTTGCGGAACTGGTACGGATCGTCGACGACGTTGTAGAGCTCGCCCTCGCTGCCGTCGTACTCGACGCTCGACTGGGGGTCCATGCGCATGATCTCGAGGAACGGTTCGAGACCGTTCGCCTCGCCCTTCGTCGACTTCTCGTACGCGGTGCACAACCAGTCGTCGCGGTAGATGGTGCGCATGTGCATTCCGTAACCGGGGAATTGACTGTCCCACTCGCACAGCACGCGCTCACGACGACCGCCCGCCGCGGTCGGCAACGACGCGCCCTGCATCCAGTCGGGTGCCTCGACACCCGCGATCGCGCAGAACGTCGGAGCGAGGTCGACCTGACCGACCGGCTCGCTCACGTCGGCCGGCGTCACGCCCCCCGACGGCGCCGGCCGCCACACCAGGGGCAGCCGCATCAACGCATCGGTGTGGAACGGGCCTTTGAACGCAAAGCCGAAGTCGCCCTGCATCTCCCCGTGATCGGTCGTGAAGAACACGTCGGTGTCGGCATCCCATCCCCGGGCCGCGACGCGCGCGAGCACGCGACCGCACGCCTCGTCGATGAGCTCGTTCTCGATGTGGGTCATCGCGTTGATCTCACGGATGTTGTCGTCGCTCAGCGCCTGCGGGCGGTAGCTGTTCGGGCCGCCTTCACGGTTGACCCACGTGCCCTCGTAGCACGCGAGCCAGTGCGCGGGCTTCGCGGCGAGCACCTCCGCGATCTTCTCGGGCGAGCCTGGATGACCGGGCGGCAGGTCGAGGTCGCGCCAGTCGACGCGTGAGCGCTCCGACGCGGGCGGATCCCACGGATGGTGCGGGTCGGGGAACGACATCCAGACGAACCAGTCGCAGTCGTCGGGCAGTGAGTCGAGATACGCGATCGTGCGGTCGGCGACCCAGTCGGTGTGGTACCAGTCGCGCGGGATCGGGTTGATCGACGTCTCGGGCGCGCCGGTGTCACCACCGGGCTCCGCGGCAAGCAACGGTGAGAACCCCGCGCACGCTTCGAGCCCGTGCGTGTCGATGAGCCACTTGCCGTAGTGCTGGATCGGCCGGCGTCCGACGTTGGGCGTGTGCATCGCCAGCTCGACGTGCTCGAACCCGCGCATGGGCCCGGTGCTGCCCTCGCGCGCCAGCCGGCCCTCGACCCACTGACCGTCGAGATCGAACCCGGGGTCGAAGTGGGCCTTGCCGAGCAGCGCGGTGCGATAGCCCGCGTGATCCTTCAGGTGCGCAGCGACGCTCGGTGCGTCGACGGGAAGCGGGATGCCGTTGGCGAACACGCCGTGCGTGCGCACGTACTGGCCGGTGAGCATCGTCGAGCGCGCCGGCATGCACACCGTGTTCTGGTTGTAGGCGCGCCGGTAGAGGATGCCGGAGCCGGCGAGCGCGTCCACGACCGGTGTGCGCGCGACGGTGCCGCCGTTGCAACCGAGCGAGTCGTAACGTTGCTGGTCCGTGGTGATGAACAGGATCTTCCGGCCCATGATCAGCTCCCGAGGTTGCGGTACTGCTCGGTCATCGCGACCAGGTTCGTGCGCTCGAGGCCGGCTTCACGGTGCTCGTGCGCCTTCTCGTACTTCGGTGTCGTCACCATCTCGATGAACGCCTTGCGGCTCGGATACTCCACCAGCACCACCGAATCCCAGCCCTGCTCGGTGTCGCCGATCAGCATCTGGTCGGCGCGACCCTGCCACAGCACGCGCCCGCCCTGCTCCTCGACCATCTTCACCGCGGCCTCGCCGTAGCGGCGGTAGGCGTCGGCACCCGAGCCGGCTTCGCCCTCGGCACGCGACTTGAACTTGAGCAGGTTGAGCATGACGACGGGCCCTTCGTCGGCACTGGACGCCAGCTCGACGAACTGCTCCTTGTTCGGACGGATCGATGACATGTCGGTCACTCCTGGGTCGGGTCGAACAAACGGATCAACGATGTGGAGAGCACGCGCCGCGCGCGCGCCGGCGTGCACCCCTGCTGCGTGCGCAGCCGCTCCCACGACTCCCACGACAGCATGAGATCGGCGGCGTCGAGCAAGTCGGTCGTTCGCGCCCGCCCCACAATGTCGAGCTCGGGCGCGAACGTCTTGGCGACCTGCGCGCGGAGACGCTGCGCGAGCCGGTGGAGATTGGCGGCGATCGTCTCGCTGCGGTGCGCGTGCAGCATCGCGGCGCGGCGCACGGGCGCGACGGCCTCGAAGAGGGTGGCCCGCCGGGCCACGAGCTCCTCGATCCGCTCGATCAACGTCCCGGAGATCGGCTCCGCGTCCATGAGCCGGCGGTGAACGTGCCACTGCCGCTCGGAGACCTCGGCCGCAAGGGTCTCGACGTCGCCGAAGTGCCCGTAGACCGAGCGCACCGCCACGCCCGCCCGCTCCGCGATCTGCGCGGCCGTGGGCGAGAGCTCGCCTTCCTCGTAGAGCGAGACGAGCGCCTCCACGAGCGCCGTGCGGTTCTCGGCGCCCCGGCGCACGCGCCCGTCGGTGAGATCGGTTGCCACGGAGGCCATTCAACACTACTTGCAGATATTCTGCAACTACTTTCCTGCGCTCGCCGGGACGAAGTGGTCGATGAACAAGAACCCGACGCCGACGATTGCGAGCACAACGAGGCTCGTGACGATTCCCGCATCGACGGCGCGCGCGACGGCGGCAACGAGATGCGCCCACGGGTTGGTCGTCACCGCGGGAAGGAGCACGACGGGAACGATCCACAGCACGATCAGATGCGCGACGGTGATGCCGATCAGCCACTTCCCGATGAGTCTCACGGCCGCGTGACGATCATCGGTCGTCACGAGCCCGATCGCGAGCAAGGCGACTGCGGCAAGGAAGTACAGCCAGAAGCGGTGCGCCAAGGCTTCGCGACTCTTGAACAGCGCCTGGCTCTGCGGCACGTCGAACGTGACCGCGTGGACTTTCGCGAGGTCGGCCCCACGAACCGACGGGAATGCGGCGACAACGAGCGTGCGCACGGTCGCCTGATCGAGGACGGCCGGCGCCGACCGCTCTCCGAGCAGCCGCTCGTGGGCCTCGACGACGAACTGCTCGAGCTTCAACTGGATGTCGCGCCGTGCGAGCACCGCGTCGAGCTGGTTGGTGTACGCGCCGTTGGTCGTCGCTGCGCTCGCTGTCACGCCGACCGTAGGCGCCGTGACCGATGCGATGTGATTGGCGACGAAGTGCCGGAGATCCGCGCTCTCCAGGACGGTCTCGGTGACGCGGAGCGTCCGCGTCGTGTCGAGGATGGTGTGCGAGGTCCACCACGATGCGAACGCGAAGGCCGCGCACAGCATGCCGAAGTGAATGAACAGCTTGCTCAGCGAGCCGCGTCCGGTCACGCACCCTTCCTAGCAACGGCGCCCGCCGCCCGCAACGCCGAGCCAGGACGGGCTGCCGGTTGGTTTGAACATGGCCCGGTCCCGGTAGAGCTTCGCCGTGCAGGGAGAGCCCAGGGGGCGGTAGCCCGGCGCGTTTCCGCGCTGGACGGCGCGCGTGGTGTCGCGATCGCCGGAGTTGCACTATCGAGAAGCGGGGGCCGGATCGTGGGCCGCTGGCTCTTGGAGCAGGTCGAACCGTGCCCCGTGCGACCGATGGGCTCGGACTGCCCGATCACGCACCGGCGCCGGGTCCGCCTCAGCTGAGGTCCGCCGAGACGCGTGCGTTCAGGTGCTGCCGATATGTCGGCGGTCGGGGTTGGTGACGGTGAAGGTGGTGCCGTCGAAGGTCGCGTGCCAGCCGGGTTTGTGGAGGACGTGGTGGTGGTAGTCGCAGAGGAACACGAGGTTCGCGAGGGTGGTCTTGCCCTTGGGGAAGGCGATGACGTGATGCACTTCGCCGTGGGAGCGGTCGCAGCCCGGATATCGGCACCGGCCCTGGTCTCGGTGCAGCACCGCTCTGCGGAGTCTTCGGGAGGGCCGGTAGACGGCCGCTCCGACGTCGAGCGGCTTGCCGTCAGCGCCGGAGACGATGATCTGGAGTTTCGAGTCGCACAGCAGCTCACTGATCTGGCTCGAGGTGAGCGAGAGATCGCCGGTCGTTTCGAACTCGCCGCTGACGAGCGCTTCGAGCGGCACGGTGATCGCGATGTGGGGTCGTTCGCCGTCCTCGGTCGGGCTTTCACCGCGGTCGAGGAAGAACCGGC
>JBBSEC010000146.1:0-8819 GCA_038240075.1 Acidimicrobiia bacterium
CACCCTGCAGGGCGTGCAGTTCGGCTTCAAGTCGAGCTACACCGTGAACGGCACGGAAGTGGACGACACTGCGATCTTGACGCCGGGCACCTGCTCGGCTCTCTCGCAGCCCATCCCGGTGGTCGACCCCTACGGCAACGCGATTGTCATCGAGGTCAGGGAGATGGGAACTCCGAGCGTCGCGGTCAGCAACATCGCTGTGCAGAACGGCACGTTGTTGACGTCGAGCCCTGCTGACGGAACGGCAACGTTCAGTACCAACCAGGGCTTCTCGACGATCACGTTCACGAACGTGCGGACGCCGATTCTTCCCAACTAGTACCTGGTTCAGTCATTCCGAAGTGAGCGAGGGCCCCCGCCGCAAGGCGGGGGCCCTCCTCGTTGGCGCGTCATCCGTGTTAGATGATGGGGAATGCCGCTCGACCGGCGTCGGGCGACCGACGCGTTGTTGCTCGTCACCGCGGTCGCTGCGGTGTCGACCTCGGCGCCGCTCGTGCGGGAGGCGGCGGCGCCGTCGTTGACCATCGCGTTGTGGCGCACCACCTTGGGCGCGAGCGCGACGGCTCCGATCGCGCTGCGCCAACGCGCGCGGCTCACCAAGCGCGAGCGGCGGCTGATCGTCGCGGCCGGTGTGGTGCTCGGCGCGCACTTCGCCACGTGGATCTCGAGCCTCTCGTACACGAGCGTGGCGTCGGCCGTGACCCTCGTGTCGACCCAGCCGGTATGGGCCGCGTTCTTCTCCCGGCAGCCGGTGCGTCGCCATGTGTGGGTGGGTATCGCGGTGGCGATGAGCGGAGCCGTCGCCGTCGCGGGCGTCGACCTGTCGATCTCGGCCCGCGCGTTGTTCGGCGACGGGTTGGCTCTGCTCGGCGGCGCGTTGGCGGCCCTCTACGTGACGCTCGGTGCCGAGGTCAGGAAGTCGGTGTCGACGGCGGTCTACACGACCGGCTGCTACGGCGTCGCGGCCGTTGCGCTGCTGTGCGCGGGGCTGATCGGCCGCGTCGACATCATTCCGAAGAACGGCGCGACGTGGGGCTGGCTGCTCGCGATCACGATCGGGCCGCAGTTGCTCGGGCACAGCCTCATCAACGCGGTGTTGCAGCGGGTCGACGCCGTGCTCGTGTCGGTGTCGATCCTGTTCGAGATCGTCGGAGCGTCACTGCTCGCGTGGTGGTGGTTCGGTGAGTCGCCACCGGGCGCGGTCTATCCGGCCGCGCTGCTGCTCGCGGCGGGAGTGTTCCTCGTGATCGCGGGTGGCGGCCGCGTGCCACCGGCGCTCGACTGACCCGCGGTTCGCGCCGGCGCCGGTCTAGGGGATGGTTGTGGTCGTGCCGCGCGGCGTCGTGGTGGTCGTGCCGCGCGCGGTCGTCGTCGACGTGGTGGTGAGGGCCGACGTCGGTGCCGATCGCGGCGGGTTCGTCGTCGACGACGACGTCGAGCTGGTGGTTGTCGCGACCGTCGTCGTCGTGCCGCGCGTGGTCGAGGTCGACGCGGGCAGCGTCGTCTCGCTCGTGACCGGGGCCGACCTCGAGCTCGGGTCGGTCTCCGGGCGCACGAGGATGTAGGTGGCGAGCGCGACGAAGAAGATGAGTACCGTCACCGCGGTGGAGCGACGGACGCGGGCGCGCCTCATCTCGACTGCGCCGCGCTGCCGGTTTCGAGGTCGGCGGTCAGCGTGATGCCCTCACTCTGGAGTGCCGCAGCCATGCGTGCCCTCAGCGTCCGGCTGACGACGAACTGCTTGCCCGGAAGCGTTCGGGCGACGACGCGAATGCTGAAGCTGTCGACTTCGATGCGCTCGACCCCCATCACCGTCGGCGCGTCGAGCATCAGGGGCCGCAGGGTCTCGTCTTCGTAGGCCTCCTGGCCGACGGCCTGCAGGATGCCGTTCACGTGGGAGATGTCGGCGGTGGCCGGGAGCGGCACGTCGACGACCGCCCGCGCCCAGTCGCGCGAAAGGTTCGTGACCTGGTTGATCTGGCCGTTCGGGATGATCACGACCTCACCGTCGACCGTGCGGAGGCTCGTGACCCGGAGGGTGACGTCCTCGACGGTGCCCGTGACTCCGGTCGTGGAACCGAGCGCCGAGATGCGGATCAGATCGCCGAACCCGTACTGCCGTTCGGTGATGATGAAGAAGCCCGCCAGGATGTCCTGGACCACGCGCTGGGCACCGAAGCCGAGCGCGACACCTGCGATCGTGGCCGGCGCGACCAGGGTAGTGACCGGCACGCCGAACCGCTGCAGCACGAGCACACCGGTGATGGAGTAGGTCAGCGCGAGCAGGGTCCAGATGATCACCTGGGTGACGGAGTGTCGGTGCTTCGCGGCCTCCGACCGCACGAGCGCGTCGCTGTCGCGATCGCGCGCGTCGATGCGCGTGGTCATCCTCGCCCCGAACCAGGTGGCGAACCGCGTGAGCAGCACCGAGCCGCTGACGAACATCACGATCTCGAGCCCGTCGCTGCGAGCCCAGTTGCTGAAGTCGCGGAGCGATGTGACGGCAAGCAGGTGTGTGAAAAACATTGGGGGCCAGGCTACGGCGGGGTGCTGGCATCACCCGACTTCGGGTGTATCAGCGCTCTTCCGCCGCCCTCGGCGCATCGGTCAAGATCTCCTCTGAGCGAGGAGGAGGTGTTGGTTGGGCGGGTCCATGACCTCGGCCCGGTGGCTGTGGGCCCGGCGCGAGATCGCCCAGCGCTGGCGTTCGCTCGTCGCCGTCGGTGTGCTGGCGGCAATCGCGGGCGGCTTGAGCCTCGCCGCGATCGTAGGAGCGCGGCGCAGCCAGACCGCGTATTCGCGATACCGCGTCGCGACCGCGGCACCCGACGCCATCGTGTTCGGGACGCAGGTCGGTGCCCAAGACGTCGACTACTCCCGCGTGCTCCATCTTCCCGAGGTGCTCGACGGCGGGACGTTCGAGCTCGCCGGGATCGCGGTCACGAACATCGACGGGATCGGGAAGGTGAAACCGGGCGCTCTCGGTGCGTTGGCGCCCGGCGATACGCACCTCTACCGCACCCTGTCGCGTCCGCTGCTCCGTCAGGGGCGGTTGCCCGACCCGACGCGCGACGACGAGATCGTCGTGAACCGTGCCGCGGCCCGCAAGTTCCACCTGCACGTCGGGCAGCACGTCGAGGTCAACGGTGCGCGCAACATCGATGCGTTCTACGGCGCACCCATCGTCGTCGGCGTGAAGATCCGGTCGACCATCGTCGGCATCGGCGACTCGATCATGGACGACCTCTTCTCGGGCGGCCAGCCCGGGTTCGAGCCGAGCGGTGCGTTCATGGTCCGCCACGGCGCGGCCGTCGGCCATGCGGCGAACCTGCTCGTGCGGTTGAAGCCGGGAACGAACGTCGATGCGTTTCACCGACGCGCGGTGCAACTCCTCAGCGATCCGCACGTGGACCACGCCGCGCTTCTGAACGTGCCCGTGCGCGACCTCGGCGATGACGCCAAACGGGTCACGCACGCGACCGATCTCGAGACGAGCGGATTGCTGCTGTTCGCGGCGGCGGTGGCGTTTGCCGCGCTCGTGCTCATCGGTCAGACGATCTCGCGGCTCGTCTACGCGATGGCGGCGTCGGTTCCCGCGCTGCGGTCGCTGGGCTTCACGCGCCGCGACCTGATTCGCGCCCTGGTTGCGCCGTTCGTCGTTGCGGTCCCGGTCGCGACCGCGGGTGCGGTGCTGTTCGCGATCGGGTTCTCGAGGAGCTTCCCGGTCGGGCTCGCGCGCCGCTTCGATCCCGATCTCGGGCTGCACGCCGACGTGAAGGTGTTGATCCCTGGCGCGCTGGTCGTTGCGGTGTTGGTCGTGGCGGGGGCGGCGATCGCGTGCCTGCGGGCAACGTCGGTTCGGCTCCAATCGGCGACCGTGCGCCGGTCTCCCTACCGGCGCCGGTTGCTGACCTCGGCACCAATGTCGGTCTCGCTCGGAGTCGGGATGGCCCTCGACAGCGGGAAGGGGGAGCGCGCGCTGCCCGTCCGTCCGGCCATCACCGGCACGATCGCGGCGATCATCGGGATCGTCGGTGCGTTCGGCCTCGTGCACGGCATCAACGACGCACTGGACCACCCCGCGCGGTCAGGTCAGGTGTACGACGCGGTCGTCACGCCCGACTCGGCGAAGCAGTACCAGGCCTTCCCGCACCAGCTCGAGCGGCTGCGCCCGGTCGACGAGATCGCGCACATCCGGCACGGGACCGCGGACGTTGCCGGCGCGGGCCTCCCGCTCTGGGACATCGAGCCCATCAGGGGCCGCATGCAGTACACCCTGCTCGACGGCACCACACCGGGCGACGGACAGGTGGCGGTCGGACCGTCGACGATGCGCGCGTTGCACCTTCACGTCGGTGACGAGGTCCGCATCACGCAGCCGAAGCCGGCGACGCTGCGTATCTCGGGCACCGCGCTACTCCCGGAGAGCCCGCACTCGTCGTTCGATCAGGGCCTCTGGGTCTCGCCGGCCACGATGCGCGCCATCTTCAACACACCGGAGCGCTCGACGACGACCGACGAGGAGTTCGCGGTCACCCGACGGCAGGCGAGCACGCCGAAGGAGTTCGAAGCCGCGGTCACGACGGTCACGAACGACGTTGATCCGGCCGCGCTTCCGCAAGACGTCCTGTTCCTGCGCGACGTTCGTTCGCTTCCCGTCGCGCTCGCGATCTTCCTCATCTTCCTTGCGATCGCCGCGGTCGGTCACGCGCTCGTGACGGCCGTGGGGCGTCGGCGCCACGACTTCGCCATCCTCAGGGCGCTCGGCTTCCGCCCCCGCCAGAGCGCCGCGTGCATCGCGTCGCTGGCGGGAACCGTGAGCCTCGTCGGCATCGTGATCGGTGTGCCGCTCGGGATCGTCGCGGGCCGGCTCTCGTGGCGGTGGGTCGCGAGCCGGACGCCGCTGCTCTACACGGCGCCGATCGCGACGGCGGTCGTGCTGCTCTGCATCCCGGCGACTCTGCTGCTCGCCAACGCCCTGGCGGCCCTGCCGGCCCGCCGCGCCGCGCGCATCCCCACCGCCGAGGTGCTCCGCGTCGAGTAGTCGCCGGCGCGAGCACCCGAATCCCAGTTCCGGGACCCCGGTGAACCGTGCGGCACGAGCGTCGCACGGCACGCGGGCGCGCCTTGGCGCGGGGGTTGTCAGTCGCGAGCGGCTTCGCGGTTGTGGCCGCCGGCGACCTGGGCGAGGGCGGCGAGGTCGAGCTGCTTCGCGCTCGCGGCGGCCACCCGCACCTTGGTCACCGCTCGCAGGGTCGAGGTGCGCAGGCCCTGCTCGAGCACGGCGCGCTCACCGAGGATCGCACCGGGGCCGAGCTCGGCGAGCGGCTCGCCGTCGACCTCCATCACGAGCACGCCGTCGAGCAGCAGGAACACCTCGTCGCCGGGCTGACCCTGCTCGGTGAGCAGTGCGCCGGGCTTCAGCGATCGAATCGTGGGCTTCTCGCCGCCACGCATGATGTGCGTCGCGAGGTCACGTTCGAGCGCGGTCTCGACCGCGGTGATGAACGTCTGCGAGTTCTCGTTGCCCCACGGTGAGTGCTTCCCGAACGCGCGCCGGTACCACTGCTTGAAATCGGCGAGCCCGGCCTTGGCCGTCAGCGCGCCCTTGTCGTCGTAGATCCAGTGACGGGGGAAGACGCTGGCTCCGAGCATCTCGGGCTCGCAGCGCCCGTCGGCGTGGAACGTCAGCGCGAGCGTGCTCCACACCAGCGGCGCGCGCAGTTGCATGAACGGAGGGTGGTTGACACGTCTGGGTGCGGGCAGTGCGGTGCGGCCGCCCACCGTCTGCACGACCCGCACCCATCCGTCACCCCACTCCTCGGTCCGGAGGTCGGGCAGTGCCGGCGCCGCAAAGGTCGCCGCCTTCGCGGCGACCCGAACGGTCGTCGCGCCCATGAGGCCGACGCTCTCCGGGGCGTATCCGGCGCCGACGATCGTTCCGTCCTCGATGTCGGCCCAGGCCGACAGCCGATTGGCGAAGCGGAAGCGGTCGGTGCGCTGCAGCTCCTCGAGGTCGTCGATCGCGTCGGGCGGCGGCTCGTCGTAATGGGCGACGCCGGAGTCGAACACGGCGCGATTGAGGCCGGTGACCGCCTCCGACGGTATCCACGACAGCGACGTGACCGACGATGCAACCCGCATGACGACCTCCGGGAACGAGCGTCTCGGGAGCGTACCGATCGCCCTCCAACCGGACCATGAAGCCGCCCGGTGTCACGCCGGGGATGCCAGCACTCCCGCGAAGTGGTGGAGCACTCCCTTGCCCCCGACCCCTCCGAGGCAGTCGAATGACACCGTGGCCGACCCGAACATCACCGTGTTCCTCGCCGACGACTCCTTGTTGGTGCGCGAGGGAGTGCGGGCGCTGCTGAACCTGCAGCCCGATCTCGAGGTCATCGGTGTCGCCGAGGACTACGACGGAGTGCTGAGCGGGTGCGATCTCACGGTGCCCAACGTGCTCGTCACCGACATCCGCATGCCTCCGAGCTTCCAGAGCGAGGGCATCGAGGCGGCCCGGCTCGTGCGCATGAAGCATCCCGGGATCGGTGTCGTGGTGCTGTCGCAGTTCGACGAGCCCGAGTACGCGATCGCGCTCCTCGCCGACGGCGCGGCCGGGTACGCGTACCTGCTGAAGGACCGCGTCGGCGACGGCGACCAGCTCGTGCGGGCGGTGCGCGAGGTCGCGACCGGCGGGAGCATGCTCGATCCCGCGATCGTGAGCGCGCTCGTCTCTCCGGTGCGCGCCGACGGCGACCTCACGGCCGAGGAAGACCAGCTCTTGCAGTGGATTGCGGAGGGCCGGCCCGTGAAGGCGATCAGCGCGGCCACGAACATCCCGCCCGAGGCCGTGAACGACGCGATCGAGTCGCTGTTCCTGCGCCTGGCGCGGGAGGCGAGCGCGGGCCGCGAGAGCGCGCTGCGTCGCCTGCGCCTGTTGCAGAAGGCGATCGTCGACCGCGAGGAGCAGGGCGAGTCGCTGAGCCGGATGCTGCCCGGCGGCATCGCCGAGAAGCTGCGTCGCGACGGTCGCAACATCGGCGAGACCGAGCGCCTCGACGTGACGGTGCTCATGTCCGACGTGCGGGGATACTCCGCGATCGCCGAGCACAGTGACCCCACCGTCCTGGCCGGTCAGCTCAACGAGCATCGGGCCGCGATGAACCGCGCGGTGCTCGACAACGGCGGCACGGTCATGCAGTACGTCGGCGACGCGGTGATGGCGGTCTTCGGTGCTCCCGTCGCGCAGCCCGATCACGCCGACGCCGCGCTCGCGGCGGCGATGACGATGCACGAGAACCAGCGCACGCTCGACGAGGAGTGGGCCGTGCGCTCCCTCGCGCCGTTCGGACTCGGCATCGGGCTCTCGACCGGCGAGGTCGCGGCCGCGTTGCTGGGTTCCGACGAACGACTCGAGTACACGGTGGTGGGTGACATCGTGAATCTCGCGCAACGCCTGCAGGACTGGGCTCGTCCTGCGGGCACGACGGTACTGTCGGCCGCGACGGTCGCCGGTCTCACGAACGCGCCGGAGCTCGAGGCGCTGGCGGAGCAGTTGGTGAAAGGGCGGGAGACGCCGGTGCTGGCCTTCCGTCTGTCGAGCATGGCGAACATGTCGAGCCAGTCGAGCCAGTCGAATTCAGACGCCGTCGACGCGGCACTACGGGATGGAGCAGCGCGGTGACAACCGGATTCGTGTGCATGGTGCATGGCGTCCGCAAGACGTTCGAGGCCGAGCTCGCGCCGGTGCGCGCCGTGCGCGGCGTCGACCTCGACGTCTCTCCGGGCGAGTTCGTTGCGATCATGGGCCCGTCGGGGTGCGGCAAGTCGACGCTGCTCAACCTCATCGCCGGGCTCGAGGTCGCCGACGACGGCGAGATCAGCATTGCCGACGAGGTGATCACCGGAAAGGGTGAGGACGAGCTCGCGCGCATGCGCCGGCGTCACGTCGGCGTGGTGTTCCAATTCTTCAATCTGCTCGAAGGCATGAGCGTGCTGGAGAACGTCGTGCTGCCCGCGGTGATCGCGGGAACGAAGCGCAAGTCGGCCGAGACCCGTGCGCGCGACCTGCTCGACCTGCTCGGGCTCGGAGACAAGGCCAAGGACTCGCCCGGGCTGCTGTCGGGTGGTCAGCGTCAGCGGTTGGCGATCGCCCGTGCGCTCGCGAACGAACCGACGCTGCTGCTGGCCGACGAGCCGACCGGCGCGCTCGACAGCGAAGGCGGGCACGAGGTACTAGAGCTGTTCAAGCGGCTGCACTCCGACGGTCAGACGATCATCATGGTGACGCACAACGAAGAGGTTGCCGCCGCCGCCGATCGGATCGTGCGGATGCGCGACGGCCGCATCGAGTCGTCGACGCCGGCCGACACCGCGGCCGTCGCCGCGCCGAGCTGAGCCTCGGCACTCGTCCGCATGATCGGCGCCGTGGTTGCCGCACTCTGGGTCGTGGTGGCGATTGTCGCGCTCGGCCGCCGTCGCGAGGCGTTCCGATCGCGCGCGGCCCGCGTCGCGGTCGCCGTGCTGACCGGTGGCGCGCTCGCCATCGCGATCGGCGCGCGTGACTCGGTGCCGGCCGTGGCGCTCGTCGTGGGTGTCCTCGTCGCGTTCATAGCGGGGCTGATCGTGTTCCGTTCGCAGTACCGATCGGCGGCGGTGGTCGACCGGGCCCGTCTGCAGTGGGTCGCGTGGGGCGTGGTCGTCTTCACCGCGGTCGCGAGCGTGGTGTGGCTGCTCGACACGCTGCTCGGGTGGCCGGGCGATGTCGGCGACGTCGCGCTGGGAGCGTCGCTCGTCGTGCCGCTCGCGCTCGTCCTCGG
>JBBSEC010000147.1:0-8581 GCA_038240075.1 Acidimicrobiia bacterium
CAGTCGGTCGGCCTCACGCAACTTCCGGATCACCTGCTCAGGCGTATGCCTGCGTCGCTTCATCGTGGAGTCCTCTCTGCCCACACAATCGTGGGCGACGGACTCTCACATCAAGCGGACCAACTTCCGGGGCTCAGGTCAGTGGGATCGGGCGGCTGGAGTTGCACCGTTGAAGTGCGGGACGACGTGGACGCAGATGATCTGCGCGCTCGTCGTCCTGCAGGAGGCGGAGCTGCCGCTGCCGTTGGACACGCTCTCGCCTTGGCTCGACATGATGACCCGCGCCCGTACCGAGGTGTTCGCCGACCTCGAGGCCCAGACGCACCGCCGGTTCATCAAGACGCACACACCGCTCGACGGCATCCCAAACGATCCGAGGGTCACATACATCTGCGTCGGACGCGACCCGCGCGACGTCGCGCTGTCCATGAACCGGCACCTCGACAACATGGACATTGGCGTGTTTCTCGCGGCCCGAGAGCGGGCGGCCGCGATCGACGGCATCGAGCTTCGCGCGTCGCCCCCACGGTCGCCGCGCCCCGACGGCGTGCGGCACCGGTTCTGGCAGTGGGTCGACGACGAGACCCCCTCGACACACTCCGGAGGCGTGTCGCTTCGGTTCACCGTCGAGCATGTGCAGACGTTCTGGGACGCCGGCGGCGATCTCGATGTCGTGTTCCTGCATTACGACGAACTGAAGGCCGACCTCATCGGGCAGATGCGGAAGTTGGCCGCGCACCTCGAAATCGCGGTCGACGAGGATCGGTGGCCCGCCCTGGTCCAATCGGCGACCTTCAACTCGATGCGAAGCACGGCCGAAATGACCGTGCCCGGCGGTGATCGCGGACACTGGCTCGATGCCGCCGCGTTCTTCAGCCGCGGAACGAGCGGCCAGTGGCGTGATCTCCTCGATGAAGCCGACCTCGCTCGGTACGCCGCGCGGGTGCGCGCACTCGCGTCCCACGACGTCGTCGAGTGGTTGCATCGCGAGCCGATCGACTGAGCCCAGGTTCCCGCGCGGGCCGATATACGCAAGCGCAGAAACGGGCCGGAATCATTGGGGGATCCGAGGTTCAGTGTCGTAGGGCTTCGGTACACTGCGAACAGATGTTCGACACACTCAACTCCACCCGAACCGACCTCGAAGCGCTGGCCCGAGAGTTCGAGCCGCGCATGCTGACCGGCGAGCAAGCAGTGCGCGCGGTCAAGGAGCTGGCTGCGATTCGGTGCCTGCTCGACGGGATGCTCGGCAAGGCTGCTTGGCGGGTGGACGAGACGGCCGCGCACCGGCGCAACGGCGAGAACGATCGTGACGCCGCGCAGCTCGTCGGCCGAGAGCTCGGCACGGATCCGAGTGAAGCGCGTCGCGTGATCCGCACGGCGAAGAAGGTCGAGAAGCTGCCCGATACCGACGCCGCGGTCCGTGCGGGAAGGTTGTCGGCACGGCAGGCCGAGTTGGTTGCCGACGGGGCGACTGCAAATCCCGCGGCGGAACCGCGACTGCTCGAAGCCGCCGGTGAGGGCATGGTGGCGCTGAAGGAAGCGTGCATCACGGTCCGCGCCGAGGCCGAAGACCCGACCAAGCGTTCGAAGCGTCAACATGCCGGGCGCCGGTTGCGGATCTGGACCGCGACCGACGGCATGGTCGAGGGTCACTTCCGTCTCGCTCCCGAAGTCGGGGGCCGGTTCAAGGCCGCGATCGATGCCGGAACCCAGCGCATCTTCCGCGCTCGTCGCACGACCGGTCCCCACGAACCGCACGAGGCGTACGCGGCCGATGTCCTCGCCGATCTCGTTCCCTCCGACGCGCCCGTGGGTTCGGGAGGCGGGCGCAAGGCGGTCACGAACGTTCACGTGCTGATCGACCACGCCGCGTTGGTACGCGGCAACACCGTCGAAGGCGAGACGTGCACGATCCCCGGGGTCGGGCCGGTCAACGTCGGGTGGGTACGGGAGATGCTCAGCGACGCGTTCGTCACCGCCGTCATCAAGAAGGGCCGCGACATCGCATGCGTCGCGCACTTCGGCCGCCACATCCCCGCCCACCTGCGCACCGCGATGATCGTTGGTGGCCGTGAATGCGTCGTCGCCGGCTGCAGCGCGCGCGGCTACCTCGAAATCGACCATTCCGAGATCGACTTCGCCGCCGGCGGCCCCGCGGCATGGTGGAACCTCGACTACGGCTGCTCTCCGCATCAGCGACGCAAGACCCAAGGGTGGAAGCTCGGCCCCCGCGACCCCAACACGGGAAAACGGACGCTCACCGCTCCCGACACGGTGTCACGCCGATGACGGAGTCAGCGCGCGCGACGGAATGCCGTGGAGTCGTGACTGAAGTAGACCGAGACGGGATCGAGCGCACGCACGCGGGCAGCCGACTCGCGGCCGGCCTCGTGCCATCCCGTGTCGTGCATGTCGGCGATCGGCACCTCGTCGCGTTCGTACTCGGCGCAGCAGTACACGCACTGGCCCGCGATCACTGCGGTGCCCTCGTCGCTCTCGAGCACGACCGACTGATGGCCGGGAGTGTGGCCCGGCGTCGCGATCAGGCGCAGCCCGTCGGCGACCTCCCGATCACCGTCGACGACGCGCCGGTCGGCAGGCGGGATTGCCGCCCACTCGGCAACCGTGAACAGCGGATCGCGTGCCGCATCGAGCTCGGCCTGCTGGACGTAGACGGGTGTTCCCACGAAGCGGTCGTTCTGGCCGCAGTGATCGAAGTGCAGATGCGTGTTGACGACGGCGGTGATG
This sequence comes from Acidimicrobiia bacterium, assembly GCA_038240075.1. Classification (GTDB taxonomy): domain Bacteria; phylum Actinomycetota; class Acidimicrobiia; order IMCC26256; family PALSA-610; genus DATBAK01. Next base: position 2,752 of record JBBSEC010000147.1, read on the forward strand.
TCGCGTTCGTCGATGCCGGCCGCCGCGAGGGTGTCGATCACATCGAACACCGTGGGCGAGTACATCCGGTCGATCCACGGGTTGCCGAGCCCGACGCCCGTGTCGACGAGAACGTGACCGTCGGCGTGATGAATCACGTACGCGTAGACCGCACACGATCCGTCGCCGGCCCGAGGATGGGTCTCGGGAAGAACGACCGTGGCGAGGAGCAGGCGGGAGACCTCGGGCAACGTGCGGGGCGGCCTCACGCGACCCGCTCAGCCGGTTCCAGAGCCGGAACGGATGGCGTAGGCCTCGTCGATGAGCTTCTGCAGCCGTTCGCGCAGAACGCCCGACCCTTCGTCGACGGCCGCGCGCTTGACGACCGACGTCGTTCGCTCCGGCGGAGGGATCGGCTCCCCGACGACGACCACGATGCGGCCGAATCCCGGCAGCCGCCCCCGCGTGCGAAACGTCTCTTCGGCACCCGCGATGCCGACCGGCACGATCGGCACGCCGGCCTTCGCCGACAGGTACGCGGAGCCCGGCTGCAATTCCGCGATCGTGGGGCCGCGTTGACGGCTGCCCTCGGGATACACGACAAGCGGCTCCCCCGCCTCGAGGATGCGCAGCGAGTCACGCACCGGTCCGACATCGGCGCCGTCGCGCTCGACCGGGAAGCCTCCAAGCGCCGTGAAGATCCAGCCGAGCACGGGCACACGGAACAGCGGCGCCTTGCCCATGAACCGGATGCGGCGGGTCGTGATCGCGCTCGCCAAGGGGATGTCGAGCATCGACCGGTGCGCCGGGGCGATGATGTACGCACCGCTCTGCGGCACGTGCTCCCGACCGATGACACGCACGCGGTAGACGACGCGCACGTACCCGACGACCAGGATGCGGATGACGCGGTACGTCCTCATCGGCTCCTCCCCGCAGCCTCGAACCGATCAACGATCTCGGCGACCACACCCTCGACGTCGCGCGCCGTGGTGTCGACCACCAGCGCGTCGGGCGCCGCCTTCAACGGTGACACCGCGCGATTCGAGTCGATCGCGTCGCGCCGCGCGAGGTCTGCGTGCACCGAGTCGACCGCGACATCGCGATCCGCGGCGAGCTCGTCACGTTGCCGTCGCCGCGCGCGCTCTTCGTCGCTCGCGGTCAAGAACACCTTCACCCGCGCGTCGGGGAACACGACGGTTCCGATGTCGCGTCCTTCGACCACGCCGCCGCCGTGCCCGGCGACCCACGCGCGCTGCCGGCCGACGAGCACTTCCCGCACGGCCGGGTGGGCCGACACCGTCGAGACCGCGGCGGTGACTTCCGGTCCCCGGATGGCGTCGCTCACATCGCGACCGGCGAGCAAGGTGCTGACACCCACCTCGAGGTCCATGTCACCGGCCCGGCGCGCGCACTCCTTCGCGTCGGCCGGGTCGGCGCCGGCTTCGAGCACGCACAGTGTGAGCGCGCGGTACATCGCACCGGTGTCGAGCACTTCGAGACCGAGACGGGCGGCCACGCCGCGGGCGACGGTCGACTTGCCCGAGCCCGAGGGCCCATCGATCGCGACGATTCGCTCCCGTGCCGCTTCCGCGGTCATGCGTCCCCGTCACTCAGCCGCGCGAGATCGGCGAGGAAGTCGGGGTACGACACCGCGACGATCGACCATCCCCGCACGGTCGAGTCGGCCTCGATCGCGTGTCCGGCCACGGCCGCGGCCATTGCGATCCGGTGATCACCGTGCCCCTTGAGCGACGCGGCCTGAGGCCGCCCGCCCCGGATCATGAGACCGTCGGGTCGCGATTCCACCGCGATGCCGAGCTGCCCCAGCTCCTGCTGCACCGTGCCGATGCGATCGCTCTCCTTCACCCGCAGCTCGGCGGCGTCGCGAATGTCGGTGACGCCCTCGGCGAACGCGGCGGCGACCGCGAGCGCCGGGATCTCGTCCATCGCGACGCTCACCTCGTCGCCCACGATCGTCGTGCCGTGCAGCGGTGCGGCCCGAACCGTGATGTCGCCGACGGGCTCGCCGACGCGGTCGGAGTGCGGTTCGAGCTCGATGTCGGCGCCCATGCGCTGCAGCACCGTCACGAACGCGATCCGCGACGGGTTGAGCGCGACGTCTTCGATCACGATCTCCGAGCCCGCGGTGATACAGGCCGCCACGACGAAGAACGCGGCCGACGACGGATCGCCGGGCACGTCGAGCTCGAACGCGGTCGGCGCGCCCGCTTCCACCCGTACGACCCCGCCGGAGCTGGTCACGGGGGCGCCGAGCGCACCGAGCATGCGCTCGGTGTGATCGCGGCTCGCGCCCGGCTCCACGATCTCGGTCACACCACTCGCCTGGAGCCCGGCCAGCACCAGCGCGCTCTTCACCTGCGCGCTCGCCACGCTCGGCGTGTGCCGGCAGCCGGTGAGCGCACCGCCGCGCACGACCAGCGGTGCGAGGGTGCCGTCGGCGCGTCCGTCGATCGCGGCGCCCATCGCCCGCAGCGGTTGCACGACGCGCGCCATCGGGCGCGTGCGCAGCGAGTCGTCGCCGTCGAGCACCGAGAGAAAGGGACGGCCCGCGAGCAGCCCGCTGAGCACCCGCATCGATGTGCCCGAGTTCGCACAGTCGATGACACCGTCGGGCTCGCGCAAGCCGTCGACACCGGCGCCGGTCACGGTCAGGCGTTCCGGCGTGCCCTTGATCCGCACGCCGAGCCGCTCGAGGCTGCGCCGCGTCGCGGCGACATCGGCACCCGTCGCCAGCCTGGCGATCGTGCTGCGGCCGTCGGCCAGCGCCGCGAACAGCAGCGCGCGATGCGAAATCGACTTGTCGCCCGGCACGCGCACGCGACCCCGCAGCGGCCGCGCACCACCGACGACGATTTCGTTCGGCACCGTCATGCCAACGACCCGCGGGCGACGTGGTAGCCGAGGGCCTGGAGGCCGGACTCCAGCTCGTCGGCGCCGGTCGCGGTCACCACGAGCACGATCACACCGGCACCGCCCTCACCCGAGTGCGCGATCTCGAAGTCGAACACGTTGACATCGAGCCTCGTGGCCAGCGTCGTGATCTCGGCAATGACACCCTTCCGGTCGGGCACAGGAATGCGGAGCTCGGCCAGATCCTCGACCGGCGGGATGCCGACGGGCAGGCTCCGGCGCGCGGTGCGCGCCCGCTTCAGCATGTCGAGCAGGCCTTCGCGATCGCCGGCCGCCACGAGCGCGCGCACCTCTCCCAACGATTCGAGATACGCATCGAGCGCGTGGAGCACCGCGTCGCGGTTGGCCGTGAGGATGTCGGGCCAGATTCCGGGATGACCCGCGGCGATGCGCGTCATGTCGCGGAAGCCGCCCGCGGCCAGCCGCATCAACACCCGGTGCTCGCCGCCGCCGGTGCTCGCGACATCCATCAGGGTCGACGCGGCGAGTTGCGGCACGTGGCTCACGAGGGCGACGAGCGCGTCGTGCTGTTCGGGCTCGACCTCGATCGCCTCCGCCCCCAAGAGACCGACGACCGATCGCACGGTCGTGAAGGCTTCGGGGTCGGTCTCCGCCGTCGGTGTGAGCACCCACGACGACCCGAAGAACAGATCGGCGTCGGCGCCTTCGACGCCCTCCTGCTCGGAGCCGGCCATCGGATGACCGCCGACGAACCATGCGGCCCGGTCGGGACGCGCGGCCCCGACATCGGCAACGACCGGTGCCTTTACCGATCCGACATCGGTCACCACCGTTGCGCCCGCATCGAACGTGGCGACCGCGAGCCTCGCAATGTGGCCGACCGGCACCGCGAGGAACACCAGGTCGGTGCCGGCGACCGCGGCTTCGAGCGACACCGCGGCGGTGCCGACCGCGCCGAGCTCGCGTGCCCGGGCCAGGCGCTCAGCCGAGGCGTCGAACCCGACGACCTCGATCCCACGCTGGGCGAGGGCGAGGCCGATCGAGCCGCCGATCAGGCCGGTGCCGATCACGGCGACGCGCCGGATACCGCTCACTCCGGGAGGTCGTCGCGAAGCGTGCGCGCTCCGTCGAGGTAGACGTGGTGCATGCTGGCGCGGTCGCGATCGTCGCGCTCGAACTGCAGGTGCATGAGCACACGGATGCACCGCGGCTTGCCGTGGTCGATGCCGAGCTCGCGCGCGCAGAGCAGCGGGACGTCACCGAGACCGAGCGCTCGCGCCGCGGTGGCGGGGAACTCGGCGGTGAGATCGTCGGTCGCGGTGAAGATCATGCTCACGATGTCGTCGTGCTCGAGCCGGTTGCGCTCGAGCATCTCCCGGACGAGTCGTTGGGTCTGCGCCTCGATCACCGATTTGGTGTTCTCGTCGCATGTGATCGCGCCCCGAAGCGCCAGCAGCCTCACGGGAGCGGAGGTTACCCCGGTGCCTCGCGGCCCCCGCCGACCGGCCGTTCGACCGCGGCGGCGTAGAGCGCGCGCACTTCGTCGGGACGCAGCACGCGCCACTCCCCCGGCGCGAGCCGCGCGTCGCTGATCGGACCGATGCGGGTGCGCACGAGGCGGGTCACCGGATGACCGATCGCCTCGCACATGCGCCGCACCTGCCGGTTGCGGCCCTCGTGGATCACCAGCTCGAGCGCGGCGCTGCTTTCCTGCCGGGCGACGATCGCGACCCGCGCCGGTGCCGTCGGACCGTCGTCGAGCTCCACTCCCTCGCGCAGCCGGCGCAGCTCCCCTGCGGTCGGGACACCCACCACCTCGGCGAGATAGGCCTTCGGCACACCGTGGCTCGGATGCGTGAGGAGCTGCGTGAGCTCGCCGTCGTTGGTCACGACGAGCAGGCCCTCACTGTCGTAGTCGAGCCGCCCGACCGGGAACACCCGCGGCTCCGGGGGCACGAGGTCGACGACGGTCGGGCGCCCCTGCGGATCGCTCGCGGTGCTCACGACCCCGGGCGGCTTGTTCAGCAGGTACGACACGAGGTCGCCGGCCACCGGCACCGGTACGCCGTCGATCTCGATGTGCGCGACGTCGATGTCGACGCGGCGGCCGAGCATCGCGACCTCGCCGTCGACGGTGACGCGCCCCTCCGCGATCAAGGCTTCGCACGTGCGACGCGACCCCATGCCGGCGCGCGCGAGCACCTTCTGCAAGCGCTCACCCTCGAACTCGGTGACCACTCAGGCGTCGGGCGCGATGCCCTCGGCCAGACCGGCCGCCACCTGTTCGGTATCTTCGTCTTCGAGGTCGATCGTGGCGGCCGGGCCGACGTTGTCGGCGACGCGCAGGCCCCGTTCGAGCGCCTCCACGACGCTGGCCTCGGGAACGAAGTCACCCAGGGCGGGCAGATCCGCGAGGCTGTCGATGCCGAGTCGTTCGAGGAACCGGCTCGTCGTGCCGAAGCGCGCGGGGTTGCCGGGAGTCGACTCGTGGTCGACTTCTTCGACGTAGCCGCGCTGCACGAGTGTGCGCAGCGTCGCGTCGACGTTCACACCGCGGATCGCGGAAAGCTGCGCGCGTCCGAGCGGTTGCTTGTACGCGACGATCGCCAGCGTCTCGAGCGCCGCGGGCGACAACCGCGCGTGCTGGCCTTCGAGCACGAAACGCTCGACGTAGGGCGCCAGATCAGGATGGGTCTGGTAGCGGTAGCCGCCGGCGACGCGCACCAGGACGAAGCCCCGGCCTTCACGCTCGTACTCGGCGGCGAGCTCCGCGCAGATCTCCTCGACGGTGGTGGTGGAGATCTCGACCAACTGCGCGAGCAGGTCGGTCGCCACCGGCTCGGGCGACGCCATCACGACTGCTTCGATCGCGCGCTTCGCTTCGGTACTTCCTGCGGCTCCGACCTGCGGCATGCCCCCGCCTCCGGTCTGCGCCTCGCTACTTCTTGCGGCTCCG
>JBBSEC010000148.1:0-8327 GCA_038240075.1 Acidimicrobiia bacterium
CGGCCCCACCATCGTCGCCAACCTCGCCTTCCTCTGCGACTACCACCACCACATCCTCCACAAACCCGGCCGGCACGCGACCTTCGACGGCACCACCTTCACCGTCACCAACCCCGACCGCCGACATATCGGCAGCACCTGCCCGCGAGCTCCTGCACGCGCCCTTCGTCGCTAGGGTTGGCAACGTGAACAGACTCCCGCTCCTCGCCGCCGCCGTCGCCGTCGGTCTCGCCGTCGCCGCCTGTGGTTCGTCCGCATCGTCGTCCTCCCCCGGGGGTGGGGCCACCACCTCGTTGGCCGGTCATCCCGCCGGCTCGCAGCCGTCGGTGTCGGCGAAGATGATCTGCTCGACCGAAGCGCGGACCGACATCGCCGCGAGCCTCGGAGTGAAGGCGACGGTCTCGACACCGACGTGGGTCAACGACGTGTACTCGTGCACCTACACGTACCCGAACGGCGTGATCACGCTGTCGGTGAAAGAGCTCGACACCAAGGCGCAGACGACGCAGGTGTACAACGCGTTCGCCGCGCAGCTCGGTCGCCGCACCACCAGCGTGGCCTTCGGTGAAGGAGCGTTCCTCACGACCGACGGGTCGGTGATCGTGCGCAAGGACTTCAAGGTCCTCGACGTCGACGTCTCGAAGCTGCCGATCAAGTTCGGCACTCCGCCGCAGGACCGTTCGAGCGCGGCGCTCAGCGTGGCCGCCACGGTCATGGGGTGCTGGACCGGCTCCTGACATCGCCGTCGTTCGCGACGGGCTTTACCGGTGGTCGGCGGCGAGGCGTTCGGCCAGCGCGCGCAACGCGGTGCGCACCTCGTCGGGCTCGAGGACTTCGACCCGGCACTCGAGACCGGCAAGATAATGCGCGATCCACTCGGGGTCGCCACCGATGCGCGCGATGGTCTTCGTGGGGTCGGTATCGGGCTCGAGGATCGCGATCGTGCGCGACACGAACGTGCGCGCTTCGTCGATCGGGACGTGCAGCCGGATGCGCGCCTGCAGCGGATGCGCGTTGACCGCCATGCCTTCCGCGACCATGTTCGCGGCATCGGGTGCCTCACGATGCGCGAAGCGCGCACCCGTGAGGCGCAGCTCGGTCATGCGGTCGACACGGAACGTCCGCCAGTCGGATCGCGACGTGTCGTACGCGACCAGGTACCACGAGCGGCGCGTGAAGACGAGTCGGAACGGCTCGACCAGCCGGTCGGAGACGTTGTCGCCCGCGTCGACGTACGCGAAGCGCAGCCGCTCCGGGCGTGAGCACGCGAGTGCGGTCGTGACGAGCGCGTCGACGTCGATCGCGGGGAGGTCGGAGCGGCCGAGCCCGACGGTCACCGACCGCAGTGCGGCCACCTGCTCGCGAAGGTGCACCGGCAGCACGCGGTCGAGCTTCGTGAGCGCGGAGAGCGCCGCCGACTCGATGCCGGTGGCGTCTCCGGCCGCCGCGCTGCGCAGCCCGATCGCGACGGCCACCGCTTCTTCGTCGTCGAGCACCAGCGGCGGAAGGTGCCCACCGGCGCCGAGCGCGTAGCCGCCATAGGGCCCGCTGGTGCCCTCGACCGGGTAGCCGAGGCTCCGGAGCCTCGTCATGTCCCGGCGCACCGTCCGCTCCGTGACCTCGAGCCGCTCGGCCAGCTCCGGCGCCGTCCACGACTGCCGCGCGGAGAGCAGCACGAGCAGGCGCAGGAGGCGGGCCGGCGTGTCCATCGTCCCAAGTATTTCATGGGTTGCGGACTTGTTCTGTCCGGGTCTCGTCCTACCGTGACGGCAACGACACGGACCCGCCGAAGCGACCCTGGGAGGCCAGGATGCAACACCCCGATCTCAGCTCATTGTTGGCCCGCGAACGACAGGCCCGGTACCGCTCGGAGGCCCGCCGGAGCCGCCTGGCCCGACCCGCCCGCGACGACGACGGGCGCGTCCCCCGGCGCTCGACCGACTCCCCGGGCGAGTGACGTCGGCGTCGGCTACTCCTCGGGTTCCGCGCCCGCGTCGGTGACGGTGGGCACCGACGCGCGCACGGGCTCGGGCTCACCGGGTCGCGCGGTCTTCACGACCGACGCGGAGATCCCGGCGATGCCGAGCACGATCAGCACCGTGGCCGGCACCACGCGCACGTCGAACGAGACCCAGTCGAGCGCGTTCAGGGCGAACATGACGGCGAGGCCCGTGAACAGCAGCCCGCTGACGAGCGAGACGACATCGAGCTCGTGACGCTTCATGTGACGACTCATGACGTGAACGCTCCCATCCGTACGACCTTGATCGCTCCGAATCCGACATGGGCATCGACGATGAGGCGAGGCCCCGTTGCACCGGGAGGATCGTCGACGACGTCGATGTGCGAGTGCGTCCCGCTGATCTCGGGTCGGCCGAGAACCCTGACCGCGCCGATGTCGGAGCGGGCCGTGATCTCGACGCGCGCGTCCGCAGGAACGCGGACTTCGATGAAGCCGATGGCGTCGGTGAGCACGACCTTGCGGGGGCTGCCGTCGAAGCGGGTGCCCGTCAGATCGAGCTCGAGGTGGCCGACCGCCAGCCGGTAGCGGCCGTCGAGGTGCGAGGTCGCGCTCGGGCGCACGATCGTCTCGCCGACGTCGCCGCGAATGGGCACGTTGATGGCCGACAGCGTGCCGGCCACGAACGTGAGCGCGAGCGCGACGACGATCAGGCCGCGCGAACGGCCGACCCAGGCGCCGACGAGCAGGGCGAGGCCGACGACGGCCAGCTCCGCGGCGAACACGACGCGAACGTCGACGTGCGCGGCGCCGGTCAGGTCGATGAGCCACGCCGCTCCCCCGACGATCAGCAGCGCGCTCCACGTGAAGCGGCCGAGCATCGATCGCTCGCGCCGCATCCGGGGGGCGCGCGGACGCGGAGGTTCCGGCCACGGCAGCGACGGCGGGTACGCCGACGGTGGCGGCGGAGGCGGATCGTCGGGAACCGGTGCATGCACCGGCGTGGCCGCGGGCGCGTCACTTGCGGAGGCCGCATCCGGCGATGCGGCCTCCGCGGGCGACGGTGCGTCGTGAACCGGAGGAGGTGTGGCGGTAGGCATCGGGTCGACGGTCGCTCCGGATCCCGGCCCGCGCGGGGGCTCGTGCCGGTCGCGCAGGAGCAGCACGGCTGCGCCGCCACCGATGAGCACCATCGGCCAGAAGACCCGAGTGAACGGACCGAAGCGGAAACCGAACTGGTCGGCGAACGCGTTCACGCCGACCGCGATCAGGATCGCGCCGATCCACAGACGCCGGTCCAACGGCCGTCTCCGTGCGTGCCGCACCGCGGTGGTGAGGGTCGGCTCGTCGGCGTCGGCCTCGGGAACGACCAGCCAGGCGACGAGGTACGCGACGAGCGCGGTACCGAACGACAGGATCGTGATGACGACGAACGCGAGGCGCACGAAGGCGGGGTCGAAGTCGTACTTCCGCGCGATTCCACCGGCAACCCCCGCGAGCATCCGGTCGGTGCGACTCCGGGTGAGCGGGCGCGACCGCGGGGGAAGGGAAGGCGCGTCGCCGCGAGGCCCGCCCACGTTCGACTGGTTGGCGTCGGGCTCGACTGGCGGTGTCATCGTCGTATCCATGCTCGCATCGTGAGCCTCTTGGCGCCCTCTCACTATTGGGGACGTCCCCGATGCACGGCCCGGCGCACCGAGGGTAGGCAGGGTCGCGCCGGTGGGGAACCGACGACCCGCGTGCGATCATCGCCGGGTGCACATCGTGGCAACGCACTCCCGGATGGTCCGCACCGACGACCGCATCGTCGCCGGCGTCGGGGCCGCGTTGGCCCGGGTCCTGCACGTCCCGCGAGTGGTGATGCGGGTCGGGCTCGTGGTCTCCACGATCTTCGGGTTCGGCCTCGTCTTCTACCTGCTCGGCTGGCTGTTGATCCCCGCCGCCGACGGACCGACCGATCTCGCAACCCGTCTCGCGCCACGCGACTGGCTCGACCTCGGCGCGATGTGCGCGGTCGCGGCCGGCATCACCGAGCTGTTCTCGTTGGCCGGGTTCGGGCTTCCCGCGCGCCTGCTCGTGCCGCTCGTGCTCGCGGTCGTCGGCCTCGTGGCCGTCGCGAGCGCGCAGACCGGCGAAGACGCAACCGGTCAGGGCCGCACGCTCGCGTTGCCGAGTTGGCTCCCGCCCGGAGCGGCGGCGGCCGTCGACGTGCTCGGCACGCGCCGCGGTGTGCTCGTGCGCGCGGTCGCAGGGATGCTGCTCGTCATCGGGGGCATCGCGGTGCTGTTCGGCGCGAGCGAGTCGTGGCGGGCGGTGCGGGCCGGCGTCATCTCCGTCGTCGTCATCGCGTGCGGTCTGGTACTGGTGTTCGGCCCGTGGCTCTGGCGGCTCGGCGGCGAGCTCGTCACGGAGCGACGCGAGCGCATCCGCAGCGAGGAACGCGCCGAGGTCGCGGCGCACCTCCACGACTCCGTGCTGCAGACGCTCGCGATGGTGCAGCGGCGCGCGGGCGACCCGCGCGAGGTGGTCCGGCTCGCGCGCAAGCAGGAACGCGAGCTGCGTACGTGGCTCCTTTCGGGCCAGCGCTTCGACCCCAGCGCGGTGGCCGGCTCGCTCGGAACCGCACTGACCGTGCTGGGCGCCGACCTCGAGGACGCGCACGGGGTTCCCGTCGAGATCGTCCAGGTGCGTGACTGCCCCATCGACGAGGGCCTGGCCGTGCTCGTGCTCGCGGCGCGCGAGGCCATCTCGAACGCGCAACGGCACTCGGGCGCCGACCGCGTCTCGGTCTACTGCGAGGTCGGCGCCACCGACGTCGCCGTGTTCGTGCGCGACCGCGGACGCGGGTTCGACCGCACCCAGGTCCCGCCCGACCGGCGCGGGATCGCGGAGTCGATCGAAGGCCGCATGGTCCGTCACGGCGGCCGGGCGACGGTCAGCAGCAGGCCGGGCGAAGGCGCCGAGGTCGAGCTCGTGATGCCACGCAACGGGTCGGTGACGACATGACGCCGTTGCGTGTGTTCCTCGTCGACGACCATCAGCTCTTCTTGTCGGGCGTGCGCGCCGAGCTCGGCGACGAGTTCGTCGTCGTCGGGAGCGCTTCCGAGGTCGATCCCGCGATCGAGTTGATCCGCGAGCGGGGCCCCGATGTCGTGCTCGTCGACGTGCACATGCCGTCGGGCGGCGGTGCGCGCGTGATCCGCGACGTACTGACCACGCATCCCGACACGCGGTTCCTCGCGCTCAGTGTCTCCGATTCCCCCGACGACGTGATCGCAACCATCCGCGCCGGGGCGCGGGGTTACGTCACGAAGTCGATCGCTCCGCGCGACCTGGCCGACGCGATCCGCCGGGTCTACGACGGCGACGCGGTGTTCTCACCCCGTCTCGCTGGCTTTGTGCTCGACGCCTTCGCCACTGATCCTGTCGGTGCCGCGGTCGACCCCGAGCTCGATCAGCTGACGGCCCGCGAGCAACAGGTACTGCGGTTGATCGCGCGCGGTTACACCTACAAGGAGATCGGGCGCGAGCTGACGATCTCGGTCAAGACCGTGGAGGCGCACGTCTCCGCGGTGCTGCGCAAGCTGCAGCTCTCGAACCGCCACGAGCTCGCCCGCTGGGCCTCCGAACGCCGGATCATCTAACGGAGCCGAGCCCGTCACCGCTCCCTGGTACTGCAGTTCTACGCATACGACATGGGTGCAGTACCAAGGAATGTTCAGGGCGCCGAGGAACATGCGGCACCGAGGTCTGGCGCGAGCATCAGAACGGCCAGTTGGCGCGGACGAAGGCCTCGTAGCGCGTGCTCATCGCCGGCGGGAGCAACGGCGGCTCGCGCCGGGTGACGACGAGCACCCCGCCGTCGACGCGGGGAACGGGGCGGAAGTCGGTGGCCGCGAGGCGCCGGCCGAGCCGGAACTCCCACCACGGCGCCCACGCCGTCGACCGCAGCGTCGACGCCGGAGTCGCGCTGCGCTTGCGCGCCACTTCCCACTGCACGATGACGTCGAGCCGGCGGAGGTCGCCGTGCGGCTCACTCAGGAGGCGGCCGAGGATCGCGGTCGTCTGCCCGAACGGCAGGCACGCAACGACCCGAAACGGCTGGCGCGGCAACGGCACGGCGAAGAAGTCCGACGCGACGACACGCACGCGACCCGCGCCCGCGCGTGTGAAGTTGCGACGCAGACTCTCGGCCCAGACCGGATCGACCTCGATCGCCAACACCTCGGCACCGCGTCGCGCCAACGCCGCCGTGATCGCTCCCGACCCCGCGCCGATCTCCACGACGAAGTCGCCGGCGCGCACGCCGGCCTCTTCGACGAAGCGCTCTGCGAGCTCAGGTCGATGGACGTTCTGTCCGAGGGGGCGCCGGCGCTCGTCTCGGACCGACCGCCGATCGGCGGGCACGGAACGTCACCATGCAATGCACGGGCGGCAGTCTCACCGGTCGCCGGCACACCGACAACACAATTTGAGGCTTAGGCTCGAACCATGCGCTTCATCGAGGTCAACGGCGCCCGCGTGTCGGTCATCGGGCTGGGGACGTGGCAGTTCGGGTCGAAGGAGTGGGGCTACGGCCAGGACTACGCGCAATCCGAATCCGGACAGATCCTCGGGCGCGCGCTCGACCTCGGCATCAATCTGATCGACACCGCCGAGATCTACGGACGCGGCGAGTCGGAGCGCATCGTCGGCAAGTACCTCGCGGGACGCCGCAACGAGGCCTACGTCGCGACCAAGGTCCTGCCGGTCGCGCCGACGGCCAAGTACGTCGAGAAGCACGGACGCGCGAGCGCAGGGCGGCTCGGGATCGATGTGATCGATCTGTACCAGATCCACTGGCCGAACCCGGTCGTGCCGCTTTCCCAGCAGATGGACGGCATGCGCCGGCTGCAACAGGCCGGGGTCGTCACTGCGGTCGGCGTGAGCAACTTCTCGCTGACGCGGTGGAAGGCCGCGGAAGCCGCGCTCGGCACCCCCGTGCTGTCGAACCAGGTGCAGTACAGCCTGGTTTCCCGCAAGCCCGACGTCGAGCTGGTTCCGTACGCGCAGCGCAACGACCGGCTCGTCATCGCGTACAGCCCGCTCGGCATGGGCCTGCTCTCCGGTCGCTACGACGCCGACCATCCGCCGACGGGATCGGCGCGGCTCACCAACCCGCTCTTCCTTCCCGAGAACCTCGAGCGCGCGCGACCACTCATCGACGCCGTGCGCGAGATCGCGGCCGCGCACGACGCGACACCGACGCAGGTCGCGTTGGCATGGGTGGTGCAGCACCCCAACGTCGTCGCGATCCCGGGCGCGAGCAGCGTCGCTCAGCTCGAGGCGAATGCCGCCGCAGCCGATCTGGAGCTGTCGGCCGACGACGTCGACCGCCTGACCCGTGCCTCCGACGCGTTCCATCCCACGAAGGGCGTCGCCACGGTGCCGAAGATCATCAAGCGCCGCCTGAAGCGCTCCTAGAGCTCCAGGGTCGGCGACGCGGGGTCGATGCCCGCGCGCGCGAGGGCCTTGCGTTTGGTGCTCATCAACGCGGCGCGCGGCGCTCCCGCGATCGCGGTGGTGAAGCGGGCCGTCTCCGCCTCGAGCTCACCCGGCTCGACGACCGTCGACAGCAACCCGAGGCGCAACGCCTCCGCCGCGACGATCGCACGCCCGGTGAAGCAGAGATCCCGCGCCGCACCGCCGCCGATCAGCGCCTCGAGTGGTCCGTAGACCACCTGACTCCACGCCTGCTCGGGATGCGCGAACCGCGCGGTGCTCGACGCGATCCGGAGATCACACATCACCGCGAGATCGAAGCCCCCCGCGAGCGCGGGCCCGTTGATCGACGCGACGAGCGGGAGCGGGAAGCACAGCACCGTGTGGTGGAACCGGTCGCTCGACGCCCACAGGGTCGCCTGGAAGCCGGGATCCTCGACACGGAACTCGGCAAGGTCGAAGCCCGCGCAGAACACGTCGCCGGCGCCGGTGAGCACGACACAACGCACCGCTTCGTCGGCCGCCAACTCGTCGAGCGCATCGCTGACGAGATCGCGCACCGCGATCGAGAGGGCGTTGCGCTTCTCCGGTCGGTTGAGCGTGATCGTGGCGACGCCATCGACCGCTGCCGACACCACGACTTCGACCGCCAGCATCGGTCGAACGTAGCGCGCGAACGAAGGGCGGGGACCAGAGCGGTCGCCACGCCGGCCATGTCGCACGCGACGGCGAAGACGCACATGAGCCGGCTGCTCACGAAGCTCGACGTACGTGCCGCGCGCAGCTCGTGATGATCGCCTACGAGGTCGGCGTCGCGACCCCGGGCAACATGTGATCTACGAGATGACGACGTTCTCTTCGGCCAGGAAGAGCGGTGAGTGCTCGA
>JBBSEC010000149.1:0-8027 GCA_038240075.1 Acidimicrobiia bacterium
AAGTGCATCGCCCCGGTCGAACCATGGAACACGGCATCGCCGAACGCGAAGATCCCGCCATCGGACGCGACCAACCAGTACCCGTGACCCGACGGCGTCGCCGCGACGCCGACAATCGGCTTGTTCAAGTGCATCGCCCCGGTCGAACCATGGAACACGGCATCGCCGAACGCGAAGATCCCGCCATCGGACGCGACCAACCAGTACCCGTGACCCGACGGCGTCGAAGCAATTCCGACGATCGGCTTGTTCAAGTGCATCGCCCCGGTCGAACCATGGAACACGGCATCGCCGAACGCGAAGATCCCGCCATCGGACGCGACCAACCAGTACCCGTGACCCGACGGCGTCGCCGCGACGCCGACAATCGGGCGCGCCAAGGGGACGCCACCCGTCGAACCGTGGGAGGTCGCGTCGCCGCCCGAGAAAACGGTGCCGTCCGACGCGACCAACCAGTAGCCGAGACTCTGCGACGCGGCCGCGGCGGGCGCAAGATGAGCGAGCGCCTCGCTGCGGACCGCAGTCGCACGGGCGGAGCTCGGAGCAGCTACCGCCCTTCCGGATCGAGCGAACGCTGCGGGCGTGAAGCCCGCGACGGCCGTGATCACGGAGATGAGAACAAAGAGCGCACGACGCGCTTGCAGCATGTGGGGCCTTCGGGTTGACGAATCGACTCGCGGGATCGCGGGTCGCGCAGCAAAACGCTGCCTGGAACATCTGAGCGAGGCTGAGTGAGGTTGCGCCGAGGGCTGTGACCCCCGCGTCACACAGCTGTGACGGAAGCGAGCCGGCGACCGAACATGAGTATCGGCGTCGAGGCACGCGTTGGAGACCAGCCGTGACGCCGGTTACATATCGATCAATTCACGCAGCCGTGGCGTGGGCTCGATGCCGAGCTCGGCGCGCAGCAATTGCTGATAACGCTCGAACTGACGCAGCGCCTCCGACTGGTTGCTCTCGGCCAGATGCACGCGGATCAGGGCCGCGTGCGCGCTCTCCCGGAGCGGCTCGGCCTTGATCGCCGCCATGGCCGCAGTCATCGCGTCGCCGAAGCGCGCCTGTTCGGCGAGCCGGTCGGTGAGCGCCTCGAGCGCGTGCAGCCGGAGCTGGCGCCAACCTTCCGCGTCGGCTGTCACCCACTCTTCGTTCCACCCGGGTAGAAGGTCCGACGACAGCATGGCGATCGCGGATCGACTGACATCGGTGTCGTGGAGGGGAACGTTCTCGTCGAGCAGTCGGTGCGCCAACGCTTGACCGTCGCGCACATCGACACCGACGCCTTCGGCCAGCGCGAGCTCCGCATCGCTCACCGCGACAACCGACCGCGCTGCGTTCGGAACGCGCAAGAGTGCCGAACGCAGGCTTGCGTGCGCGCGACTCTCGGAGACGTCGGGCCACAGGGCGCCGGCGACCGAGGCGCGGTGCACGATGCGATCACGCAGCGCGAGCAGCGAGAGCAGTCGCTGCGTCCCGTTGGCGAGCGGAATGGAGACGCCCGAACCGTCGACAAGGTCGAAGCGCCCGAGAACAGAGATGCAAAGAGGCAGCGCGGACGACGATCTATTCGAACGCTCAACGTGAGTGTCGTCTGGTCGTTTCATCCCACAAGACCTGTTCCGGTAAGGCAAATGGATCGCCTCAGCGGGGTCTAGACCGAGTCACGACTCTCCCTACGAGAGAGACCACAGTCTCCACCCATCTGCCGACATTGCAAACACCGTCAGAACCGACCCGACGCACGCGATTTCGCCAAATGGCACTACGGTCGTCTGCGTGTTGAACCTCGAACCGGACTCACGCCAATGGGCCGCTCCCGGCCGGTCGCGCGGTGACTCCGGTCGGCAGGTCTCGGTGCTCGGAAGCTTCGGTTTCTCCGCCGCCGACGGAACCCGCCCCGCGCTCTCGGGTGGCTCGCAACGCCTGCTCGCGTATCTCGCGCTCCACACCGACGCCGTGACGCGCGGAACCGCCGCCGGATCGTTGTGGCCCGATGCATCGGGCGACCACGCGGGCTCGAGCCTGCGTTCCGCGCTGTCACGGTTGGGCCCGACGCGCGAGGCAGTCGCCGCGACCGACATCGATCTCCGACTCGCGGACGATGTCGCAGTCGACATCCGCGAATCTCAAGACCTCGCCCGCGGTCTGCTCGACGCGAACGTCTCACCGGTGCTCGATCTCGGCGCGCCGACGATCTCGGCGCTGTCGAGAGACCTTCTTCCCGACTGGTACGACGACTGGTTGATCCCCGAGGCCGAGGAGTGGCGCCAACTCCGGCTGCACGCGCTCGAGGCGTTGTCGGACCAGCTGGCGAACGTCGGACGGTTCGCGCACGCCATGGGGGCTGCGATGGCCGCCGTGCGGGTCGACCCACTTCGGGAGAGCGCGACCGCGGCGTTGATCCGCGTGCACCTCAGCGAAGGCAACCAGGCCGACGCGCTGAGCGAGTTCCGGCGCTACCGCGCGCTCCTGCAGCGCGAGCTCGGCGTCGAGCCCACGACCAACCTCTTCTCGCTCGTCGGCGTCGCGCCGATGGCGAGCAGGCGGATCGCCGACACGCGCGGCGACGGTGCGAAGTGGTCCGAAGTCCGCGTCGCCCGCCGCGCCCGGTAGAGAGCAGCCGCAACCGCGGCTACACGGCGACGCGAGACGGCGAAGCGCACGCGGATGCGACCATCAGCGCGGCGGTCCGGCCCCGGCGAAGCGGGTACCGAGAGGGTCGACCGCCCACGGCGCGGGCTCGTCCCAGCGGTCGATGTAAACGAGCTCGGAAAGGGGGCGGCGGCGCACGGGGCCGTGATGCCCGGCGGGGCGCCCGAGCGTGATCGTCGCGGCCATGAAGACGTTGTCAGGGACTCCGAGCAGCGCGCGTAATTCGGCTTCGACCATTCCGTGAAAGACCGTCAGTACCCCGCCGTAGCCGAGCGCACGCGCCGCGAGCAACAGGTTCTGACAGGCGGGATACACCGACGCGCCTTCGGTCGGACTGGCGTCGCGGTACCGGATCAGGCACGGAAGCACGAGCGCGGGTGCGGCCTCGAAGTTGTCGACGTAGGCCTGCATGACGCGGGCCATGCGCGCCTTGGGCGAATCGTCGACGGCTCCCGATCCGCGGTCGTAGCCGTCGGCCGCCCGCTTGGCCGCCCACGCACGACGCGCGCCGGCGCCGATGAGCGCCTTCGCCTCGCGCGCGGCCGCGCTGTCGGTCAGCACGATGAAGCGAAATGGTTGTCGGTTCGATCCACTCGGTGCGCGGCTGGCGGCGAACAGCATGGCTCGCAACGCGTCGATCGGCACCGGCTCGTCGAGATATCGGCGGATCGAGCGGGTGGTGGTCAGGCCTTCGAGCAGTCCGAGCTCATCGATAGGCAACGGTTCCAATGCGAGGTCGTGATCGTCGGTCGACACCTCACGATGATCGCAGGGACGCCGCCACTCCCTGCAATCTCGACAGGCGGTGCAGACGCCCTTGGGCTTCGCCCGGTCGTGCAGGCAAGGTCCAGCCGACGGCAGCCCGATCGAGCCAACCCGGCTTGACCGGCCGGGCGGGCGCCTCGGAGATCAGCTGCATCCACGAAGCCGGGTCGCGCGTGAGCTCGACCGCCGCCACGTCGGACGCGGCGCGGGCGCGCGACGCGAACCATTCGCCGGGAGCCGCCAGCACGAACAGCCACACGACAATCGTGCCGGCAACCATGGCGAGGATCCACGCCAGCAGCATCGTGAAACCCAAGGCGACGAACGGTGCGACCAACACGCGGACCGCGACGTTGTCGGACATTCCCGATGCCGTGAGGGCCGCGACGAGACCCCACGCGAACATGACTGCGTAGGCGATCGCGATCCACCGCAGCCAACGACCGTGAACGGCACGAAACAGCCGACGGAGCACCAGCACCGGTAAGAGCGGCGGCATGAACGCAAACGCGCGCGCGAGCGCGGCGCCCCGCCCCTCGACCGCATCGGTGAGCGCGCTCGCCGCGAGGGCCCGGAACATGGGCTCGGGCAGAGTCGCCGCGCCGCGACTGATGATGACCACCGGTTGCGACCGACCACCGGCGCGCCGACGACCGACTCCGGCGGCATCGGCGAATGGCGCGTCGACGATGCGGATGTCGGGCTCCACCCCGGCCGCGACGGCGATGGTCATCACCCGTTCGACGATCGCCTGATCGCTCGGATTCGCCGGATCGGGTGGCGATGCGGCCGAGACGCGCGTTGCGATCCGTTCGGAGTTCACGGCTCCGATCGGCGGCGCGAACAGTGCCCACGCGATCACGGCAAGCCACCCGCCGACGAACGCGAACCCGGCGACCGAGCTCAGACCCAGCACCACCATCGGGACGCCGATCGCGACCACGACGAGCAGTCCGACGGCGAGGCCGACGAACACGCTCGAGATCAGCGAGAGCAGCCACAGCGCGCCCGCCGCGACCAGCGGCAGCCGCCCGAGGCTTCCCCGAGCCGCATCGAACTCCGTCGCCATGAAGCTCCTTCCGGTCCGATTCCGCTAGGGCGCGGGCGCGGTGCGAGTGGCCGTGGTCGTGGGCTCGGTCGTGGGCTCGGTCGTGGGCTCGGTCGTGGGCTCGGTCGTGGGCTCGGTCGTGGGCTCGGTCGTGATCGCGTTCACCAGACTTTCGACGACCGCGCGCATGCCGACCGGGTCGGCGCCGTCGGCGATGGACTCCGCGGCTTCGTGCAACGCGGCGAGCAGCACCGGCGCGAGGAGATCGACAGGCCCGACGACGAGACGACCGGCCGCGTCGGCCGCGCGCAGCACCTCGCGCACGAGCCCGAGCCCGTACCGCTGCGCGATCTCGTGCTGCACCTCCGGCGTCAACACCGCGGGACCGTCGAGGAGCATGATGCGACGGACCTCGGGAGCGGCCGCAGCGTCGAGGAACGCGAGCGCGCCGAGGCGCAGCTCCTCGACCGGATCGCCGCTTGTCGAGGCCGCGGCGATGACCGACGCGCACAGATCGCGCTCGACCTCTTCGTACACCGCCGCGAACAGATCCTCTTTCGACGCGAAGTGGTGATACAACGCGCCGCGTGTCAGACCCGCGCGCTCGACGATCTCCTCGCGGCCCGCGCCCGCGAATCCCTGCTCGGTGAAGAGGAGCCGGCCCGCGGCCAGCAGCGCGGCGCGCGTCTGCGCCCGTCGCTCCGACTGCGTCCTGCGGTTCTGACCCACTTCACCCTTGACGATCGTCGGCTCCTGTGTCATACATGCATGCAGCCTGCACGTTAGTTGACGATTCCTCGGGAGGGAACAGCATGGCGCTTGCACGCACGGTGGTGTCGGAAGGTCTGCTCGACGAGCTCGACCGGTTCGAGCAACTGGTCCGCACGTTGAGCCCGGCGCAGTGGGACACGCCGAGCCGGTGCGAGGGTTGGACGGTCGGCGACGTGGCGCGTCACGTGATCGGCTCGATGTCCGATGTCGCCGCGGGCCGGCTCGAGGGCCTCGGCTCGCCCGAGGTGACCAAGCGCGAGGTCGACGAGCGCGCGGGGCGCCCGGCCGGTGCGCTGGCCGACGAGTGTGCGGAAGCACGGAAGGCCGCGGCCGGGATGCTGCCGCTCTTCGACGACGCGGCGTGGGCCGCTCCTGGTCCCGGTGGCTTCGACGGCACGCTCGGCGATGGCGTCGAGGCGCTCTGGTTCGACACGTGGATGCACGCGCAAGACATCCGCGCCGCGTTCGGAGACCCGCCGGTGATGAACGACGGTCTGCGTGCCGCGGTCTCGCATGTCGGTTGGGATCTCGGACGGCACGACTGGCACGGCACGATCCCGAAGGGTGACGATGCCGCGTACGGGTTCATTCTCGTCGCAACCGGACGCGCCGACGGCTCGTCACTCGGCGCCGACGCACCGCCGAACATCTACGCCTGAGCGCGGGTCGACCCCCGGAGACGCGTCGGCAACGACGGAGGACTACGGTCGTCAGCGGCGCGGGGATCACGCTCGGGGGAACTCGTGACACGACGGATCCGTCAGCTGCTCGCAACGACCGCGGCATCCGCGCTCGTCATGCTGGGCATGACCGCGGCGAACGTGGGCGTGCCGGCTGCGCTCGCCGACGGCAACGTGCGCTTCGTCGCGACGACCGGTTCCGACACCGCGAACACGTGTCTGTCGTCGAGCTCACCGTGCCTCACGATCGGTCACGCGCTCGCGCAGGCGACGTTCGACAACACGATCCAACTCGACCCCGGCACGTATCCCGTCTCCGGCAATCCCGCCGGAACCGCGAACGCAGTGCCGACCGCACTGCACGACATGACGATCGAGTCGAATCCGTCCGGCGGCACGGCCGCGAACACGATCATCGACGCGACCGGACAGCCCTACGGTCTCGTCATCAACGCCCACAACGTCGCGGTGACCAACCTCACGATCCGCAACGCCGACCGCGCGGGCATCGTCGCCGGCCCCGCGGAGAACGCAGTGTCGCCGGCGACGCTCGACGACCTCACGCTGACGGGCAACACCCTGACGAACAACGATGCCTGCCAGCACCACCCGCAGGCGTCCGACTGCGTCGTGCAGAACAGCTCGTTGCTTCCGTTCGGATGGGCCATTGAGCTCTCGAGCGTCGTCGGCTCCACGGTCACCGGCAACACGCTGACGGGCAACTGGGGCGGCATCAAGATCGACGACGAGCTCGGCCCGGCCCACGAGAACACGCTCTCGGGCAACACCCTGAGCCACAACGGGGGCGCGCGCCGGCCGGGTGGCGAGAACCTCGAGGCGTGCGGCATCTGCCTCGTCGGCATCAGCTCCCTCGCCGCGACGCCGGGCGGAGTGCCGCAGCCGATCCTCGCCGGCATCTTCCACACCACGATCAGCGGGAACACGGTCAATAACAGCGGCGCGCAAGGCATCGTCCTCGAAGGCTTCGCACCCCAGAACGCGGTCTACAGCAACACCATCACGGGCAACACCGCGAATGACAACGGCGGTGCCGGCATCGCGATCAAGAGCATCGACGGGGCGCAGTACTTCAACGGCAACGTCATCACCGGCAACCACCTGAGCAACGACGCGCTCGAAACCGGCCCGGGCCCGACCCAGACGACCCAGGGTCCGGGCGATATCGACGCCGCCATCACGCGGACGACCGGCATCCTCATTCTTGCGTTCTCGCAAGGAACACCCACCCAAGGTGCGCCGATCGCGGGAATCGTGGTGACCGGGAACACGATCTCCGACGTCGCGTACGGCGTGTGGGTCTCACAGCACACGCCCGGCATCAACGTCTCCGCGAACCTGATCACGTTCGACGCCGGCGGCACGGCGATCCTCGTGCAGCGGAGGACCATCGCGCCCATCGTCGGCATCGCGCGCACGCCGTCGGGCCACGGCTACTGGGAGGCGCAGGCCGACGGCAACGTCTTCCCGTTCGGCGATGCCAGCTATTACGGATCGGTCGCGGGCACCCCTCTCGTCCGACCCATCGTCGGGATCGCGTCGACACCGTCAGGGCACGGCTACTGGCTCGTCGCATCCGACGGTGGGATCTTCGCGTTCGGCGACGCCGGATACTTCGGATCGACGGGCGGGATGCATCTCAACCGCCCGATCGTCGCGATGAGAACCGGCCCCTCGGCAGCGGGTTATTGGCTCGTCGCATCCGACGGCGGGATCTTCTCGTTCGGCAGCGCGAAGTTCCACGGATCGACCGGCGGGATGCATCTCAACCGGCCGATCGTCGGCATGGCCGCAGGCGTGGGCGCGCACACGGGCGGCGACGGCTACTGGCTCGTCGCGTCCGACGGCGGGATCTTCTCGTTCGGCACCGCGAAGTTCTACGGATCCACCGGCGCGATCAAGCTCAACCGTCCGGTCGTCGGCATGGCGGGCGGACCGTCGGGCGCGGGCTACTGGCTCGTCGCATCCGACGGCGGGATCTTCTCGTTCGGCACCGCGAAGTTCCACGGATCCACCGGCGCGATCAAGCTCGTGCAGCCCATCGTCGGCATGGCCGCGACACCGTCGAGCCTCGGCTACTGGCTCGCCGCCGCCGA
>JBBSEC010000150.1:0-7948 GCA_038240075.1 Acidimicrobiia bacterium
CTTCCGGCAGTGGATCGTCGACGAAGCACTCCGCGGGTTGGTGGAAGGCGCGTCGACGGTGCTTCGCCAGCTCTCGTCGGGCCAATACTCGTTGGCGGTCACGAACGACTCTGATCTGCTCGTGGTCGACCACGTCAATGCCGACGAGACCCGGTCGGTCAACAGCCTCAGCGGAGGCGAGACCTTCCAGGCGTCGCTGGCGCTCGCCCTCGCGCTCGCCGACCGGGTCAGCGAGCTCGCCGGCGACACCACCGAGCCGCTCGAATCGATCTTCCTCGACGAGGGCTTCGGCTCGCTCGATCCCGAGACGCTCGACGTCGTGGCGGGCACGATCGAGTCGCTCGCGCGCGACGACCGCATCGTCGGCGTCGTCACGCACGTGCGCGAGCTCGCCGATCGCATGCCGGTGCGGTTCCGAGTGCGCAAGGAATCGGGCACGTCCCACATCGCGCGTGAGGAATCATGAAGTTCACGATCGATCCCTGGGACCCGACCTACGGCGCGAGCGTGGAGTCCGAGCTCGGGCAATCGGCAATCGAAGCCGAGATCGCGATCGAGGTCGCAGCGGAGCTCTGGGCTCCCCGCGATCCGCCCGCAGGAACCGCGATCCCCGATGCGGTGGTGTTCGTCGACGGTGTCCGCCGCGTCGAGGCGCGCGCGTGGATCGAGCAGGACGACACGGCTGTGCCCGGCATCTTCGCCTCCTACGCCGCGGGCGCTGTGCGCTGCGACGGGGTGGCCAAGATCGTCGACCCCTTGGTCGGGCGAGGCGTGTTCGCACCCGAGGATGGGCTGGCTGATATCGAAACGCGGCACGGCCGGTTCGTCGCGCATCCGACCGACGACTCGACTCCTCAGAAATTGATGAAGACCCTCTTGGGCGCCATGGCCGATCTCGAAGTGCAGGTAGCCGTTCGGGCGCGGCGCGCCGGCGACGAGCTGCTGCTCCTCGACGGTCCGTTGAAGCATCGACGCCACGTGCCGCACGCCGTCGGCATCGTCAAGACCCACGACGTGAAGTACCTCGAACCGGCGCAGGATCGCATCGTCGGCACGCTCGAATCGGGACAGCGAACGCCGGTGTTCCGCGTCGATGCACAACCGTTCAGCCGGTACTCGTGGTATGTCCGCCTTCCCGGCCCGCCGGGCGGACCGTGGGCCGGCATCGTCCGCTGCGAGGCGACGGGCGCACTCGCACCGCAAGCTGTCGTCGAGCTGGCCGACGTCGTTACGGCCGTCCTT
Source organism: Acidimicrobiia bacterium (assembly GCA_038240075.1). Lineage (GTDB taxonomy): Bacteria > Actinomycetota > Acidimicrobiia > IMCC26256 > PALSA-610 > DATBAK01. The sequence goes on from JBBSEC010000150.1 coordinate 1,243, forward strand.
CCGCCGTTCGCGTCGGAACCGCACAAGGACGCGCGGGCGCCGCAGAACCTGTATCCGATCGGAGGTCTCGAACGCGTGCTCCGTCACCGCCTCGGCGACGCCGCCGTCGTCTACCGGGCGCTGCGTCGCGCCAGTGCGGCCGTCACACCGGCCGTCTCGGCGTTGTAGCCAGGGGCGTCGGGATCATCACGAAGAACGAGGCGGCGGCGGGAATCGAACCCGCGTACAAGGTTTTGCAGACCTCTGCCTGAACCACTCGGCTACGCCGCCCTGCACCTATGTGCAGTTTGTGTGCATGTATGCGCATCTCATTGCAGCCGGGGGCTCGGCCGAGGACCACCCACCCGGACTAACGTGCGCGGATACGAAGCCGCGGATACGAAGCGTGAGTGCCCAAGGATTGCCATACCGGTCTGCGGGTGAAGTGTAGGCCACAAGCCCCTCATCGAAGACCGTTACGCACCGGTCCGGGCCTCGGCGCAATCGCCGATCTCGGGCCTGGTGCATAGTGCACCGAACAACGCTCCAGGCGTTACACTTGACGTGCAGCGTGGCGGTGTGACGACATCGTCGGAATCAAAGCGGGGTTGAGTCAGTCCGGCGGGGTTGTGTCGTTTACGACGTCGCGTTCCAGTCGAACGGCGCTTTCATGAATGATCTCCTCGATACCTTTCCAAGGGCGTCCTTGGACCGGCTGGCGGTTGCCGACGGCAACCGCAGCTTGACCTATGCCCAGTTGGATGCCGCGGCCAACGCACTGGCGCGACGCCTTCGTGCCCTGGGCGTGAAACCCGGCGTTCTCGTCGCGATCTGCCACGACCGCTCGGTCGCGGCGGTTGTCGGTGCGCTGGCCGTCCTCCGAGCGGGCGGCGGCTACGTCGGCCTCGACCCCGCCCATCCGGACGCGCGTCTCGCCTATCTGTGCTCCGACGCCGGCGTCGCGGTGCTGCTCGCGGATGCATCGGTCGTCGCGCGGCTCGGGTCGCTCCCGTGCCCCGCGCTCGACCTCGACGCCGACCTCGATGCCGGCGACCTCGATGCCGGCGACCTCGATGCCGGCGAGCCCCCCGAGCCGATGGCCGGACCGGCCGACGTCGCGTACGTCATCTACACGTCGGGCTCGACCGGCGAGCCCAAGGGCGTGCAGGTGTCGCGCGCGAACCTGCGCGCGCTCATCGACTGGCATTGCCAAGCGTTCTCGGTCACGCCCGACGATCGGGCCTCCGTCGTCGCCAGCCCCGCGTTCGACGCTTCGGTCTGGGAGACGTGGCCGCACCTCGCGGCCGGCGCGAGCCTCCACATCCCCGACCACGCGACCACCGTGACTCCCGGCGCCCTCCAGAAGTGGATGGCCGACGAAGAGATCACGATCGGCTTCGTCCCGACGCCGATGGCCGAGCTCCTCCTCGAACTGGAGTGGCCCGCTTACACCGCGTTGCGAATCATGCTCACCGGTGGCGACGTTCTCCACCGGCGTCCCGCGCCCGGCACGCCGTTCACGTTGGTCAACAACTACGGCGTCACCGAAGCAACCGTGGTGTCGACGTCCGGCGTCGTCGCGCCCGAAGGCGCGGGCCTGCCCAGCATCGGCCGGTCGATTGCCGGCACCACGCTGCGAGTTCTCGGCGCGGACGGACGCGTGGTTCCCGACGGCGAGCCGGGCGAGCTCTTCATCAGCGGCCGCAGTGTCGCGACCGGTTACTTGAACCGTCCGGAACTGACGGCCGAGCGCTTCGTGCCCGACCCGTTCTCCGACGAGCCGGGCACGCGGATGTACCGGACCGGAGACCTCGCGCGCGTCGCCGACGACAACACGGTGCAGTTCCTCGGCCGGATCGACGACGGCCAGGTCCAGATACGCGGTCACCGCATCGAGCTGGACGAGATCGCCGCGGTGCTCGCCGGCCACCCGTCGGTCGGTCACTGTGCGGTCGTAGTGCGCGAGGAAGGTGGCGACGCGCGCCTCGTCGCCTACGTCGTGCCGGCCGATGTTCCGATGCCCGGCCGCGAGGATCTGCGCGCGTACCTCGCCGAGCGGTTGCCCGCGCAGATGGTCCCCGGTGCGTTCGTCGCGATCGACGCGCTCCCGGTCACGACGAACGGCAAGCTCGACCGTGCTGCGCTGCCGGCACCGGGCTGGCAGGTGCTCGTCGGCGGATCCGCCGCTCCGGAGGGACCTACCGAGGAGGCGATCGCGGCGATCCTCGAGGAATTGATCGAGCTCGAGGGCATCGGCCGCGACGACAACTTCTTCGAGCTCGGCGGCCATTCGCTCATGGGTGCGCAAGTGGTGGCGCGCATACAAGAACGGTTCGGGGTCGAGCTACCGCTGCTGGCCGTCTTCGACAACCCGAGCGTCGCGGATATGGCGGTCGTGGTGAGCGAAGCCGTGCTCGCCCGCGTGGAATCGATGTCCGACGAGGAGGCCGAGCAACTGCTCGCATCGAGCGGCGGCGAATGACCGGGGTGCTGGAAGGCGGAGGCGGTGGACGGACCGGCGACCGGCGATTGAGCCTGTACCAGCTCCTCGATCCCGAGATCCTCGCCAACCCGTACCCCCTGTACCGCCGCCTGCGCGACGAGGCGCCCGTTCACTGGGACCCGTTCCTTCACGCATGGGTCGTCACGCGCTACGAAGACGTGTCGACCGTGCTGCACACCTTCTCGGCCAACCGCACCCCGACACCCGAGCAGCTCGCGGCACTGGGCATGGAGCGGGTCGCGCCCATCGCGGCGTTGATGGTTCGCCAAATGCTGTTCCTCGACCCGCCGGAACACACGAGGGTCCGCATGCTCGCGGCCAAGGCGTTCACGCCGCGGCGCGTCGAGGTGCTGCGCGGCCACATTGCCGAGATCGCGGATCGCTTGCTGGACGACATCGAAGCCGCGGGTTCGGTCGAGATCATCGGCGACCTGGCGCGGCCGCTGCCCGCCATCGTCACCGCCGAGATGCTCGGCCTCCCGATCGAGGACTGGCCCCAGCTGACCGACTGGTCGCGTTCGTTCGCGGAGATGCTGGGAAACTTCCAGCACAATCCGGGCCGCGCGGCCGAGGTCGTCACGACGGTCGGGGATATGACGGCCTACTTCCAACGCGCCATCGACGAACAGCGCGAGCGGCCGCGCGACGGCTTGCTCCACGCGCTCATGACCGCCGAGGTCGATGGCAGCCGATTCAGTGACGAGGAAGTCATCGCCAACACGATCATCACCATGGTCGGCGGCCAAGAGACGACCACGAACCTGATCGGCAATGGAATGCTGAGCCTGCTTCGCAATCCCGACCAGTGGGAGCTCCTGAAATCGGATCCCTCCCTCGTCGCGCCCGCGGTCGAGGAGCTCCTTCGTTACGAGGCGCCGAGCCAGCACACTGCGCGCCTGGCCTTCGAAGACACCGAGCTCGGAGGCCGGCAGATCCAAAAGCGCCAGGCGGTCATCGCCGTCATGGGCGCGGCCAACCGTGACCCGCAGCGTTTCCCCGACCCCGATCGCCTCGACCTGACTCGACCGGACAATCGCCACCTCGCCTTCGGCTGGTCCACCCACTTCTGCTTCGGCGCACCGCTCGCGCGCATAGAGGGACAGCTCGTGTTCGAGGCTCTGGCGCGACGACTGCCGGGCCTTCATCTCGACCCCGATAGGAAGCTCACCTGGCGGGCCAATCTCGGCTTGCGCGGGCTCGACGCGCTGCCGCTCGAGTTCTGATGCAACCGGAGCCGACGACCAAGCTCTCACCGGCCAAGGCCGCGCTCCTCGAACGCCTCCGCGCCGGGCAAGCCGGCGCGGGCGAAGCGCCGCTGCTCGCACCCGAGCCCGGCATCGGCATTCCGCTCACGTGGGGGCAGGAACAGATCTGGCTGGCGTGCCAGGTGACTCCCGACGAACCGCTCTACAACGAAGCGGTCACGGTGCAACGGACCGGATCGTGTGACGTCGACGCGTTGCGGGCGGCGTTCAACCTGATCCTCAGCCGCAACGACGCCTGGCGCACCACGTTCGAAGCGGTGGGCGGCGTGCCGTACCAAGTCGTTCGCCCACACGTCGATCTGACGTTCCCGTTCGTCGATCTGTCCGATCTCCCGGAGGCCGACCGCGAACCGCGAGCGGTGGCGATGGCCACTGTCGACGCGCGCGAGCTGTTCGACCTCGAGCGCGGTCCGCTGGTCCGGGGCCGCCTCGTGCGCCTCTCCGAGAGCGACCATCGTCTCTATCTCGTCCTGCACCACATCATCTTCGACGGCGTCGCGCTGCGATTGTTCCTCGACGACTTCGTGCGCGCGTACGCCGACCTCGCGGCGCGACGTTCGCCGTCGCTCCCCGATCCGGCGGCGCCGTACGCGCACTACGCGTGTTGGGAGCGCCGCTCGGTGACACCCGAGGTGCTCGAGTCCCGTCTCGCGTACTGGCGCGAGCAGCTCGCCGGCATCGCTCCGGTCGACTTGCCCGCCGACCATCCGGCGCCGGCCCAGCGCACGGCGTCCGGCGCGATGGAGCGGGTGTTCGTCGACGGTGCAACCGCAGACGGCTTGAAGCGTGTTGCTCGCGAGCGCGGGAGCACGCTCTTCCAGGTGTTCTTGGCCGCGTACTTCGTGCTCCTGCACCGCTACACCGGACAAGACGACATCGTGCTGGCCGGCGTTGCGGACGGTCGGCGGCATCGGGCGCTCGAGAAGGTGCACGGCTTCTTCGTGAACCCGATACCGATCCGCATCGATCTTTCCGGCGACCCGACGTTTGCCGGGGTGGTCGGCCAGGTCCGCGACACGTTGCTCGCCGGACTCCAGTACGAGGTGCCGTTCGGTCACCTGCTCGGCGCGCTGCAGCCCGATCGCGGGACAACGCGCAATCCGATCTTGCAGGTTCTGCTCAGCCTCGATCCTCCGTTGCCAGACCTCGGTGAAGGCTGGGATCTGCGCGAGCTCGACGTCGACCTCGTCGCCGCCAAGTTCGACCTCTACCTGCTGCAGGACGAACGCGAAGACGGCTCGGTCGGACGATTCGCCTACAGCACCGACCTGTTCGACTCGGAGACAGTGCGCGACCTCGCCGAGCACTGGAATCGCCTGCTGCAGAGCATCGTGGCCGACCCCGAGACGCCGATCTCGCAGCTCGCGATGCTTGGCGATGCTCAGCGCGAGACGCTGCTCGACAGTTGGAACCGCTCGGACGCGCCGTTTCCTCACGATCGCTGCATTCACGAATTGATCGAGGAGCAGGTTCGGTTACGTCCCGACGCCGTTGCCGTGACCTTCGGAGGTGGATCACTCACGTATGCATCTCTCGACGCGACCGCAGCGCGCATCGCGGCGCGGCTCACCGCGCTCGGCGTGGGCCCCGAGAAGCGCGTCGGCATCTGTGTGGAGCGCGGGCTGCCCATGGTCGCGGGAGTGCTCGGAATCCTGAAGTCGGGCGGCGCGTACGTGCCCCTCGACCCGAGCTATCCGCCGGATCGCGTCGAGTTCATGATGCAGGACGGCGGCATCGAGGTTTTGCTCACGCAGCGGCATCTCTCCGCGGCATCGTGCGCCGGCACCGCGCCGGTTCTGTTCGTCGACGAGATCGGCGACGCCCAAGCCGATGCCGGGGCTCCGACGCCCACTGCAACGCCCGCCGCGGTGACTGCGCACAATCTCGCGTACGTCATCTATACCTCGGGCTCGACCGGACAGCCCAAGGGCGTGTGCATCGAACACCGCGCGGTGGTGAACCACATCACCGCGCTGATCCGCGACTACGAGCTCGTCCCCGGTGACACCGTGCTCCAGCTGCCGTCGCTCTCGTTCCATCCCGCGGTTCGCGACATCCTCGGCACGCTGAGCGCCGGCGCGCGCTTGGTGCTTCTGTCCGAGGACAGCTCCCGAGATCCCCTCGCCATCGTCGACGCCATGGCCGCCGAGCGTGTGACCGCAGTGCTGAGTCTTCTCCCCTCGCTGCTGCGCACCCTCCTCGAGGACGACCGCGCCCAGCGCGTGCCGGTGCACCTCCGTCTCATGTTGACCTGTGGCGAAGCGCTGCCGCTCGAGGACGCGCGCCAGGCGACGGCGCGGTTCGGCTGCATCGTTGCGAACCAGTTCGGTCCCACCGAGTCGGTGATGGCCTGCGCCAAGCACACCGTCGGACCGGCCGACGTCGGCATGATGGTGCCCGCGGGCCGACCCGAGGCGAACGCTCGGCTCTACGTCGTCGACCGGTACGGCGGCGTGGCGCCGGTGGGCGCGCGCGGCGAGCTGTGCGTCGGCGGCGCGAGCATCGCCCGTGGCTATCTCGATCGCCCCGACCTCACCGCCGCGCGCTTCGTCGCCGACCCGTTCGTCCCGCGGAACGGTGCGCGGATGTGTCGCACGGGCGACGTCGTGCGCTACCGGCGCGACGGGGTCCTCGAATTCCTCGGGCGCCGAGACGACCAGATCAAGATCCGCGGATATCGCGTCGAGCTCAACGAGATCGAGGCGACACTGGCAACGTGCCCGGGCGTGCGCGCCGCGGCGGTGACCGCATCGCACGAGGCCGGGGCGCAGCGACGCCTCCTTGCCGCGGTCGTCGTCGAGCCGGGATCCGAGCCGCTCGATGTCGCGGGCCTCCGGGCGCGCCTGCGCGAGCGCCTGCCGAGCTACATGATCCCGTCGGTGATCGTTCCGATCGACGTGCTCCCGCTGACGCAGAGCGGGAAGGTCGACCGAGCGGCACTCGCCGACCATCTGCGCGA
>JBBSEC010000151.1:0-7779 GCA_038240075.1 Acidimicrobiia bacterium
ACCGCGCTCGCGAGCGCGGACGAACGACGGTCGTCGCTCGAGCTGCGGCTGGCCGAGCTCGAACCCCGCCTGCTCGACCTGCCGGCGCGCGCATCGGAGGCCGAGCGCGCCGTCGACGCGGCCGACGCCGAGCGGTCGCAGCTACGCCGCGCGCTCGACACCGCGGTCGGGGCGGAGCGCGAGGCGGCCGCGGCGCGCCGCGCGGCCGAAGCGCAGTACGACGAAGCGCGGGGAGTTGCCGAGCGCCTGCGCCACGAGACCGAAGTGCGCGCGGCGGGCGTCGACGAGCGCCGGAGCCTGCTCACGCGCCGGTTGAGCGAGATCGAACAGCGCCTGGCCGCGCGTCCCGACGAAGAGGCGGCCGCGCAACGCCGACGCGGCGAATTGCAGGATCGGGCGGCCGCCGTGCACGCGCTGGGCGAACGCCTGCGCGAGCGGCTCCGCGGTGGCGATACGCTCGCCGAACGGTTGCGCCGGAGGCGTGAACGCGAGTCGGAGGCGGCGAGGGCAGCCGGACGCCGGCTCGACGCGCTGCGCACCGAGCGGGGCGACGCCGAGCGCCAGCTCTCGGAGCTGCGCGAGCAGCTCAACCGGCTCGAGCTCGAAGAAGCCGAGATCCGGATGCGGCTCGAAGCCGCGGTCGAGAACCTGCGACGTGAGTTCGAGTGCGAGCCCGAGGTCGCGATCGCGGCACCCGTGCCCGAGATCCCCGACGGCACGAGTCCCGCGGGTCGCGCCCGTGAGCTCGAGCGCGAGCTGCGATTGCTCGGCCCCGTCAACCCGCTCGCACTGGGTGAGTACGAGGCGTTGAGCGAGCGTCACGAGTTCCTCGAGGCCCAGCTCGACGACGTGAAGAGCAGCCGGCGCGAGCTCGCCCGCGTGATCCGCTCGATCGACGAGGAGATCGTCGTCGTCTTCGAAGCGGCGTTCGCCGACGTGGCGGTCAACTTCTCGTCGCTCTTCGGCACCTTGTTCCCGGGAGGTTCGGGCCGGATCACGCTCACCGAGCCGTCCGATCCGCTGAACACCGGCATCGAGATCGAAGCGCGGCCGTCGGGCAAGAACGTGCGGCGCCTGTCGCTCCTCTCGGGTGGCGAGCGCTCGCTCACCGCGCTGGCGTATCTCTTCGCCGTCTTCCGCGCGCGGCCGTCGCCCTTCTACCTGCTCGACGAGGTCGAGGCCGCGCTCGACGACGTGAACCTGCACCGGTTCCTCGACCTCCTGAACGAGTTCCGCGGCGAGGCCCAGCTCGTCGTCGTCTCGCACCAGAAGCGCACGATGGAAGCGGCCGACACGCTCTACGGCGTGTCGCTCCCGCCCGGTGGTTCGAGCCGGGTCGTGAGCCAGCGGATGCGCGAGCTCGAGTTCGGTGACCTCTAACGCAGCCGATCTCCAACGGGGCCGGCTGAGAAGCCACCGCTAGCATCGCCGGTTCGATGACGATCCTCATTGTCGTGCTCATTGCCGTCGCGGTCGTTGGACTCGCGACCGTTGCCGGTCTGCGGCTCACGTCCGCGCGGCGCGCGAGCAAGATCGCGATTGAGGCGCCACCGCTCGAGACACCACCGCTCGAGACACCACCGCTCGAGACACCACCGCTCGAGACACCACCGCTCGAGACGCCACCGCGCGCGTCCGCGCCCACCATCGACGCATCGGCGCCGACGGCCCCTCCGAAATCGGTGGTCGTCGAACCCGAACCGGCGCCACCGGTGGTCGCGGAGCCCGAGGTCGTCGAACGGCCACGACTTCGCGATCGCCTCGGACGTACGCGCGACGCGTTCTCGCGTGTGTTCACCGGGAGCGGTGGCATCGACCAGGACGTCTGGGACGACCTCGAAGAGGCACTGATCCTCGCCGATGTCGGCAGCGCGACGTCGAGTCGCCTCCTCACGAGCGTGCAGGCCGTCGTGCGCGAGCAGGGCGTCACCGACGCGGCCGCGCTGAGCGGCCTGGTGCGCGCCGCGGTCGTCGAGCTGTTGTCGTCGACACCCGACCGCAGCCTGGAGACCGTCGCCGGCGAATCGAACGTGTGGATGTTCGTGGGTGTGAACGGCGTCGGAAAGACCACGACGATCGGAAAGCTCGCCGCGCAGCAGGTCGGCGACGGCCGCCGCGTCGTGCTCGCCGCGGCCGACACGTTCCGCGCCGCGGCCGCCGAGCAGCTCACGATGTGGGGTGAACGGGTCGGGGCCGAGACCATCCGCGGGCAGGAAGGTGCCGATCCGGGGTCGGTGGTCTTCGACGCGATGAGCGCGGCCGCGAGCCGGTCCGCCGATCTCGTGCTCGTCGACACGGCCGGGCGCCTGCACACCAAGGTGAACCTGATGGAGGAGCTGAAGAAGCTCCGCCGCATCGTCGACCGCACGCCGGGAGCGCTCAAGGAAGTCCTGCTCGTCATCGACGCGACCACGGGGCAGAACGGCCTCACGCAGGCCCGCCAGTTCGCCGAGGCCGTCGACGTCACCGGCATCGTGCTCACCAAGCTCGACGGCACGGCGAAGGGCGGGATCGTGCTCGCGATCCAGTCGGAGCTGGGCCTGCCCGTGAAGGTCGTCGGCGTCGGCGAGGGGGTCGGCGATCTCGTGCCCTTCGACGCCGACGAGTTCGCCGCCGCCCTTTTCGATGAGCGAGCCTAGGTAAGCTCGTTTGCTTCCCCCACGTAGGAGTTCATCTTGTTCGACGCGCTCTCAGACCGGTTCGAAGGGATCTTCGACCGCGTCCGCAGCCGGGGAAAGCTGAGCGAAGCCGACATCGACGCGGTGTCGCGCGAGATCCGTCTCGCGTTGCTCGAGGCCGACGTGAACGTGCGCGTGGTGAAGCAGTTCATCGCGCGCGTGAAGGAGCGCTCGGTCGGCGAGCGCCTGTCGGAGAGCCTCTCGCCGGGCCAGCAGTTCATCAAGATCGTGCACGACGAGCTGGTCGAGACGCTCGGTGGCGTGACCGGCAAGCTCGCGACGAGCCCGAAGCCGCCGACGGTCGTCATGCTCGCCGGACTCCAGGGCTCCGGAAAGACGACCGCCGCGGCGAAGCTCGCCCGCCTCCTGAAGAGCCAGGGTCAGCAGCCGTTGCTCGTCGGAGCCGACCTGCAACGCCCCGCCGCGGTCGAGCAGCTACGCGTGCTCGCGGGCCGCGTCGACGTGCCGTTCTATTCGGCGCCGACCGATCCCGTTGCCGTCGCGCGCGGTGCGATGGAAGAAGCGGCGCGGCTCGGGCGCACGATCGTGATCGTCGACACCGCCGGTCGGCTCCAGATCGACGCCGAGCTCATGGACGAGCTGCGCGAGATCCGCGATGTCGTCCAACCGCACAACACGCTGCTCGTCGTCGACGCGATGACCGGTCAGGAAGCCGTGAACGTCGCGACGGCGTTCCACGAGGCGGTCGGCCTCGACGGCGTGATCCTCACGAAGATCGACGGCGACGCGCGCGGTGGTGCTGCGCTGTCGGTGAAGGAGGTCGTCGGCAAGCCGATCCTCTTCGTCGGCACCGGCGAGAAGGTCGAGGACTTCGAGGCGTTCCACCCCGACCGCATGGCGGGCCGCATCCTCGGCATGGGCGACGTCCTGACGCTGATCGAGAAGGCCGAGGCCGCCTTCGACACCGGTCAGGCCGAGAAGGCCGCGGAAGCGCTGCAGTCCGGTCAGTTCACGCTCGACGACTTCCTCGACCAGCTCCAGCAGGTCAAGAAGATGGGGCCGCTGCAGGGCGTGCTCGGCATGATGCCGGGGCTCCCCAAGGAAGTGAAGAACGCGCAGATCGAGGACAGCGAGATCGCGAAGGTCGAGGCGATCATCCGCTCGATGACGATGGACGAGCGCCGCAACCCGACGATCGTCAACGGCTCCCGAAGGCTGCGGATCGCGCAGGGCAGCGGGACGACCACCGGCGACGTGAACAACCTCATCAAGCAGTTCAAGCACATGCAGCAGATGATGCGGTCGATGGGGATGGGCGGGCGCACCAAGAAGGGCAAGAAGGGCAAGAAAGGGCGACTTCCCGTCCTCCCGGGTTCCTGACCTACAATCGACCGTTCGCCGTACCAGGAAACGAAGGGCTGTTCACACGTGTCAGTAAAGATCCGTCTCATGCGCGTCGGAAAGAAGAAGCAACCGACGTACCGGGTCGTCGTCGCCGACTCGCGGAGCCCTCGTGACGGGCGGTTCATCGAGATCCTCGGTCAGTACGCGCCGCGTGCCGAGCCTTCGGTCGTCAGCATCGACGGCGATCGTGCCCTCGCCTGGCTCGAGCAGGGTGCCCAACCGACGGAGCAGGTCGGCAAGCTGCTCGAAATCACCGGCGTCTGGGAGCAGTACCGCGTGAAGCACGGTTCGCCCGCGTCCTCCGCACCGAAGCCGCGCACCGCGGCGCAGTTGGAGGCAACCGCAGCGTCCGCCGCCGCGAGAGCTGCGGGGTCATCCGAATGAGCGACGACGCGGCCAGCGCCGACGAGTCGGATTTCGAGGACGACGACACCGACGTCGACGACGAGATCGCGCCGGAAGGCAACCGCATGACCGGCGGTCGCACCCGTGCCGTCGTCGAGCACATCGCGCGCAGCCTGGTCGACGACCCCGACGCCGTCGACATCGCGGTCGACGAGCGGCGCTCGGGCGACGTCACGGTCATCGTGCACGCCGGGCCCGGCGACGTCGGGCGTCTGATCGGCAAGCGCGGTCGCGTGATCCAGGCGATCCGTCAGGTGGCACGCGCCGCCGCAGCCTCCGAAGGCGTGCGCGCCTCGGTCGACGTCGCCGACTGATTCTGTTCTCATGAGTACCGATCGCTTGGAGATCGGGCGCATCGGCAAGGCTCACGGGTTGCGCGGCGAGGTGGTCGTCGACGCGATCTCCAATCGCGACGAGCGGTTTCTCCCCGGTTCCGTGCTGTATGTCGCGGGTGACGCCACCGCGATCGCGACGTCGCGCCGGCACCAGAACCGCTGGCTCGTGCGTTTCGAAGGGGTCGAAGACCGCAACGCGGCCGAGGCGTTGCGCGGCATCGTGGTGACCGGCGACGCAATGGAATCGCTGCCCGAGAACGAAGTATGGGTCCACGAGCTCATCGGTTCGGCGGTCTCGGATCGCGCGGGCACCGATCTGGGCACGATCGTCGCCGTCGAGGCGAACCCCGCGCACGACATTCTCGTGACCGAGGAAGGCGTGCTCATCCCGATCGTCTTCGTCGTCGAGCGCGACGCCGGCCGGGTCGTCGTCGACCTGCCCGAGGGCCTCCTCCAGCTCTACCGGTAGGTCCGCGTGCGCATCGACGTCTTCAGCGCGTTCCCCGACTACTTCGAGACGCCGCTGCGCGCGTCGCTGCTTGGTCGTGCACGCGAGCGCGAGCTGCTCGACGTGCGTGTGCACGATCTGCGCACGTACGCGAGCGATCGGCACCGCAGCCTCGACGACTCGCCGTTCGGCGGCGGGGCCGGAATGGTGATGCTTCCCGAGCCGCTGTTCGCCGCGGTCGAGTCGGTGCAGCCGCCGCGGCCGTTGCTCTTGTTGTCCGCGGCGGGGGAGCGCTTCTCGCAGGCCGGTGCGGCACGGCTCGCCGAAGGTGCCGGCTTCTCGCTGCTGTGCGGCCGCTACGAAGGCGTCGACCAGCGCGTCGCCGACCATCTCTGCGACGGCGAGGTGTCGATCGGCGACTACGTCACCGCCGGCGGCGAGGTCGCGGCGCTCGTGGTGATCGAGGCAGTGACCCGGCTCGTGCCGGGCGTCATGGGCAACGTCGAGTCGGGGAGCGACGAGTCGCACGTCGATGGTCTGCTCGAGTACCCGCACTACACGCGCCCGGCCGACTTCCGCGGCTGGACCGTCCCCGACGTCGTGCGATCCGGTGATCACGGCCGGGTCGACCGGTGGCGGCGGGCCCAGGCGCTGCACCGCACCCGGGCCCGCCGGCCCGACCTTCTCGCCGGGCGGGCCCTCTCCGACTCCGAGGAAGCGCTGCTCCGGGAGTTCCCGGCCGTCGACGACCCCGGCGCGACGGCGGCTCCGGGGCCGGACCTGCCCGATCCGGGGCCGTCGGGATAGCATGGGCGCTCGCCGCGGTGCCCGAACGGTGCTGCGCGTCCGGATCGCAGGAGCCTCCCGCCATGCACAGGACCGATCTCGTCGACCGCGCGTCGCTGCGCGACGACATCCCCGACTTCGCCCCGGGCGACACGTTGAAGGTTCACGTCCGGGTGGTCGAGGGCAGCCGGGAGCGGGTCCAGGTCTTCCAGGGCGTGGTCATCCGCCGCCAGGGGAGCGGCGCCCGGGAGACGTTCACGGTCCGCAAGGTGAGCTTCGGCGTTGGCGTGGAGCGCACATTTCCGGTCCATTCCCCGGTCGTGGCCCGCATCGAGCCTGTGACCAGGGGCGACGTCCGGAGGGCCAAGCTCTACTACCTGCGGGACCGCGTCGGGAAGGCCGCGAAGATCAAGGAAAAGCGCACCTGACCAGGGGTTTTACCCAGCCCGGATGACCTGCCTCCGGGAGTTCTGGGGGTCGCGGCGGGCCTACACTGAGGCCGATGAGCGACAGGTGGGCACCCCGATGAGCACTCCCCAATGAGCACTCCCCAATGAGCACTCCCCAATGAGCACCGAAGATCTCGAGCGTTACGAGACCGAGATCGAGTTGCAGCTCTACCGCGAATATCGCGACGTCGTTCCGATGTTCTCGTACGTCGTCGAGACCGAACGGCGCTTCTATCTCGCGAACAGCGTGCAGATCGAGCCGAAGAACGAAGACGGACGCGTCTACTTCGAGATCACACTTGGTGATGCGTGGGTGTGGGACATGTACCGACCGGCCCGCTTCGTCTCCAATGTGCGCGTGGTGTCGTTCAAAGACGTGAATATCGAGGAGCTCGCCGGTAAAGAGCTCTGACGCCGGCCGACCACGATGTCGGACGCGCGGCGGCGGCTCGGAACGTTCGGAGAGGACGCGGCCGCGCGCTGGTACGAAGCGCGCGGCTTCGAGATCGTCGATCGCAACTGGCGGGTGCGCGAAGGCGAGATCGACCTCGTCGCCCGGCGCGGACGCATGATCGTGTTCTGCGAGGTGAAGACGCGCAGCAGCGATCGCTTCGGCTCACCGGTCGAAGCGGTCACGATCACGAAGCAACGTCGCCTGCGCACGCTTGCCGCTAAATGGCTCGTGGCGCATCCCGCGCGACACGGTGAGGTGCGATTCGACGTTGCGTCGGTGACTCCCGCCGGCGCGTCGCCGAGCGTCGCGGTGATCGAGGCCGCGTTCTAACGTCCACACGTGACGCGCGTGCGTTGCGCGTTACGTACGGAACGGACGCGGTCGCCGCGTCGGATGACGCGTCGCGGCGGAGCGCCAACACGGCGTGTGCCAGTGGCGGCGCAGATCGGGTGCGTCGACCGGAACGACGACCTCGTGGCCCTCACCCGCGCGGATCTCGTGGTCGCAACCGGGGCAGCGGTAGGCCTTCGACGCCTGGTACGGATGAATGTGACGGACTTCGACGTCGTCGTTCGTGGTGGTCATCGCAGTTTCAGACGGTTCCGGTTCAGACAGTTCCGGTCGCCCACAGCACGAGGAGGGCGACGATCACGAGGCAGACGACGATGATCCAGGTATCGCCGCGGTGCGCGACATGGGGGCGAAACGGGTTGTAACCCACGCCGTCACGGTACCGGCCGCCGCGCGGCCCACTCGGCTTCGGAGCGTGCCCGCTCTCGCGATTACGAGCGGTCCTGGAACGACGGGTTCCCCGCCCGGGCCCGCCGCACGGCGTCCCGATCGGGCTCGCGCACCCGGC
>JBBSEC010000152.1:0-7567 GCA_038240075.1 Acidimicrobiia bacterium
CTCCCGCGTAGCCGAGGTGCGGCATCGCGAACTGGTCTTCGATCCAGCGCAGCGTCGAGTAGTGATTGTAGGGCACATCGGAGACGGTGCCCGGCTTCACGAACGGTGAGAGTATCACCGCCCCTGTGATCCCGCCCCCCGGGCCGCTACCGCCCGGCAGCTTCGGTGAGCCCGGCAATCTCTTCTCGCCGCAGCATGCGGACGAGTCCATGCCCGGCGGGCCACTCGCCTCGTCGAAGGTAATGATCAACACGCCGTCCTGCTTGAATGCGGGCGAGCCGAGAATCTTCGGCACCCACTTCCGCAGGAATCCGTCAGCCTGTACGAGCCCGCCCGTCGACTTGTCTACGCACGGCGCGTCATGGCCATCGTCGCACAGATTCGGCGTGATGAACGAATAGTTCGGCGTCGTGCTCACCGATCTCAGGTCATCGCTCAAACGCTTGAGATTCACGACGTGACGGATGCATCGATCCTGATGATCGATGAGCGTGTGAAAATAGTAGAACGGATTGTGTTTGGTCGCGTACTGATCCGCGCTCACGCGCCTGGTCGTGCGATCGGTCTCGCCGATTGCCGGGTGGCCGCATTCCTCAACTTCTTTCGACCTGACGTTGCCGAGGTCCTGCATGTACCCGCGCCAGCTTTTGCCGGCCGTCTCGAGCTGATCGCCGATCATCGGCACGATGGACGGATAGACGCATCCGCTGCCGATTGCCTGACCGTTCTCGTCCAGCTTCGGCTGATCCATCACGAACTCGGTGAACCTCGTGCAGTCGCCCATCGTCGCGAGATTCGGGGCCTGCCCGCTGATCAGCGCGATGTAGTTGTCGAGGCTGTTGTGGCCAATGCCGTAGTACTGCGTGAGCAGCTGACCCTGGGGTCGCAGCCTCGCGTTCAGGTACTTCGCGGGTGACGACGCGCCCCACGTCGTCTCGAAGTCCTCGTTCTCGAGGTTGATGATGAAGACGTGATCGATCTTCGGGGTCGTGACCGCGGGTCGGGTCGGTGTCGTGCGCTCGCCCGAGCCCGAGGAGCACGCGCCGGCGACGATCACGATCGCGAGCGCGGCGCAGACGAGCACCGCGCGGCCCCTCGGGTTCAGCACCCGGTGAGCTTCGCGCACGGTGGCGGTCTTCACTGGTGCAGGAGATACTCGACCAGGAGATCCGGGTGCGCGAGCGCGATGAGGTGACCGCCCGGGAGCACGTCGATGTCGATACCGAGCCGTTCTCGCGCCACGCGACGTTGGAACTCGAGCGGAAAGAGCCGGTCATCAGATCCGGCGACCGCTCGCACCCGATCGGATGCCCACGACGTAAAGTCGCACGACGACGCGAACACGGCATCGGACTCCGGTCGCTGGTGAGACTCGCCCTCGGCGGCGATCGCAGGCGGGACGTCGTGCAGGAAGTAGGTGAGCGGATCGTTGATGTCGTCGCCGTAGCCGCCCGCGGCCGCCGCCTTCGCCCGTGCCTCCGGCGCGCCGGTGTTCTCCCACCAGTCGCCCGGAGTCTCGTGCGGCCGCGGGATCATCGCGTTCACGAGCGTCACCGATGCCACCGTCGTCGCTGCGCACACCAGTGGAGCCGTGAAACCTCCGAGCGACTGCGCGACCAACGCCACGTCGGTGCGGCCGCCGCTCGCGTCGGTCACGAGGCCGGCGTACTCGGCGAGGCCGGCCGTCTCGTCGTCACCGGGAAGATCGACCGCGATCGCGGTGTGGCCGGCACCTTCCAAGCCGGGGACGACCCGACTCCAATACCAGGCGGCCCCACCCGCGCCGGGAATCAACACGAACGTCGTCATCGCGGCCTCCCTCGTCGGGTCGTTCGCAGTTCCGACTTCGCACGGGCCTGAAACTCATCGCCCCGCGTCGGCACGAGCGAGGATCTCGGCGACGACGTCGCCCTTCGCGTCGGCGTACTCCTGGACGCTCGACCACGTGCGATGTGCCAGTCGCTTCTTGGTGGCGGCGTAGAGGTCCCGATCGTCTTCGTGTTCCCGCAACCAATCGCGGAAGCGAACGACCCGGCCGACCTCTTCGCAACCGACGGAGAAGACGTGCAGGTTCACCGCGGGATCGCCGCGTTTGAACATGCGGTGCTCGAACCATTCCGGTTCGGACACCACCAACCGGTAGTGATCGCGCTCGAGCACCGACCGGTACGCGGTCTCGTCGGCCGAGTCGTCGACCACGAGCACGATGTCGATGACCGGCTTCGCGGCGAGCCCGGGCACCGCGGTCGAGCCGACGTGCAGGACCTCTCGCGCCGTGTTGCCCAGCCGCTCGGAAAGCTCGGCCGCGAGTGCGGCGTACGTCTCCGGCCACTCGGGGTTGTACGGGACGACGACGACCCTCGCGCTCATGTCAGACGTGCGACGCGTTCGGTCGCTTTTTGTTCGGCCATGAATACCCCTAGGGAGGACTCACGGCCGAACAGACGAGCGGGTATCGCGAATCGCGTCATTCGACGGTCAGTCGCGCGCGGCCGTGCGGGGCGCAGGCTCGACGACGACTTCGAGCTCGCGGTCGAACACCTTCTCGAACAGCTCGCGGCGGCGGCGCGCGGCCCACAGCTCGAGCTCCGCGTCGCCGTCGGCGCGCAGCCGCAGGATCACGAGGTTGTCGGTGATCTGCGCCGAGATCTGGCGGACGACACCGCGCCGGCCGCGGTCGAGGCCGTCGGCGACACGGAGGATCGCGGCCAGCTTACGAACCCGTTCGCGGTCCTGATGGTTCAGCGCCCCGTACAGCGACTCGGATGGCTTCGGGTCGCCGCGCCGGTGATGGCGAACGAGCGCGGCAAGGAACGTCACTTCGTCGGGGGAGAAGCCGCGCAGTTGCGCGTGTTCGACGAGATAGGCCGCGTGGCGGTGGTGACCCTGCCGCGACACGTGCTGTCCGATGTCGTGCAGCAGCACGGCGAACTCGAGGAGCTCTCGGTCGGAGGCCCCGAGCTCGTGCATCGCTGCCGTCTCGTCGAAGAGCTCGAGCGCCAGGCGCACCACGTGTCGGGTGTGGTCGGGATCCGACTGGCAGCGCCGCGCGAGTGATGCGACCGCCGCGCGTCGCAACGCGCGCGGGTCGTCGGACCAGTCGTCGGGATCGTGGTGACCGACGGCGTCGAGGATGATGCCTTCCCGCAACGCCCACTCGCTGATCGTGATCTGTTCGAAGCCGAACACGTCCATGGCGACCGCGAGGAACGTCGAGCCCGCGACGGCGAGCTCGGCCCGCTTCTCTTCGAGCCCGGGCATGCGCCGCCGTTCTGAAGTCTTCGCCCGCACGATCCGTTCGTGCACGGGAAGGAAGTCGACGCGGGTCACGGTGAGCTGGTTGCGCGAACGAGGCTCGTCACCGGTCTGGAACTCGGCGACCATCGCGGCGAGGTCGCTCAACGTGCCGCTGCTCCCGACCGTCATCTTCGGACTGAAGCGCGCAATCTCCGCGGCGACGGGTGCGAGCTGCTCGCGCAGGTAGGCGTCGAGCGCGTTGCGCTCGCTCTTGGTCGGCGGGTCGGAATGCACGAACCGCTCGGTGAGCCGACCTACTCCGAGGTTGAGGCTCGTGACCCAGTGGAGGCGGTTGGCGTCGCCGACCATCAGCTCGACGCTGCCGCCGCCGAGGTCGATGCACAGTGCCGGAGCGGGATGGATCACCACGCTGGCCCGAATGGCCCCGAAGATGAGGCGGGCTTCCTCCTGACCGTTGATGACCTCGACGTTGATGCCGGTCGCGGCTTCGATCTCGTCGACGACGTCGCTGCCGTTCGCCGCGCTCCGGATCGCGCTCGTCGCCTTCGCGATCACCTCGGTCGCGCCCGACGCGTCGGCGAGCTGCTTCAGGTGGCGCGCCGAGTCGACGACTCGTTGCGCGGTCGTCTCGGTGATGCGGCCTTCGCGCGCGACCTCGTCGCCGAGGCGGAGCATGTCCTTCTCGCGGGCGATCGACGCGAAGGTGCCGTCGGGATGAACGTCGGCGACGAGAAGATGGAACGAGTTCGAACCGAGATCGAGGGCGCCGATCCGCATGCGCCTCTGACCATAAACGCGCTCCCGGCCCGACCTCGACATGGGGTCTGGATGGCTCCGGTAATCTGCGACCATGACCGACTTGATGTTCGAACCCCGCATGCTCATCGACGGCAAGCTCGTCGAGGCCGAGGGTGGGGCGACGTACGACAACATCAACCCCGCCACCGAAGCGGTGATCGGCGTCGCCGCCGACGCCTCGCCCGCCGACATGGAACGCGCGATCGCGGCGGCGCGACTGGCCTTCGATGAGAGCGGCTGGGCCACCGATCGCGAGCTGCGGAAGCGCTGCCTGCTCCAGCTGCAGGAGGCACTCGCCGAGGAGCGCGAGACCCTGCGCCCGCAGATCGTCGCGGAAGTCGGAACACCGATCGCGCTGACGTTCGCGATTCAGGAAGACACGTGCATCGACGACATGCTCTGGGACGTCGAGATGATCGACAAGTACCAGTGGGAGTACGAGCTCGGCGAGCACGAGTTCTTCGGCATGCGGTCGAACCGGCTCATCGTGAAGGAGCCGATCGGGGTCGTCGGCGCGATCACGCCGTGGAACTTTCCTTTCATGCTCAACCTCTCGAAGATCGCACCCGCGTTGGCCGCCGGTTGCACGGTCATCTTGAAGCCCGCGCCCGACACGCCCTACAGCGCGACCTTCATCGGCAAGATGGTCGCGGAGCACACCGACATCCCGCCGGGCGTGTTCAACGTCGTCACGTCGAAGGATCCGGCGGTCGTCGGCGACATGCTGACCGGCGATACGCGCGTCGACATGATCTCGTTCACGGGTTCCACTGCGGTCGGCAAGCACATCACCGGGCGGAGCGCGGGGAACCTCAAGCGGGTGTTCCTCGAGCTCGGAGGGAAGTCGGCCAACGTCGTGCTCGACGACGCCGATTTTCCGTCGACCCTCGGTTCCGCGGGCATGGTCTGCATGCACTCCGGTCAGGGCTGCGCGATCACCACGCGTTTGCTCCTGCCGCGCAGCCGCTACGACGAAGGCGTCGAGCTCGTGAAGGCCGCGTTCGAGAGCTTCCCCTACGGCGACCCGACCGACTTTGCCAACATGGCCGGCCCGCTCATCAACGCGCGCCAGCGCGAGCGGGTGCTCGGGTACATCGAGAAGGGCAAGGCCGAGGGCGCGCGATGCCTCGTCGGCGGTGGCCCCGCGACCCAGTTCGACAAGGGCTATTTCGTGCAGCCGACCCTCTTCGTCGACGTCGATCCCGATTCGACGATCGCGCAGGAGGAGATCTTCGGCCCGGTGTTGTCGGTGATCCCGTTCGATGACGACGACGACGCCGTGCGCATCGCCAACAACTCGCGCTACGGCCTTTCCGGCTCGATCTCGAGCGGATCGCTCGACCGTGCCGTCGGGGTCGCCCGCCGCATCCGCACCGGTACGATGTCGGTCAACGGCGGCCAGTGGTTCGGCCCCGACACGCCGTTCGGTGGCTACAAGGAAAGTGGCTCGGGTCGCGAGCACGGCGTCCAGGGTTTCGAGGAGTACCTCGAGACGAAGTCGATCGGACTGCCGGTCTAGGTTCGACGGAACACGGGAGTGCACATGCCTGATCTCGGATATCTGCCGAAGTTCGACTCGGTCGAGGAGGAGCGCCTGCATCGCAAGCAGCGCCTCGCCGGCGCGTTCCGGCTCTTCGGACGGTTCGGGTTCGACGAGGGTGTCGCCGGCCACATCACCGCGCGCGACCCCGGCGCGTCCGACATGTTCTGGGTCAACCCGTTCGCTCGTAACTTCAAGCACGTCCGGGTCTCCGACCTCATCCTCGTCAACCGCGATGGTGTGGTCGTCGAGGGCGACGCGTTCGTGAACCAGGCTGCGTTCGCGATCCACTCGCAGGTGCACGAGGCCCGCCCGGAGATCGTGGCCGCGGCCCACGCGCACTCGCTGCACGGGAAGGCATGGTCGTCGCTCGGCCGCCTGATCGACCCGCTCACGCAGGACGCGTGCGCGTTCTACGACGACCACTCGCTCTTCGACGACTACACGGGCGTGGTGCTCGACCCCGAGGAGGGCAAGCGCATCGCCCACGCGCTCGGTGAGAACAAGGCGGTCATCCTGCGCAACCACGGCCTCCTCACCACCGGATACTCCGTTGACGAGGCTGCGTGGACGTTCATCACGATGGAACGCACGTGTCAGGCGCAGTTGCTCGCCGAGGCGGCAGGTACGCCGATCCACATCCCCGACGACATGGCGCGGGTGACGCACGATCAGGTCGGTTCGCCGGTCGCGTGCTACTTCTCGTTCCAGCCGCTCTGGGACTGGATCACGCGTGAGGAGCCCGATCTCTTCGACTGACCGGTCTTCGACTGATCCGCCTGGGGTGGGCACACGAATCACTGATGACGAGAAGGGGGCCGCATGACTGTCGCGGAGTTTTCGGCGGAATTCACGGGCACGGTATTCGTCGGAGGTGACGACGGCTACGACGAGGCCCGGTCATTGTGGAACGGCGACCACGACCGCCGGCCGGCCGTCATCGCGAGATGCACGAAGGCTGAGCAGGTGGTGGCGGCGATTGCGTTCGCCCGTGTCGAAGGGCTCGAGATCGCGGTGCGCGGTGGCGGCCACAACTTCGCGGGGCACGGCTGTGTCGACGACGGCATGGTGATCGACCTGAGCGCGATGAACGACGTGGTCGTCGACGCCGGAGCGAAGCGGGCCCGTTGCGGGGGCGGCACCACGTGGGGCGTCCTCGACGCCGCAACCCAGGAGCACGGCCTCGCGGTCCCCGGCGGCGTCATCAGCCACACCGGAGTCGGCGGCCTGTCGCTCGGTGGTGGCATCGGCTGGCTGAGCCGGAAGGCCGGGCTGAGCTGCGACAACCTCGTGTCGGCGCAGGTCGTGACGGCCGACGGGCGCACCCTCACCGCGTCGGCCAGCGAGAACCCCGATCTCCATTGGGCGCTCCGTGGTGGTGGCGGCAACTTCGGCGTGGTCACCGAGTTCGAGTTCGCGCTGACCGAGGTGGGTCCGGAGGTGCAAGCCGGGCTCTTCTTCGTCGGCGTCGAGGCCGGAGGTGCCGGCCTCCGGGCGATCCGCGACGCGATCGCGACCCTGCCCGCGCACTTCGGTGTGCAGGTGATCGGGCTCAACGCGCCGCCGATGCCGTTCGTGCCCGAACCGTTCCACTTCGCGCCCGGCTACATCCTGGCGATCGTCGGTTGGGGCACTCCCGAAGAGCACGCGGCCGTCGTCGACCCTGTGCGCGCGACGCTGCAGCCTTCGTGGGAGCTGGTCACGCCGATCCCGTACACGTTCCTGCAGCAGATGATCGACGGGGCGGCGCCGTGGGGGATGCTGGCGTACGAGAAGGCGCTCTACCTCGACGATCTCTCCGACGCGGCGACCGACGTGGTGGCGGAGCACTTCGCCCGCAAGGCATCGCCGATGTCGATCATGCCGGTGTTCGCGCTCGGCGGGGCCTACGCGGAAGTCGGCGACGCCGACACCGCGTTCGGTGGGAGCCGGTCGGCGAAGTGGCTGTTCAACTTCTCCGCGGGCGCGACC
>JBBSEC010000153.1:0-7516 GCA_038240075.1 Acidimicrobiia bacterium
CGGCTCGGCTCGGGGAGCCGGGAGCGGTTCGGGGACAATGGCGCCGTGATCCTCCCGCTCGGCACCGCGCTCGTCCTCGGACTCGAGCGCATCTCGAGCGTCAGCCCGCTCGCGTACGTGCTCGCGTTCGGCGGGGGCGTCATCTCGTTTCTCTCTCCGTGCGTGCTGCCGCTCGTTCCGGGCTACCTCTCGCTCGTGACCGGGCTCGACCTGGTCACGCTGCGCGAAGGGTCACGCCGGTACCAGACCGAGATCGCGTTCACGACCGGCCTGTTCATCCTCGGGTTCGGCACCGTGTTCGTGACCCTGGGGTTGTCGGCCTCCGCGATCGGGAGCGCGTTCGTCGACCATCAGGATCTCCTGACCCGCATCTCGGGCGCGATGATGCTCGGCTTCGCGCTGTTCCTCGCCGGTTCGGTGTTCCTCCGCGCGCCCTGGCTGTACGGCGAGCTTCGTTTCCATCCGCAGGTGGCCCGCTACGGCCGCGCCGCGCCGGTCGTCGCGGGCGCCGCGTTCGCGTTCGGGTGGACGCCGTGCCTCGGACCGGTGCTCGGATCGATCCTCACGATCGCCGCCGACACCCATCGCGCGTGGGCCGGCGCGACCCTGCTCGGCGCGTACACACTCGGTCTCGGGCTGCCCTTCCTCGTCTGCGGCCTCGCGCTCGGACGACTCACGGGCGCGCTCACGTGGGTGAAGCGGCACCTCCCGGCGATCGTCGTGCTGTCGGCGGTCGTCGTCGGCATCTTCGGTGTGCTGCTGCTCTTCAACCGCTTGAGCCGCGCCAACGCGGAGCTCACGCGCGTCCTCGACGCCGTCCATCTCTCGTGGCTCGTGAACCTCGGCTGACGGCACGGCAACGATTGACACGGCACGGTAACGATCGAGCAGGCGAGCGCTCACTTTGTCAACAACGGTTGAGCCCCGAACGAACCGAGCGAGAATGCGACCATGAAGATAGGTACATCACTCAAGAGTGCGTACGCGACCGGTGACGTCCGCGAAGGCGCGCGCTGGATGATCGAGCGGGCGCGCGCGTCGCACGAGGCCGGGCTCGACTCGCTGTTCATCGGCGATCACCACGCCGCGCCGGTCCCGTACTACCAGAACACGCCGATGCTGGGCCGCCTGCTCGCCGAGTGGCACGGTCGGCCCGCAGGTGTGCTGATGCTGCTGCCGCTGTGGAACCCGGTGCTCGCAGCCGAGCACATCGGCACCCTCGCCGCGATGCACGACGGACCGTTCGTGCTGCAGTGCGCGCTCGGCGGCGACCAGGGACAGTTCGGAGCCATGGGCACGGAGCTCAAGTACCGGCCGTCGCGCTTCGAAGCCGCGCTCTCGATCATCCGTCGTCTCCTTGCCGGCGAAACCGTCGACGCCGACGGGCCGTACCCGGTTGTGAACGCGCGCGTCTCACCCGTCACGCCGGAACCGGTGTCCGTGTGGATCGGCGGAGCGGCACCGAAGGCCATCGACCGCGCGGCGCGGCTCGGCGACGGCTTCCTCATCGGACCGGAAGCGACGCCCGCTCAAGTGGTCGACATGATCGCGACGTACCGCGAGCAGTGTGCGGCACACGGGCGGGAGGCCGGACGCATCGCGGTCCGGCGCGACATCCACGTCGGGTCGGACACGGCGGACGCGGAACGCGTTGCCGGTCCGGTCGTTGCTGCGGGCTACCGCGGGTTCAGCCCGGACGCGCCGGTGTGGGGCAGCGTGACCACGGTGGCCGATGCCTTCGACTCGCTGGGCGACGCGGGCGCGACCGATGTGATCGTGCGGCACCTCGCCGACGACCAGCGCGAGGTGCTCTTGTCGATCGAACGTCTGGCGGAAGTGCGCGACCTGCTCGCACGCTGAGCGCGCGGAACCCGCGCCGACGCGTCGCCGACAAACCACTCGGTCGGGACGTCGAGGCGGGCGAGCCGGCCGGAGAGCGACTCCGGTCGCGACACGATGCGCACCGACAGTCCCGACGCGCGAGCCGCGGTGAGCCGGTCGGCGAACACGCCGTCACCGCTGCCGATCACCAGACGATCGAAGCGGCGCGTCACCCACGCCATCGGCGAGGCTTCGAGCAGCTTGTTGTCGGCACCCTGCGGGCCGCGCGCCGCGAACCGGTGACAGTCGACGGGCGTCGGCGAGTCGAGCTGCGACCAGCCCAGCTCCACCATCAGCCACGGGTTCCCGGCGACGAACACGAGATCGCCGGCCCGGAAACGCGCACGCGTGAGGTACTCGTCGAGCGCGTGGCCGACGCTCGGGCCGCGTGCCCAAGGGTCCGCGAGGAGGTTCTCCAGATCGACGAGGTGCAGGCTCCGACAGGAGAGGTCGACCGAGGGCCACTGGTCGACCACGACTGCTGCCCCTCTCATGGTCGCATGCTCGCTCCGTTCGTCGCGGACCCGAACCGTGGTACTCACGACGAACGCTCACCTGCTCCACGTTGGCCGCGGGGCTCTCATTGTGCCGACGCTCACCCCAGCCCGGGTGCATCCCGTCTGGGTGGGCGGATTCGCGCCCACCGCGGCCGGACACGGGGGCGAACTGCGTTCCGCGCGGACGGCCCGGGATCGGGCAAGCTACGGCCGTGCCCGAGGTCCAGTTCGTCCAGGAAGGAGCCCAGCTCGAGGGCATCGTCGCCGCGTTGCGTGACGAGGCGCTCTATGGGCTCGACACCGAATTCCAGGGAGAGCGCACCTACCACCCCCGCCTCGCGCTGGTGCAGATCGCGTGGCCGGGCGGGCTGGCCATCCTCGACCCGATGGCGGTCGACGTCGCCCCCCTCGCCCCGGTGCTGGCGGGTCCCGGCACCCTCATCGCCCACGCCGGCGACCAGGACCTCACCATCCTCGAGCGCGCGTGCGGCGTCCGACCGGCCCACCTCTTCGACACCCAGATCGCTGCTGGCTTTCTCGGCTACGGAACCCCGTCACTCGCCACGCTCTGCGAGCGGATCCTCGGCGTACGGCTGGCGAAGGGCGACCGCCTCACCGACTGGACCCGCCGCCCGCTCACCGCCGACCAGCGCGCGTACGCGGCCTCCGACGTCGAGTACCTCACGCCGTTGTACGACGACCTCGTCGGCCGCCTCACCGAGCAGGGGCGCCTCGAATGGGCGCTCGACGAGTGCGAGGAACGCCGGCTGCGCGCGCACGGACGGCCCGACCCCGCGACCGCATGGTGGCGCATCAAGGGCAGCCGCCAGCTGCGCGGCAAGGCGCGCAGCGTCGCGCAGGAAGTCGCGGCGTGGCGCGAGCGCGAAGCCGAGCGCGCCGACCTTCCACCCCGTTTCGTGCTCCCCGACCTCGCGCTTGCGAGCATCGTGCAACGCGCGCCGCACAGTCGTGAAGACCTCGCGGCCGTGCGCGGCCTCGACGGCCGGCACATGCGCGACGGCACCGCGGCGGCAATCCTCGCGGCCGTCGACGCGGGGCTCGCGCTGACCACCGACCAACTGCGCCTGCCTGAAACCGATGCGTCCGACCGCACGCTCGCGCCCGCGGTCACGGTCATCGGCGCGTGGCTCACGCAACGGGCCGCCGAGCTCGACCTCGAGCCGTCGCTGTTGGCCACCCGCGCGGATCTCACCGCGCTCATCTCGACCGGCGGCGGCCGGCTCGCGACGGGTTGGCGCCTGGAGCTGGTCGGAGAACCGATCCGCCGACTGCTCGCCGGTGAGGCCGCGATCGCGCTCGAAGACGGCGGCCGTCGCATCGCACTTTCCGAAGGCTGAACCAGAAAGGCTGTTCATGGCGCGGTTCGAGGTCGGAGTCCAACTCCACCCGCAGGCAACAACGGTCGACGCCCTGCGCGCCGCATGGCGCGCGGCCGACGAGATCCCCGTCGACAGCATCTGGGTCTGGGACCACTTCTACCCGCTCTACGGCGACGCCGACGCCGAGCACTTCGAGGCCTATGCGCTCCTCGCGGCGCTCGCGGCCGAGACGAACCACGCGCGCCTCGGCGCGTTGGTGTCGTGCAACTCGTACCGGAACCCGAACCTGCTCGCCGACATGGCCCGCACGATCGACCACATCAGCCACGGGCGCTTCATCCTCGGCATCGGCTCCGGCTGGTTCGAACGCGACTACACCGAGTACGGATACGAGTTCGGCACCGCACCCGAGCGCCTACGCAATCTCGCCGAGTCGCTCCCGGTGATCATGGACCGTCTCGGGCACCTGAACCCGCCGCCGATCGGTGATGTCCCGATCCTCATCGGCGGCAGCGGCGAGAAGGTCGCGCTCCGGTTGGTCGCGCAGTACGCCGACGGCTGGAACACCTTCGGGCCGCCGGAGAACTTCGCGGCGAAGAACAAGGTGCTCGACGAGTGGTGCGCGAAGCTCGACCGCAATCCCGCGACGATTGAACGGACCGTCGGGATCAGCGCGGGCGAGGTCGACAACTGGCAGGCGTACCTCGATGCCGGCGCGACGCACCTCATCGTCATGACCGGCGCACCCTTCGACCTCGACCCCGTCCGCCGCCTCGTCGACTTCGCGCGTTCCTAGACGACCGTCCGGAATCGGACGGAGGTTCGCCAATGGACGACGCGGGTAACGGGCGTCGCGGCTTGCGACCGCGTGCCTCACCGGCGCTGAGCGAAGCCGTCGAGCGCGCCTACGGCCTGTCGCTCGCGGCGGCGACCGATCTCGGCGGCTCGGCGAACCTCAACCTTCTGGTTCCTGCCGCGGACTCTCGCGTCGTCGTCCGTGTGTACCGACATCATGTGACGGAGGGGCGACTGCGCGCGATTCAACACGCGCGTGCCGTCGTGTCCGAGGGCGGCGTGCCGTGCGTGGCCGTTGTACGTAGCGCGGGCGGCGCGCCGTACCTTCACCTCGGTGAGCACCTGGTCGAGGTCGAGCCCTTCGTCGAATCGGATGCGCACATGGACTCGCTTCCGCACATCGGCGCGGGGCTTCCGATGCTCGGCCGGGTGCACGATCTGCTCGCGGGCATCGATCTCGCTGCGACGGCGCACTGGGTGCCACCGTTCGCCAACTCCGTCGATCCGGTTGGCGTCGTCGACGCCACGAGGGTGGGCACCGATCCGATCCGGTCGTGGGATCCAACCCACGAGGAGTCTGCACTCGCGGACGCGGCCGATCGCCTCGCCGCCGCGTGCGCCGAGGCGCGGACGCCCTTCATCGGCCTGCCGGGGCAACTCGTTCACGGCGATTACTGGGACAACAACGATGCCTTCCGGGGCGGTGAGCTCGTCCGGGTCGGCGACTTCGACTTCATGGGCGTGCGGCCGCGCATCGACGACCTCGCACTCACGCTCTTCTTCACGGCCTCCATGTCGCCCGACGCGTTCGACCTGACGAAATGGCGGGAGCTCGCGGCGCTCGTCGAGCGGTACGACGCAGGAACGGCGCGTCCGCTCACCGCAACCGAGCGCGCGGCGCTTCCCGTCGCGGTCGCGCGCCAGCCGCTGTGGTCAATCGCGATGTGGGCTGCGCACCTCGACGACGTTCATACCGCGCGCCGTCACCTCCGAGGCCACCTCGTCGCGGTGCAGAACGGCCTGACGATCCTCGCGGCGCTTGATCAATACCAAGCCGCCTTGGCATGACGCGCGCGGGTGCGGCGCTGGCGCTCAACCCGGTCGTTGGTCTGCCGGGAATTGCCCATGGGTGATAAACGGCAGACCAGCGATGCCCGTAGGCCTGACCGCGAGCGCGCTACTCGACATAGGCAAGCGTGCGTTCGGTGACGGCCTGGAGCTCGTCGAGCTCGCCGGTGAACGCGCAGTACGCCTGGTGGTCGAGCCCGATGTGGATCAGGCAGCAGCGCAGGCGCGCGTCGAGATCGGCGACGTCGAGACCGATCGCGGCGTAGTGGCGGCGCGCCTCGGCACGGATGTCGGTCGCCGCGAGCGACGGATGCCACGGCGACCAGAACTCGAGCCACGCGAGGTCGTAGAGGAAGTCCCCGTAGAAGGAACACCCCCAGTCGAACACCGCGGTGATCCGGCCCGCGTCGACGAGCACGTTGCGATTGATGAGATCCGCATGGACGACCGACCGCTCGACGGGACACGCGTCGACGAGCTCGAAGAGCCGGCGCATTCCTGCGGCGAACGGGGTGTCGCCAACGGGCGACTCCGCGAGGCGTTGCCGCCATCCGTACGTGCGGCGCTGCGGCGTGTCGGCGTCGACCGAGAGCAGGAAGTCGCGCCACGACGCGCCGGCCGCAGCGCCCGATGCGTCCCATCCGCCGAATCCCGACGTGGCCGACACGTCGACGGCACGGAGGGCGTCGAGCGCAGCGAAGACGCCGGGGAGCACCGCGTGCCACTCACGTTCGCCGAGCAGCTCCAAGGGTTCCCCGTACGCCCGAGTGGAGATCGCGAAGTAGCAGCCGTTCGCCTCGCCCAACTCCCACACCTCGGGAACGGGAAGCGCGGGTGAGGCAAACGCGGCGGCGCGGCGATCCTTCTCGAAGTCGTCGACGTAGTCGCCGAACCGGATCACGCGCTCCCGACCGTCGTCGGTGAAGGCGAAGCAACGCGACCACGCGCCCTCTCCCACGAGCTCGACGTCGCCGACCGCGCGACCGAGGTGGGTCGTGAGGAAGTCGCGCGCGTCGCCCGAGCCGATGCCGGGCGCGAACACGGCCGTCTCGCTACGCGGGGGTGTCGGCGAGCTCGCGTCCGATGCGCACCAGCTGAGGCGTCGCCGAGCCGAGCGTGAACTCGATCTGCTTGATCCAGAGGAAGTAGCGGTGGATCGGGTAGTCG
This sequence comes from Acidimicrobiia bacterium, assembly GCA_038240075.1. Classification (GTDB taxonomy): domain Bacteria; phylum Actinomycetota; class Acidimicrobiia; order IMCC26256; family PALSA-610; genus DATBAK01. Next base: position 6,749 of record JBBSEC010000153.1, read on the forward strand.
ACGTCGATGCTGATGCCGCCGTGCACGTGAAGCGCGGCGTGGCCGACGCGACTCCCGCCGTCGGCAGCCCAGAACTTCGCGGTCGAGACCTCGAGCGGGACCACCTTGCCCTCGTCGAGATGCGTGGCGGCCTGCAGCATCGTGAGCTCGATGCCCTGGCTGTCGATGAAGCACTCGGCCATGCGTTGGCCGACGGCCTGGAACGTGGCGATCGCACGGTCGAACTGCTTGCGATCGGTGGCGTACTGCGCGGTCAGGCGCGTCGCGCGGTCGGCGACACCCGCGACGATCGCGCACAGTGCGACGGTCGTGCGAGCCGTCGTCCACTCGAGGATCTCGCGACCGCGTTCGACGTCACCGAGCAGCGCATTCGCGTCGACCGTGACCCCGTCGAGCTCGACACGGAACTGCGGTTCGTGGTTCTCCGTCTCCTGGCGCTGCGCGGTGATACCGGTCGCGTCGGTCGGCACGACGAAGACCGCGACGTCGTCGCCGACCGCGGCCGGCACGAGCACGTGCGATGCGACGTGGAAGTACGGAACACACGTCTTCACGCCGTCGAGCCGCCAACCGTCACCGTCGGGCTTCGCCGTCGTGGTCGGTGCGTCGAACGGCGCGAGGAGCTCGGTGAGCGCGGCGGTCAAGACCGTCGTACCCGCGACCACTCCGTCGAGCAACGCCTGCTGCGCGTCGGATCCGAACTGCGCGATCGGAAGCGCGCCCGACACGAGGGTGGGGACGACCGGAAGCGGTGCAACGTGGCGCCCG
>JBBSEC010000154.1:0-7422 GCA_038240075.1 Acidimicrobiia bacterium
ACGTGGAACGCGCGCGCCGTGCGGCGGTAGTCGGCCAGCGTCATCTCGGGGGTGAGGCGCCGCGCGATCGCGCGGATCTGCGCGCGGTCGTCGGCGTCGGCGCGGGTGGCTGCGAGCCGCGCGATCGGGATCTCCACGATGCGGCGCACTTCGACGAGCTCTTCGAGATGGCGCTTGCGGTTGGCGTGCCCCGCGAGCGTCGTGCCCGGCAGCTGCTCCGCGACGTAGGTCCGGTTGGCCCGCTTCGTGATCACGCCGAGCGAGACGAGGCCCTGGATCGCTTCCCGCACCGAGGTGCGGGCGACGCCGAACTCCTCGCACAGCGAGCGCTCGGACGGCACGCGCCCGCCCGGCACCAGGGCGCCGCTCCGGATGCTCTCGAGCAGCGCGTCGCGGATGCCGTCGGAGACGGTCAGGCGCTCGATCGGCTCGAAGCGGGGCCGGACGTCGGGCATGACGGGACTCCTACGCCGATAACTGTTGGTCTGATGGTCAGACCATTCGGAGCAGTCTACCGACCCGGCCCGGACGCCGTCCAGAGTTGCTGTCTCGAGAGCCGCTGTCCCGAGAGCCAGGGTCCCTAGAGCCCGGGCTCGCGGGCGGCGCAGATCTGCCGGGTGTGCTCGACGTCGATGCCGAGCTGCTGTTTGAGGGCGTCGATCGAGTCGAACCGGACCTCGCCCCGGAGGCGCGCCGCGATCCGGACCCGGGCCTGCTCACCGTAGAGGTCGCCGTCGAAGTCGACGAGGTGCGCCTCGACGAGCAGCAGCCCGCTCTCCTCGTAGAAGGTCGGCCGGCGCCCGATGTTGATCGCGGCCGCGTGCGCCTCGGTCTGGTCGGCGTCGCCGGGCCGGAGGTACCAGCCCGCGTACACGCCGTCGATCGGCAGCAGGATGTCGCCGGGCACGGCCACGTTCGCGGTGGGGAAGCCGATCGTGCGGCCGCGGTGGTCGCCGTGCTCGACCACCCCGTGGATCTCGGGGAGCCGCCCGAGCAGCCGCGCCGCGAGCTCGACGTCACCCGCTGCGAGCGCGTACCGGGCGCGGGTCGACGTGACCGGGCCGTCGAGGCCGGGGACGCCGACCAGCTTCATCCCGACGACCTTGAAGCCGCATTCGGCACCGAGCTGCTCGAGCAGGGCGACGTCGCCCTTGCGACGGTGCCCGAAGTGGAAGTCCTCGCCGACCACGACGTACCGGGCGTGCAGCTGGTCGACCAGCACCTCTCGCACGAACTCCTCGGAGCCTTCGAGTGAGCGTTCGCCGTCGAAGTGCACGACGAGCACGTAGTCGATGCCGGTCGCGGCGAGCAGCTCGAACTTCTGGGTCTCGTCGACGAGCAGCGGGGGCGCCGACGCCGGGCGCACGACGGTGGCCGGGTGGCGGTCGAGGGTCACGAGCACACTGGGGCAGTCGAGCTCCGCCGCCAGCCGCCGGGTCTCCGCGATGAGGGTCGTGTGCCCGATGTGGACGCCGTCGAAGGCGCCGATGGTGACCGCGGTACCGCCGGCGAACTCGGGCAGCGGGCCGGCGTCGTGGAGCACCTGCACGAGCCGGAGGCTACCGGCGCGCGCGGCCGGCGGGGCAACCGGTCCGTTCTGCGGGAGTTCTCAGCATGCGCGGAGCGGCCGTTCAGACCGGCCCGTCATGGTTGGCCCATGATCGAAGGGACAGCGCTCCTTGCGGACCCCGCGCAATGGCGGGTGACCGAGACGGCCGTCGAGATCGTCGTGCCCGTCTACAACGAGGCTGCCGATCTCGGTCGCTCGATCGAGCGCCTGCACCGCTACCTCTCGGAGCAGTTCCCGCTGTCGTGGAGCGTGACCATCGCCGACAACGCGAGCACCGACTCCACGTGGGGCATCGCGTGCGAGCTCGCGCGCACGCTGAAGGGCGTTCGCGCCGTGCATCTTGACCGCAAGGGCCGGGGGCGCGCGCTGCGCGAGGTGTGGTCGGCGAGCACCGCGCGGGTGGTCGCGTACATGGACGTCGACCTGTCGACCGATCTCGACGCGCTCCTGCCCCTCGTCGCGCCGCTCGTCTCGGGTCACAGCGACGTCGCGATCGGTACCCGACTCGCGTCCGGGGCACGCGTGGTGCGCGGGCCGAAGCGTGAAGTGATCTCGCGCGTCTACAACATGATCCTCAAAGCGACGCTGCGCAGCGGCTTCTCCGACGCGCAGTGCGGCTTCAAGGCGGTACGCGCCGACGTCGCGCGCGAGCTGCTGCCGATGGTCGAGGACCAGGAGTGGTTCTTCGACACCGAGTTGCTGCTCGTCGCCGAGCACAACGGCCTGCGCATCCACGAGGTGCCGGTCGACTGGGTCGACGACGCCGACTCGCGTGTCGACGTCGTGGGCACGGCCGCGGCCGATCTTCGCGGGATCGGCCGCATGCTGCGGAGGGTCGCCACCGGCAACGCGACGCTGACGCGGGCACCGGCCACCACCACGGCCACGGTTGCACCGTTCGACGCGAATCTCGGTGGGCAGCTCGCACGCTTCGCGTCGATCGGCATCGTCAGCACGATCGTCTTCGGCGCGCTGTTCATCGGACTGTCGGGACCGCTCGGCCGCTACGGCGCCGACGTCGTCGCACTGTTGCTCTGCTCGCTCGCCAACACCGCGGCCAACCGCCGGCTCACGTTCTCGCTGCGGGGCCGATCGGGACGTGCACGGCACTATCTCGCCGGCATCGTGCTCGCGTGCCTGCCGCTCGCGCTTACGTTGGCCACGCTGGTGGTGCTCGGCGCCATCGGCACCGCATCGCTCGCGACCGCGCTCGTCGCGCTCACCGCGATCAATGCCGTCGCGACCGTGCTGCGCTTCGTGCTCCTCCGGAGCTGGGTGTTCCGGAACCCGCGGCCCTGATGACGCACGTGGCGCAGCTCGCGCACAAGCTCCGCAGGCTCGTTCGCTACGCCGCGGTGTCCGCGGTCTCGAGCACGCTCAGCCTCGTCGTGCTCGGTGTGCTCGTCACGACGCGCACGCTGCCCGCGGGGTGGGCGAATGTCGTCGCGACGGCGGCAGGCACCGCACCGTCGTTTGAGCTCAACCGCCGATGGGTCTGGGGCCGATCGGGACGGCGATCGATCGTCAGCGAGATCGGACCCTTCTGCGCGATGACCTTCCTCGGACTCGGGCTGTCGACGATCGCGGTCGGTGTCGCGTCGGCCTTCGCCGCGAGCTCGGGCTTCTCGACGGCCATGCGCACGTTCGCCATCGAGGCCGCAAACGTGGCCGCGTGGGGATCGATCTGGCTCGGCCAGTTCTTCGTGCTCGACCGCGTGTTGTTCGCCGACAGTTCACAGCATTCGTCCACTGCGTCCACACCCGGCTCTGAGCTTCGTCGGTCAGTGTCGTCGGCATGACAACGACGACACTGCCGGTACCGGTCATCGCCCCTGATCCCGGGTCGGTTCCCGCACCCGCCGCGATCGAGCCGCCGCGCGCGCCGCGCCCAAATCCCGGACGTAGAGGCTCGTGGTTGTGGCGGGGCCGGCCCGACGACCCGCGTTGGGTTCGGCCCGCGCTGCTGGTGCTGCTCGGTGGCACCGCGATCCTCTACCTCTGGGACCTGGGCGCGTCGGGCTGGAGCAATGCGTTCTACTCCGCCGCGGTGCAGGCCGGAACGAAGAGCTGGAAGGCCTTCTTCTTCGGATCGTCCGACGCGTCGAACTTCATCACCGTCGACAAGCCTCCCGCCGCGTTGTGGGTGATGGAGATCTCTGCGCGCATCTTCGGGGTCAACTCGTGGAGCATCCTCGTGCCGCAGGCGCTCGAAGGTGTCGCCGCGGTCGGGGTCCTCTACGCGACCGTGCGCCGTTGGTTCTCGCCGGCCGCCGGCCTCATCGCGGGCGCAGTGCTGGCGACCACACCGGTCGCGGTGTTGATGTTCCGGTTCAACAACCCCGACGCGCTGCTCGTCCTGCTGCTCACACTCGCGGCGTACGCGATGGTCCGGGCGCACGAGGACGGGCGCACGCGTTGGCTCGTCCTCGCGTGCGCGCTCGTCGGCACCGGCTTCATCACGAAGATGATGCAGGCGTTCGTCGTGATGCCGGTCTTCGCACTCGTGTACCTGCTGGCCGGACCCCCGAAGCTCGGACGCCGGATCTGGCAGCTCGCGCTCGCCGGAATCGCGTTGCTGGTCGCGTCGGGGTGGTGGGTCGCCGTCGTCTCGCTGTGGCCGAAGTCGAGCCGTCCGTACATCGGCGGGTCACAGACCAACAGCATCCTGAACCTGATCTTCGGTTACAACGGCTTCGGCCGCATCACCGGCAACGAGACCGGCAGCGTCGGCGGCGGCGCGGCCGGAACCGCGGGGCGGTGGGGTCCGACGGGCTGGAACCGGTTGTGGCAGTCGGAGTGGGGCGGTCAGGTCGCCTGGTTGATCCCCGCCGCGTTGATCCTGCTCGTCGCGGGACTGCTGCTCACGATGCGCAAGCCCCGCACCGACCGGACGCGTGCCGCGTTCCTGCTCTGGGGCGGTTGGCTCGTGATCACCGCCGCGGTGTTCAGCTTCGCCGGCGGCATCATCCATCCGTACTACTCGGTCGCGCTCGCGCCGGCGATCGGCGCGCTCGTGGGCATGGGCTCGGTGTTGCTCTGGCGCAACCGCACGTCGTGGGTGTCGCGGATCTTCCTCAGTGCCGCGCTCGCCGCGACGAGTGTCGCGTCGTACCGGCTCCTCCTGCGCAGCCCTGCTTGGCATCCGGAGCTCCGGACCCTCGTGCTCTTCGTCGGGCTGATTGCCGCGGCGGCCATCGCGCTGACGCCGCGTGCGTGGAAGGGCGTCGCGCTGACCTTCGCCGGAGTCGGGCTCGCGGTCTCGCTGGCCGGTCCGTTCGCGTACGCGCTCGACACCGCGGGAACCCCGCATTCGGGCGCGATCCCGTCGGCCGGCCCGGCAGTTGCGGGCGGCGGTCTCGGATTCGGAGGCCGGGGTGCGCTCGTCCCCGGCAGGGTCGGGGGCGCGCTCCCCGGTAGTGCCGCTGGCAACCTCCCCGGCCTCGGCGCCGCCGGCGGCGCGCCCCCCGGTTTCGGCGGGCAGGGCGGTTTCGGCGGGCCGGGCAGTCAGGCGCTGCGCCGGCAGTTCGGTGGTGGGGCCACGCCCGGCGGGACTCAGGGCGGCGGCGCGGGATTCCTCAACGCGACGACACCGTCGGCCGCACTGGTCAAGGCGTTGCAGACCGACGCGGGCAAGTACACCTGGGTCGCGGCCACCGTGAACTCGAACTCGGCGGCCGGCTACCAGCTCGCCAGCGGTGGCGCCGTCATGGCGATCGGTGGGTTCAACGGCACCGACCCCACGCCGACCCTCGCGCAGTTCGAGACCTACGTGCGCGCGGGCAAGATCCACTACTACATCGGTGGTGGTGGTGGTGGCGGCGGGTTCGGTGGCGGCGCCGTCGGGACCGGCTCGAGCACCTCGAGTCAGATCGCGACCTGGGTGGCGAGCAACTTCACCGCAACCACCGTCGGCGGCACCACCGTCTACGACCTCACCGCCGCCAACTAATCGCGCGGTCGCGGTGGCGCGTCCCATGCAACGCGCCGTCGCGAGAAACTCGAGCGCCTCCGATGAGGTGTCGCGTCGCGCGAGGTCTGATTCGGCATGGAAGCACACAACCTTGCCGACCTGTACGACGCCCCGTTGCTCGAGTGGGCGAACATCGAGAACCGCCTCGCACTCGGCCTGAGCCAAGCGCCCGACACGGGTGGTCCGAACCGTCACACGTCGTGGCTGGCGACGATCAATCCCGACGGCAGCCCGCACGTCACCGGCATCGGCGCGCTGTGGGTCGACGGCACCTTCTGGTTCGAGACCGGTGGGCACACCCGCAAGGGGAAGAATCTCGCGCGCGACCCGCGCTGCACGTTGAGTGTCGCGACGCGGGAGTTCGACCTCGTCGTCGAAGGCCAGGCGCACCGGGTGACCGAACCCGCGACCGTTGCCGCCATGGCCGAACGGTGGGCCGCCCACGGCTGGCCCGCGAAGGTGGACGACTCGGGCGTGGCGCTCACTGCCGAATTCAGTGCGCCCTCGGCCGGCCCGCCGCCGTGGTTCGTCTACCGGATCACGCTGCACACCGCGACGGCGCTCCTCGCCGTCGAGCCCGGTGGCGCGACCCGCTGGAGTTTCTGAGCGAACGGGTGCGGCTACGCGGTCACGCGGTAGCGACCGATCATGCCGCCCATCATGTGCATCGCGACGTGGCAGTGGTACAGCCAATCGCCGGGATTGTCCTCGACGTAGTCGAAGGTGACGGTCGACGCGGGGCCGAGCACGAGGGAATCGTCGAAGCGGCCGTCGTACTCCCAGCGGTGCCCGTGCAGATGGAACACGTGGAAGTTGTCGCCGAGCGTCGCGACGCGCCAACGGACGCGCTCGCCGACACGCGCCTCGAACGTTGGCGTGTTGTCGATGAACGCACGGCCGTTGATGCAGTTGAAGCCCTGCACGAGCGCGGGGACGTAGATGTCGTGCAGGAACACGACGTTGTCGTGGTCGGCCGGAGGCGCGGCCGGGTCTTCGACGACGATCACGCCGAACATCCCCAGCGTCGCGGACGCTTCGGGCATCGGCGGCGATCCGTGCTCCAACGACTGCGGTTTCGAGTGATCGTGATACGGCCAGGTGCCGATCGACGTCGGGAGCACCTGCCACGTGTAGGTGTACGTGTCGCCGTACTCGACCGCGGTGCCGGGCTTGTCGGGGTCGATGGCGAGCCATGCCCCATCGGAGTCGGGTGCGTAGCGAACGCCGTGCGGATGGACGCTGTGCGGCCACTTGAAGTGTGAGTCGGCGTTGCGGAAGTGCAGCTTCACGGTGTCGCCCACGTTCACGCGCAGGGTCGGACCCGGTATCCCGTCGTTGTTCCCGACCGCCGCGCTCGGCGGGAGGGGTGCGCCGAAGTTGGCCGTGTAGCCGCGGTAGCCGATCGCCCAGAAGGTCGTCTCGTCCTTCGTGTACGCGGTTCCCGACATGCCGTCGGTGCCGTTGGGCACGAGGTTCCGGCGGAACGACTCGCACTTGATCCAGAACTCCTTGAGCGTGCCCGCCGGCGCCGCGACTGCGCTCGCGGCGTTGGCACGCGGCTCCGAGAAGCCGCCGACGAGCGCGGTTCCGCCGACGGTCCCGAGCAGCCCGGTCGCGGCCGCGCCCCGCAGGAACTTACGCCGATCGATCTCAGTCATGGTGGAGCCGCCCTCGCCTCCGTGCTCGGGTCCGGGTCGCTACCCGGTGACGACGATCTTCCCCGACATGCCCGGATGGATCGTGCACTTGTACGAGAACGTGCCGGCGGTCGCGAACACGTGACTGAACTTCTTCCCGTGGGCGAGCGTCTTGCTCTTGAACGCGGTGAAGGTCACGTTGTGGCCGGTGGTGTCGTTGTTGGTCCAGGTCACCTTGGTGCCCA
>JBBSEC010000155.1:0-7258 GCA_038240075.1 Acidimicrobiia bacterium
CCGGCGGCGGTTGGTGCGGCCCGTCGGTGCGAGCCCCGCGGTGACGCGCGTGTCGTCGCGGTCGTCGGAATCGTCGGAATCGTCGGGTCCGGTGGTCGGCGGCTCGTCGTCGTCACGGTGCGGGGTTGCACGCGGTGTGCGCCGTGCGCGCCGGCTGGCCCAGAACGACACGTCGACGAGGCCGAACGCGATGATGAGGTCGCCGAACGACACGATCGCGTCGAGGCGCCGCAGCACGATGATGTCGGTCAGTGAGAGCAGGTGATCGCCGCTCACGCGCGGGTGGTGCTTCACGGTCGCGGCGACGTGATCCTGGTGCCAATCGGGAGGGATGCGGACGGGCATGCCCTGGTCGATCGTGATGACGAACGCGTTCAGAGCGACACCGATCAGCACAACGGCCATGCCCCGCACGAGCAGGTTGCCGGCGCAGAACCCGATGAGCAGCACGTACGACGCGACGAGGATCCCGAAGCCGACGCTGTGATAGCTCGAGCGCGAGATCAGGCTGGTGTCGAGGAGCAGCTGGAGCGCGAGACCGAGCGCGAGCAGGCCCGCCCACCGCCAGGGCGCGTCGGCGAGGCGCCGGTAGCTCCCGCGCGTGAGCAGGGGGACCAGCGCGGCCGCGAGCACGACGAGCCCGAGAAACGACACGGATTGAGGCTAACGAGTAGCGGCTGCCGTTCCGCGGACGGGTCATGACCTGCGAAAGGCCCACCGGACCTACGATTCGGCGCGTGAGCGAATCCGAGGTGAAGTACGAGGTCGACGGTGCGGTCGCGCGGGTGACGATCGATCGACCCGAGCGGCGGAACGCGATGTCCTTCGGTGTGATGCGGGGTCTGCTCGACGCCATGCGGCGCGCGCGAACCGACGAGAACGTGCGCGTCGTCGTGCTGACGGGTGCCGGCGACCGTGCCTTCTGCGCCGGCGCCGACCTCGGAGGGATCGCCGAGAATGCCGGCCCCGCGGCCGTGCACGACGCGCGGGGGCTGCTCGCCGATCTCTTCCGCGAGATGTACGCCCTCGGCAAGCCGACGATCGCACGGGTGCGCGGCTACGCGCTCGCCGGAGGGTTCGGGCTCGCGTGCGCGTGCGACCTCATCGTCGCAGCCGACGACGCGGTGTTCGGCACGCCCGAGATCGACGTCGGCCTGTGGCCCTACATGATCACGGTCCCGTTGCTCCGGTCGTTGCCTCCCAAGCGCGTGCTCGAGCTCATGATGACGGGCCGCCGCGTCGGCGCGGCCGAGGCCGAGCGACTCGGGTTCGTCACGTCGGTCGTCCCGGTCGCGGAGCTCGACACCGCGGTCGACGAGCTCGCCGCGACGCTCGCTTCGAAGTCGCCGTTGATCATGCGGTGGGGCCGCGACTCGTTCTACCGCGTGCTCGAGCAACCCGACTCCGACAGCGCGCTCGCGTTCCTGCAGACGATGCTCTCCCTCACCTCGCACACCGAGGATGCCGCCGAGGGCGTCGCCGCGTTCGCGCAGAAGCGCACCCCCGAATGGAAGGGCCGATGAGCGGCGACCGCGACAGCGGCGAGCGGAGCGAGCAAGCTCGACCAGAAAGCACCGTGCACGAGTGGGGGCCGTTGATCGGCGAGCTCGCGCGCCGCAAGGAGCTTGCGCTCGGGATGGGTGGCGCCGATCGCGTCGAGCGTCAGCATTCACTCGGGAAGCTGACCGTCCGTGAACGGCTCGAGATCCTCGTCGATCCGGGCACCTGGGTCGAGTACGGATTGCTCGCCGACCACATGGACGCGGGGCTCGGCGACCGCTATCTCGCGGCCGACGGCGCGGTCACCGGCGTGGGCCAGATCGACGGCCGCCTCGTCGCGATCGCGGCGTACGACTTCACGGTCATGGCCGGATCGATGGGCCGCGTCGGCGAGGACAAGATCAAGCGGCTCCGCGCGCACGCGCTCGACAAGCGCATGCCCATGGTCTGGCTGCTCGACTCGGCCGGCGCGCGCATCCAGGCGACGAGCGGATCGTCGTTCGCGGGTGCCGGCGACCTGTTCCGCGAGCAGGTCGCGATGAGCGGCGTCGTGCCGATGGTCGCGGCGATGCTCGGGCACTGCGCCGCAGGAACGGCCTACATCCCCGGCCTCGCCGACTTCGTGCCGATGGTGAAGGGCACGTCGTCGATGGCGCTCGGCGGCCGCCATCTCGTGAAGGCCGCGGTCGGTGAAGACGTGACCGAGGACGAGATGGGCGGCTCGGGTGTGCACACGAAGATTTCCGGAGTCGCCGACCTCGAGGTCGCCGACGATCGCGAATGCCTCGAGACCGTGCGGCGCTACCTCTCCTTCTTCCCGTCGCACAACCGCGAGGCGCCGCCCGTCCGCGCGTCCGACGATCCCGTCGACCGCCGGGTCGAGGAGCTCTACGACATCGTGCCCACGGCGCCGCGGCGCGCGTACGACGTGCGCAAGGTCGTGACCGCGATCGTCGACGACGGCGATGTCCTGTGGATGAAACCGGCGTGGGCGAAGAACCTCGTGACCGGGCTCGCGCGCATCGGTGGCGCGCCGATCGGCGTCGTCGCCAATCAGCCCATGGTGCTCGGCGGCGCGCTCGACGTGAACGCGGCCGACAAGGCGGCCCGGTTCGTCTGGCTGTGCGACGCGTTCAACATCCCACTCGTGTTCCTGCACGACGTCCCCGGCTTCATCGTGGGTTCGGCCGTCGAGAAGCAGGGCATCATCCGCCACGGCGCCAAGATGCTGTTCGCGGTGTCGGAGGCGACGGTGCCGAAGATCAGCGTCGTGATGCGCAAGAGCTACGGCGCGGGCTACTTCGTGATGAACGGGCTCGCTTACGAAGCCGACTACATCGTCGCGTGGCCTACCGCGGAGATCGCCGTGATGGGTCCCGACGGAGCCGTCGCGATCATCCACCGCCGCACGCTCGAAGCCGTCCCGGTGGAGGAGCAGGCCCAGCGCCGGCTGGAGCTCGCGGAGGAGATCCGCGCCAACATCGATCCCTACGTCGCCGCCGGTCACGCGCAGCTCGACGACGTCATCGATCCGGCCGACACGAGAGCGGCGATCGCCCGCGGCCTCGAGGTCTCCGCCGCCAAACGCGTCGAGCGCCCCTGGCGCAAGCACGGAGTGTTGCCGGTCTGATTGGTCGGGCTCGCAAGCTCGCCCGCTTTGACGCGTGATGTGAACGACCGAGGTCGCTCGCTCGCTCCGCTCGCCGCTTGCCGGGTAGCGTGCCGAGCGTGCACGAGGTCAGAGCCGAGATCACCGCCAGCGTCTGGAAGGTGGTCGTCGAAGAGGGTCAGATGATCGCCGAGGGCGACGAGATCGTGATCCTGGAATCCATGAAGATGGAGATCCCGGTCATCACCGAAGTCCCGGGTGTCGTGCGCGAGCTGCACGTCGAGCCCGCGCAGACGGTGCAGGAAGGCGACCTCATCGCGCTGATCGACGAGTCGTGACCCGGTTCCGTCCTTGATCAAGTTCGACATCGACGGCCGCGTCGGCGTGGCCACGATCGACCGCACCGAACGCCGCAACGCCCTCGACGCGGAGCACTGCGACGAGTTGCGCGTCGCGCTCGAGACGCATCCCGATCTCCTGGCCGTCGTCGTGACCGGCGCGGGCACGGCGTTCTGCGCGGGCGCGGATCTCGGCACCCGCTTCGCCGACGGTGGCGGGCGCGGCGCCGACACCTTCCGTCCTGCGTTCGAACGCGTGCTCGACGCGATCGTCGACTATCCCTCGCCGGTGATCGCGGCGATCCACGGTCCCGCGATCGGCGCGGGGATGCAGCTGGCGGTTGCGTGCGATCTGCGCGTGGCCGGGCCCGACGCGAAGCTCGCGATCCCCGGCGGCAAGCTCGGCATCCTGCTCAGCGCGGCGAACATCGCCCGGCTCGCGGTGCTGGTAGGTCAGGGCGCGGCGCGCGACTTCCTCCTCACGGGCCGCTCGGTCGGCACGGCCGAAGCCGTCGTCGTCGGACTCGTGCAGCGTGAGGCCGACGACCCGGTCGCCGCCGCACTCGCGCTCGCGCACGAGATCGCGTCGCTGGCGCCGCTGTCGGTGCGGGGGCACAAGCGGGCACTCAACCTCGTCGCGGCCGCCGGCGGTCTCGGCGCCGACGCACTGGCCGAGATCGCAACCGCCGAACGCACCGCGTTCGGCTCCCGCGACCTCGAAGAGGGCATGACCGCCTTCGCCGCGAAGCGGTCGCCGCGCTTCGAGGGCGCGTGAGAATCCACCCCCTGGATCGCGCCTAATCTCGTCCCATGCTCGATGTCGGCGGCCTGGTCTTCATCGGCCTGGTCCTGTTCTGGGTGTGGGCGCTCTACGACGTCGCCACCGTCGAGCCCAGCCAGGTGCGCAACCTGCCCAAAGTGGTGTGGGTCGTCATCGTGGTGCTGCTCTTCCCACTGCTGTTCGACATCGGCGCCATCCTGTGGTGCCTGCTCGGGCGTCCCGCGCGGGTCGCGTCGCCGAATCGCCCGCAGGGGCAACGCCGTCCCCGGCGGGCTCCCGATCCGCAGCCCGACATCGACCTGCAGGGTCAGCGTGTCGTCACCGACCGTCGCTCCGCCGAGCTCGACCGGATGCTCGAGGAGTGGGAGCGCGCCAAGCGCGACGAAGGCGCGTCCGACTCCTGAGGGGAGCGGGGCCGTTCAGATATCGCGTCAGAGGTGAGCGTCGAGGTCGACGTTTCCGCCGCTGAGGATGATGCCGACGCGCGCACCGGCGAGATCGGCGCGGCGCACGGCGGCAACCGCTACCGCGGCACTCGGCTCGATCAACTGCTTCGTCCGTTCCCACACGAAGTGCATCGCCTCGACGATCTCGGCCTCGCTCACCGTCACGATCGTCTCGACGTGTGCGGAGATCACGGCAAAGGTGCGCGGCGACAGGCCCGTGAGGAGACCGTCGGCGATCGTCGCCGGCGGATTGGGCGCGACGAGCGTTCCGGTCTGCAGTGAACGCGCCGCGTCGTCGGCCGTCGCGGGCTCTGCGCCGATCACGCGGAGCGACGGCTCGATGCCGTGCGCCGCGAGCGAAGTGCCCGACAGCAATCCGCCGCCGCCGACGGGTGCGACGATGACGTCGAGCTCGGCAACCTGCTCGATCAGCTCGAGCGCGGCGGTGCCGGCGCCCGCGATGACGTCGTCGTTGTCGAACGGGTGGATCTCCACCGCGCCGGTCTCCGCGATGACCGCGGCAACGGTGGCTTCCCGCGACGCGAGCGTCGGTTCGCACAGCACGATCTGCGCTCCGTATGCCGCGATCGCCTCCCGTTTGGCGCGCGCCGCGGTAGACGGGACGACGATGTGCGCCGCGATGCCGCGGGTCTGTGCGGCGAGCGCGAGCGCGGCCCCGTGATTCCCTGACGAATGGGCCGCGACGCCGGCCGCGGCCGCGCCGGCGCTCAGCGACTGCACCGCGTTCGTCGCGCCGCGGTACTTGAACGCGCCGATCCGTTGCAGGTGCTCGGACTTGAGGAACACCTCGGCGCCGAGCCACTCGTCGAGCAGGTGCGATGTCAGCACCGGAGTCCGGTGCACGAATGGTGCGATTCGCGCCGCGGCGCCCTGTACGTCGGCGAACGTGGGGGATCCGGGAGTCGAAGGCGTCGAAGGCAAGGTGCTCAGAAGTTCGCGGGCAGGAGCCGCTCGAAGTAGACGTAGAACACGAAGAGGACGGCGAGGAACGGGGCGACGCCGACGAGCCAGGTGGCCGGGTGCCGGAAGCGGCGGTAGAGCCACCACCACAGCAGGCCGATGACGAGCACGATGGCGCCCCACACGAACGTCGGGCCGCCCGACGACGTGTCGCCCGAGAGGCTGTCTTGGAGCGACGACTGCGCGGCGGCGCCCTGCTTCGCGGTCGGCTTCGCGACGACGATCGGCACGTTGACGCGCGCGGGAGTGCTCTGGTTCACGACCAACCGCGCGTGGATGACCAACCGTTCGCGCGCGGAGAACCGCGGGTTGCACGTGGTGAGCGTGAGTTCGGCGTCGGGGGTCGGGCCCACGACCGAGACCTGGCTCGGTGGAACGACCAGTTGTTGGTAGACGCGGTACGTGAAGTGGCCGTACGTGGTCTTGATCTCGATGAGGTCGCCGGTGCCGAGCTCGTTCAGGTCGTAGAACGGCTTGCCGTGGGTGGTGCGGTGGCCGGCGATGGCCGCGTTGCCGATCTGGCCCGGCATCGGTGACGCGGGATAGTGGCCCGGCCCCTTCGAGAGGTCGTCACGCGCGGTGCCCTGCACGAAGATCAGGTTGACGCCGATCTTCGGGATCGTGATCTGCCCGACCGCGCCGCCTTCGTTGACGACCTGCACGACCTTCGGAGCCGTCGACGACGGCAGGGTGGTGGTCGTGGTTGCCGTCGGGCCGGTGGTCACGACCGGGGCCTCGGTGGAGGTCGTCGACGCAACGGTCGGGTTGTCGAGCTCGTTGGCGAACTGGTGCTTCAGCTTGCTCTGCGCGCGGGCCGTGAAGATCCCGGTTCCCCAGAGTTGGTACGCGACGAAGAGCAGGATCAGCAGCCCTACCGTTACCAGCATCCGCCCGACGCTGGCGGCCGTCCTGCGCACAGTCGTCGACACTACCGGTGCCGGACCCTGCTTTCGGCGCAGCGGTTCGCCGCCGCCGCGGCACCGTCCGTACACTCGTGCGGTATCGCTCCCGTGCCTCGGAGGGCCGCGTTGCCCGTCGTGTGCGTCCGATCGGCTGTCTGTCTGCTCGACCGCTTCCCCGCACTCGCTGGCGCCGATCTCGACGTCGACGAGGGCGAGGTCGTGCTGCTCTCAGGGCCCAACGGTGCCGGCAAGTCGACCCTCCTGCGCCTGCTGGCCGGGTTGCTCCCCCTGCGGTCGGGGAGCGCGACGGTGCTCGGCCACGATCTCACCGCCGACCGCCGGTCGCTGCGCCGGCAGATCTCGCTCGTCGGCCACCAAAGCTTCTGTTACGACGACCTCACCGCCGTCGAGAACCTGCACTTCGCGGTGCGGGCCGCGGGCCGCCCGGTCGCCGCGGGCGACGACGCGCTCGAGCGGCTCGGCCTCACGCGCGTGGCCAAGGTGGTGCACCGCCGGCTGTCGGCGGGTCAGCAGCGCCGGCTCGCGCTGGCCGTGGCGATCGCCCGTGACCCGCGTCTCCTCCTGCTCGACGAGCCCCACGCCGGCCTCGACACCGCGGGCCGCGAGCTCCTCGACGGCATCGTCGCCGGCGCCCCGGCCGAGGGCCGCACCGTGGTGATCGCCTCCCACGAGCTCACCCG
>JBBSEC010000156.1:0-7253 GCA_038240075.1 Acidimicrobiia bacterium
GTCGACGACGCGCGTCGGCAGCCCAGAACCTACGGAGTCGGCACAACCGACTCGAGCATCTTCTCCAGGAGCACGCGCGCGCGTGCGCGCAGCTCCTCCGTCGACACGCCGAGCTGGCGGGCGGCGTGTCGTGACCAACAAGGCGGGGCTCACGAACACGGATTCCTCGACGCCGGCCGACTACCTCACGGCGATCATCCACTGGGTCGACGCGCGCCTCGCCGACCCCGCACCCGGCCTGGCGCGCAGCGAATGACTGCTACGCCGCGCGCTCACGAGGTGACGATCTCGGCCCAGAGGTCGACCGACCCGTCGGCGCGGTCCCGGCGCCCGAACGCAAAGGTGAGGCCGGTCAGCAGCCGCTCGCGCAGGCCAAAGGGCTCGTCGCTCACGTCGACATCGCGGTCGCAGCGCACGCGCACGCTGGTCAGGTGCCCGTACGTCACGATCGTCAGTGCAAGCGGGCTCGCCACCCGGCACTCGCGCGCCGCGCCGACAAGCTCGTTCACGACTGCAACGACCGTGACCGCTTGGGACGCACCGAGACCCTGACGCGCGATCGCGGCGCGCACCTCGCGACGCGCGTGGCCGAGCTCGCCGGGCATCCGGTGGAGGACCATCTCGATCATCGGCTCGGCTGCCCCACCCCGGTCATGACCCTTCGATACCCCGCAGCGCGCGGGCGCGAACCCGGCGCGCACAACGCGTCGGGGCGCGGGCGCAGAACCGGGGTTCAGCCGCGCGCATCGCGGGTAGGAACCTACGGAACTGGGGCGCCAACGCTCGGCGCGGCAATCGGAATGAGGGGGCGTCCGATGGACGTGTCAGTGGTGTTCGTCAACTCGTTGGGAAGGATCCGCGACCTGACGCACCGCGCGGTCGACGGGTTGACGCCCGAAGCGCTCGCCTTCCGGCCCGACGGCACCGGTAACTCGATCGCCTGGCTGATCTGGCACCTGACGCGCATTCAGGACGACCACATCGCGGGAGTGGCGGGCGTCGAGCAGATCTGGACGGCGAAGGGTTGGCACGAGCAGTTCGGCCTTCCGCTCACGTCGATCGACACCGGGTACGGGCACGCGAGCCAGCAGGTCTCGGCAGTCGGGGCCGCGCCGGGCGAGCTCCTCGTTGGATACCACGACGAGGTGTACGCGCAGAGCGTGCAGTTGGTCCAGGACCTCGTGCCGGCCGACCTCGACCGCATCGTCGATCGGTCGTGGGACCCGCCGGTCTCCCTCGGCGTCCGACTCGTCAGCGTGATCGCCGACGACTTCCAGCACGCCGGGCAGGCCGCATACGTGCGCGGTCTCGCCGAGCGCGCCGTCTGAATGGTCGACGGTACCAGGACCGTCTTTGCGGGCTGCAGCCACGACGTCGCTAGGCTTCACACCCGAACGGGTCCAGCAGCGCGGCCCTCCTTCGTTGGTACGCGAACGGCGAGAAGGAGGAGGCGTGACGACTGACTGGCAATCGTCGGCGTGGGTCGAGGCGACCGAAGAGCCCGGGCGTCTGATCCTTCGCCTCGGTGGCGAGCTCGACGCGGCGAGCCGCGAGGTCGTCGAGCCTGCGGTCATGGCCGCGATCGCGTCGGCCAAGGCCGTCGTCCTCGACCTCGGCGAGCTGAGCTTCTGCGATTCCCGCGGGCTCTCGATGTTCATCGCGGCGAACGAGAAGGCCGCGGCCGAGGGCACGACGCTCGCGCTCCGCAACCTGCAACCGCACGTGAAGCACGTGTTCGAGATCAGCGGCATCGAGCGCGTGCTCGACGTCACCGATTAGCTGTACTCGGCCCCGTCACCAAGCCGAGACCTGCCCCCGGTGCCCGTACGGTCGGCGGGACACCGGGGGCGGCCACGGCTCTGCCGCCTTACTTCTTCTTGGGTGCCTTCAACGTCACCTTGTGGGTGACGGTCGCCTCTCCACAGTTGAAGGGTCCGCAGTCGTACAGGGTGGCCTGGCCGAACGCGGTGCCCTTGACGAACGGCTTCCCGAACGCCGTCACCGGGACCGTGAGCTTCTCGATCTGTCCGGTGCAGTTGAACGAGTCGACGTAGCCCTGGCCCGACGCGATCCCGTGCCCCGACTTCTCGGTGATCGAGATCTGGAGCTGGGCGAAGTCGCCGGGCCGGCAGACCACGTACGCGAACGGCTTGACCGCCGCGCCGTTGGCAATGATGTGTGCGCTCGTGCCGAGGATGACCGGCGACGACGGCGGCGACGACTGCCCGACTGCGGGCAGCACGCCGACGGTGCCGGCGATCCCTAACGCCGCGCCCATGGCGAGCGCGGCGGTGAGCCATCTGTTTCGGATCATGAAACCTCCTGGGTCTGTGGTTGCGCTGGTGGTTGGGAAGGGGCTCCGGCCTCGAGCCGGGACGCGAGACCGACCGCGACGGCGGCGATCATCGGCACGGCGGGCACGTGCCAGAGAAAGTCGAATCCGCTGTGCAGGGCGAAGCAGACCAACCCCGCGATCGCACCGGCTCGGATCACCCTGAGGTCGGCCGTCTCGGCGGTTTCCTCATGCCGCGACCGTGACCCTCGACGAGCGGCCCGACGCCGACCACCGAAGAGCGTCGCAAGCACGCCGGCCGCGACCGCCGCGAGTCCGAGGAGACCGATCAGGCCCTGCTCGACGGCGACCTGGAGGTACTCGTTGTGCGCGTACCGGTCGAACACGAGGACGTGGAACGGCGTGGTCCACACGAACAGTGCGCGCCCCGGTCCGACGCCGGTCACGAGGTGGGTGTGCCACATGTGCAATGCGACGGACGCCAGCGTCGACCGATCCGGTGACGACAGGGTGAAGCGACCGGACCATGCGGAAACGTGGCCGCGGAACCCGACCGCGATCGCGGCGACGACCGCGACGCCGGCGAGCCCGATCCCCCAGGCAATGCGCCGCTGATCGAGCCGGCTCGCGCGTGAGCGCCCGCGAACGGCAACGGCGTGGCCACGCGCACTGCCCGCTGCGTCGTCGACGTCGACGACGCCGACGACGCCGACGGCGAGCCCCACTACGAGGCCGAGCAGCGCCCAGAGCGGCTGCGCGACGCGGAGGTCGGGCATCCCCGGCGCGAGCGCGATCGCGGCAATCGATCCACCGAGCACCACGCTTCCGGCGGTGCGCCAGACCACACCGAAGTCGAGCAACGCCGACAGGACGATCAGGCCCGCGACGAAGCCGGCCACTCCGGCGCGGCTCAGCGTCGCCCCGAGGCCCGCGATCAGCAGCACCGCGCTGGCGCGGGTCGTCCATCCGTGCCTCGCCGATGCGTGCCTCGTGGTGGCGCGCGCGAGCGCCCACAGCGCCAACGGCCCGAGGATCGCGGCGGCCGCATTGGCGTAGGTCACCGTGGTGGCGGCCCGCCAGAGCCCGCCGTCGGGGTGTCCGAGTGGCCGCACGTGGAACGCGACGCCCACCCAGGCCGTCGCGGCGAGCAGCACACCCAACAGCAGCGTCGTGTCGGTCAGCTGCCGGCGGACGGCCGCGTTCGCGGCCGACACCACCGTGACGATCACCGCCAGCCCGGTCAGCAGCGCGATCGGGCCCAACGCGCTCGCGGGATGCCCGTCGACGACCGCGGTGAGCACGGTGGTCGCGAGCATCGCGCCGAGACCGGCCAGGGCCCAGCCGGCGAGCCGGAAGCCCGCAAACCGGCGCCGCGCGAACAGCGCCGCCGCCGCGATCACCAGCAGCACGCCCGCCACCGTGCTCACCCGCCGGTAGTAGCCACCCTGACCGAGCGTCACGGTCGCGAGCGCCGCGAGCACCAGGGCGACGTCGAGACCCACGCCGATATCGGCCGCGGCCGACGACGGCCTCACGTCACCTGTCGCGACCGCCGCCACTGGCCCCACGCCCACGGGCGTGAACGTACCCGCGCGTTGAGCGCGCGCCAAGGACAGTTTTATGAGAACGACCGTGACCGCGGCGCTCGCGGCACCGCAATGTTAGACATCACCGAGGTGGGTCTCGTGTTCATCCGCGGGTGACTGCGGCCGCACTGCGGCGCGGTGGTGCAACAAACGATCCGAGGCGCCATGAAGTCCTGGCCGGTCCGTGCGGCGTTGCTGGTTGTCTTGGTGCTGGTGACCGCGGGTTGTGACTGGACGATGTTCGGTAACGGCCCGGCCCACACGCGCACTGACCCGTTCGAGAAGTCGATCGACGTCGCGAACGTCGGGAGCCTCGTACCCGAATGGAGCGGCTACTCGGGGTACGCCGTCAACTCGTCACCGGCGGTCGCGCACGGGGTCGTGTACGTCGGTTCGAACGACTCGAATCTCTACGCGTACGACGCGGCCGGATCAACCGGCTGTTCGCAGCTCCCCGAGGTCTGCACTCCGCTGTGGACCGGCAAGACCGGTGGTCCGGTGTTCTCGTCGCCCGCGGTGGTGAACGGAGTCGTCTACGTCGGTTCCGGCGACGGCAAGCTGTACGCGTTCGACGCGGCCGGAGCAACCGGTTGCTCCCTGAGGCGTTGTGTGCCGCTCTGGACCGCTTCCGCCGGCGCGGCAACGCACAACGTCGTCCTCTCGTCGCCCGTGGTCGTGAACGGAGTCGTGTACATCGGTTCGGGCGACGGCACGCTCTACGCGTTCGACGCGGCCGGAACAACCAGCTGCTCGGGATCACCCAAGACCTGCTCGCCGCTCTGGACCGCCACGACCGGCGCCGCGATCGAATCGTCACCCGCGGTCGCGAACGGAGTCGTCTACGTCGGCTCGAACGACCACGATCTCTACGCATTCGACGCGGCCGGAACCACCGGCTGCAGGGGATCTCCCAAGACCTGCTCGCCGCTGTGGACCGCGGCGACCGGCGGCGCGGTCCAATCGTCACCCGCGGTCGCGAACGGAGTCGTCTACGTCGGCTCGTTCGACGACGATCTCTACGCATTCGACGCGGCCGGATTGCGCGGGTGTTCCGGCACGCCAACGACATGCGCTCCGCTCTGGACCGGCGCGACCGGCGGCGAAGTCTTCTCGTCGCCGGCAGTCGCGAGCGGAGTGGTCTACATCGGCTCGGAGGATCACAAGCTCTACGCGTTCGACGCGGCCGGCACGAGCGGCTGCTCCGGAACACCGACGACCTGCGCTCCGCTCTGGACCGGCGCGACCGGCGGCGTCCTCAAGTCGTCGCCCACCGTCGCCAACGGAGTCGTCTACATCGGCTCCGAGGATCACGAGCTCTACGCGTTCGACGCGGGCGGATCGAGCGGCTGCTCCGGAACACCGACGACGTGTGCTCCGCTTCTGTCCGCGACCACGACGGGCGGCATCGCCTCTTCGCCGACCGTTGAGAACGGATGGGTGTACATCGGAGCGAACAACGTGCTCATCGCGTACACGGCTCCACAGATGTGCAACGACTTTGTTCCCGGCGCCGACCTCCACGGATGCGACCTTCAGTTCGCGAACCTGGCCAACCTCGATTTGAGTGGGGCGAACCTGACCGGCGCCAACCTGAACGACGCGACCATGACCGGAACGAACCTCACGAACGCGAACCTCACGGACGCGAACCTCACCATCGCCAAGCTGTACTCCTCCAACCTCACCGGCGCCGACCTGACCGGGACCACCCTGACCGGAGCATCGTCGGGTTCGATCGTCGGCACGCCGTCTGCGCTTCCCGCGGGATGGACTCTGTTCAACGGGTACTTGATCGGGCCGGGCGCGAACCTGATCGGCGCGAACCTCACCGGCGCGGTGCTCACGGGCCGCGACCTCACGCAAGCGAAGTTGAGCAGCGCCAACATGACCAACGCCGATCTGACGAACGTCAACCTCACCAACGGAACGCTGACCGACGCGAAGCTCATCGGTACCAACCTCAGTGGCACGAACCTGACCGGCGTCGACCTCGAGTTCCTGACGACGAGCGGCATCATCGGAACCCCCGCCGTGCTCCCCGCGAACTGGGTCGTCGTCGACGGCTATCTCCTCGGCCCGGGCGGCGACGCGTTGAACGGCGCCAAGCTGAGCGGAGCCGACCTCACCGGCGTCGACCTCATCAACGACAACCTCATTGGCGCAAACCTGAGTGGGACGACGCTCACGAACGCTCGTCTGCTCGGCGCGAATCTCACCCTCGCGAACCTGAAGAACGCGAACCTCACGGGTGCCGACCTCACCGACGCGACGTTGAAGTCGGCGAGCGTGAGCGGGGCCATATTCACCGGGACCACGTTGACCAGGGTCGCTTCCGGTGGATTGGTGGGAACGCCGGCGGCACTCCCGCCGAGCTGGGTCGTGGTGAGCGGCTACCTGATGGGACCGGGGGCCAGCCTGACCGGTGCCAACCTGACGAACGTCAACCTCACGAACGTCAACCTCACGGGCGCGGACCTGACAGGAGTCAACCTCCACGGTGCGACCCTCACGGGAACCACACTCACGGCCACGATCCTGAACAACGTGGCGTCAGGGGCGATCGTCGGAATCCCGGCCGCGCTCCCGGCCGGTTTTCATCTCAACGGCGGTTACCTGATCGGTCCGGGGGTCAATCTCTCCAACCTCAACCTCGCGGGCTTCGATCTGCACTCACTGAACCTGAGCGGCATCGATTTCACCGGCACCAATCTGACCGGCGCCAATTTGGTCGCATCGAACCTCCAGGGAGCCAAGCTGCACGGAGCCAACCTGACCGGCGACGACCTGACCTCGGTCACCTTGGCCTACGTGACATCCGGCGCGATCGTCGGAACGCCATCGGTGTTGCCGCCGGGTTGGCAACTCATCAGCGGCTACCTGATCGGGCCGGCCGCAGTCGTCGACGGCGCCAACCTGCCCGGCCTCTCGCTGACGACTATCGACCTGAGCGGCATCTCCATGGTGGGCGCGAACCTCACGGGCGCCAACCTGAGCGGCGACAACCTCACGGGCGCCAGCCTGAGCGAGGCGAACCTCACCAACGCGAATCTGACGAACGCGAACCTCACGAACGCAGCCTTGTTCGAAGCCACCACGACCGGGATCGCGCTCACCGGCGTCACGTGGAAGCACACCATCTGCCCCGACTCGAGCAATAGCGACAGCGACGGCCACACCTGCATCAACAATCTCGGCTGAACGACGCCCGAAGGACGCGCCGTTCGTTACTGCACTGCGACGGACGGACGCTCGCGCTGGGCGAGCAGCTCCGCGAGACGCGCGTCGGTCAGCGCGCCTCCGTCAGACGCCGGCGTGCCCGACGGGATCGTGGGCGGCGGCGGGAGCGGCTGGCAGATGCTGCCCGTCGCCGGCAA
>JBBSEC010000157.1:0-7126 GCA_038240075.1 Acidimicrobiia bacterium
GGTCCCGTCGTCATGAATCTGACATTAGCGTCAGGTCGGACGCCCTCAAATGCGGGGCTCCCCGACATCGACGGAGTCGAACAGGGCGTCGCAGTTGGCGTCGACCGATCCGAAGTGCGTGTCGAGCACCCACGCGCGCTTCAGGTAGAGGTGGACGTCAATCTCCCAGGTGAATCCCATCCCGCCGAACACCTGGGTCGCGGCCTTGCCGTTCGCGATCGCGGCCTCGCCAGCGAGCACCTTCGCGCCCGCGATCGCGCGATCGCGACCGGGGAGGTTGTCGTCGTCGAGATGCGCGCCGGCCGCGTACACCGCGGCGCGCGCCACCTCCACGCGCACCAGCATGTCGGCGAGGAGATGCTTGATCGCCTGAAACGATCCGATGGGGCGGTCGAACTGCTCACGCGTCGACGCGTACGCGACCGCGAGGTCGGTGCACCGTTGTGCGAGCCCAAGCGCGAACGCCGCAGTGAGCGCGCGCCCCTGCCGGTTCCATTGGCGCGCGAGCTCGGCATCACCGATGCGATCGCCCTTCGGAAGCGACTCGACGCGCGCGATCGGTGTGAGCGGATCAAGTGGCCACGGTGACGGACTCCCGACGACCGCGGTCGCGTCGATCGCCCACACACCGTCGATATCGAGCACGACGAGATGGTCGAGCTGCTCGAGGTGCTCGACGAAGGCGATCTCGCCAGGGTGCGGCCGGTCGATCCCGCCCCCGATTCCGTCGAGCAACCCGTTGGCGAGGCTGCCCGCGACGAGTGGTCCGGGCACGCACGCGCCACCCAGCTGCTCGAACACGACGACGCGGTCGGCCCAGCCGAACCCGTCAGCGCCCAGCGAGAACACGCCTGCCGCGCCGAGCTCGTCCCACGCCGCGCGGTCGAAGCCCGCGCGGATCCGGTCGGCGTCGAAGCGTCCGTTGAGCAACGCGGCGATGCCGTCGCGCAGCGCGCCCTGGTCGTCGGAGAGCTCGAGGTCCATCAGCGCGGCTCACAGTCCATCAGCGCGGCTCTCTGGGAAGCCCGAGCACCCGTTCACTCACGATGTTGCGTTGGATCTGCGACGCGCCCGCGGCAATGGTCAGCGCGAGCGTGCGTAGCCGCTCCTCGACCAGCTCGTTGCCGTCGATCGCGAGCGCGGAGCGGTCGAGCACGCGCAGGCACAGCTCACCGAACCGTTGACGAGCCTCGGAGTACGCGAGCTTCGTGACCATCGCTCCCGCACCAGGAGCCCCGTGGCGCGCGGCCTGCGAGACGCTGCGTTTCGTCAACGCCCACAGCCCGTCGAACTCGGCGATGCAGCGGCCGAGCTCGCGCCGGTGCGCGGCGTCGGTCACGAGTGGCGCGAGATCGTCGATCAGCCGCAGCGTGTCGACGAGCTCACTCACGAACGCGGTGCCGCGCTCGAACGAGAGGGTGACGTTGGTGACCCGCCAGCCGTCGTTCTCCGCGCCGACGCGGTTGCTCACGGGAACGCGCACGTCGGTGAGGAACACCTCGGAGAACTCCGACGAGCCCAGCACCGTGCGCAACGGGCGCACCTCGATGCCGGGCGTGTCCATGGGCAGGATCAACCACGAGATGCCGCGGTGCTTGGCCGCGTCGGGGTCGGTACGCACGAGAAACTCGCCGAAGTCGGCGATCTGACCGAACGAGCACCAGATCTTCTGCCCGTTGAGCACGTAGTCGTCGCCGTCGCGGTCGGCACGGGTGCGCAGCGCCGCGAGGTCGGACCCGGCGCCGGGCTCGGAGAAGCCCTGGCACCACACTTCGTCGCCCCGCAGGATCTTCGGGAGGTGCGCGGCCTTCTGCTCGGGGGTTCCTTCGGCGATCAGCGTCGGGCCGGCGTGGAGCGTCCCGACGAAGTTGACGCCGACGTACGGCACCCGCTTGCGTGTCGTCTCCTCGAGGAACACGAGCTGCTCGGTCGGCGAGGCGCCCCGGCCCCCGTACTCGCTCGGCCACGCGAGGCCTGCGTAGCCGGCGTCGAAGAGGCGCCGCTGCCAGTCGGTGTCCCAACGGCGGCGCTCGGCCCAGGCGTCGCGCGGCGGCTCGGCCGGGATGGTCGGGAGCGTCGCGACCAGCCATCGATGGAGCTCGGCGCGGAACTCCTCCTCGGCATCGGAGTACCGCAGCTGCATCGAAGCGAGCCTACCGACGGCCCTGCCGCCGGTCAGATCCGGCGTCTACCGTATGGACATGCGCAGACGGCCAGACCTGCGAGCGGTCGATCCGGTCGAGCGCAATGGGTGGGACGAGTACGTCGGCCCCTCGGGTTCGCATTACATGCGCGGTTGGCGCCGGTGGGCGGCCGCCGGGCTCGCGCTGCTCCTCCTGCTGCCGGTCATCGTCTTCGTCGTCGCGACCCTGTTCGAGATACCGGGCCGCATCCTGCACTGGTGACGGCCACCCGTTTCCAGGTCGTCGTCGACGCCCGCGACCCGCACGCGCAGGCCCGGTTCTGGGCCGAAGCCCTCGGCTACGACGTCGAGGACACGACCGCGCTGATCACCGGCCTCCGCGATGCCGGCGTCGTCGACGAGACCGTCTGCTTCGAGCGCGACGGTCAGCTGTGGTGGAACGATCTCGTCGGCGTCCGCGACCCGGGCGGAGACCGGCCCCGGCTGCTCTTCCAACGCACGGCCGTCGACAAGCCACCGGCCCGAAACCGCCTCCACCTCGACCTCAACGTCGGGCCGGAGCAGCGCGCCGACGAGGTCCGTCGCCTCGAGACGCTGGGTGCGACCATCCTCTACGAGGTCGACGAGCCCGGCGGTCGGCACACCACGATGGCCGACCCCGAGGGCAACGAGCTCTGCGTCCAGTAGCTCGCGGGTGCCTGCGATGCGGCCCCGTCGACCCAACCTTGGAAGGATGCGGGGGTGCAGGAGGTCGAGGTCGCCAAACCCCCGCGCCCCTGGGTGCGCGGCGCGTGGATCGTCGGCATCCTCGCCTTCGCCGGGGTGTGGGCGTTCGGGTTCTGGTACGACGCGCACCGTCCGAAGCCCGAGCCGCTCGACGCCACGTCGATGCACGCGGCGGCCGCGGCGTGCCGAGTGGCCGTCACGTCGCTCGCGGCGATCCCGCCCGTCGGCGGAGCCCCGACCGTCGCCGACCGGGCGACCCGGGACCGGAACGAAAACGCGGTGTTCAACACGCTCGTCGGGCGGCTGAGCGCGATCCACCCCTCGAGCCACGAGGGCGCGAAGGCGCTGACGGCCTTCACCGCCGATTGGAAGCACCTCACGCAGGCGCGCGAGCGCTACGTCGCTGAGCTGCCGACGAGCCCGCAGCGTCCGAAGCTGTTCATCCCCGTCGACCCGACCGGCGCGCCGGTGACGATCCGCATGGGCGAGTACGCCCGGATCCACAAGCTCGACGACTGCACGCCCGACAGCCTGCAAGGCGAGGTCGTGGAGGGTCCGCGCGCGTATCCCCGCGTTCCGTAAACCCCGCCTACGCTGCCTTCGATGGGACGCCTGGACGGGAAAGTCGCGCTCATCACCGGCGGCGCCAGCGGGATGGGTCGGGCCGCGAGCGAGCTGTTCGCCGCCGAGGGCGCGCGTGTCGTGGTCGTCGACCTGACCGAGAGCGGTGAAGAGGTCGCCGCCGCGATCCGAGCCACGGGCAACGACGCCGCGTTCGTGCGCGTCGACGTCGCGCAAGCCGATGACTGCGCCGCGATGGTGGCGTTCGCGATGAAGCAGTACGGCGGGCTTCACGTGCTCTACAACAACGCCGGCGTCTTCCCGGCCGACGACGGCGGCACGCTCGAGACTCCCGAGAGCACGTGGGACCGCGTGATCGAGATCAACCTCAAGGGCGTGTGGCTCGGCTGCCGGGCCGGCATCCCCGCGCTCCTCGAGTCGGGCGGCGGCTCGATCATCAACGTCGCGTCGTTCGTCGCGCTGGTCGGTGCTGCGACCGCGCAGATCGCGTACACGTCGAGCAAGGGCGGCGTTCTCGCGATGACGCGCGAGATGGCCGTCGAATACGGGCGCTCCGGGATCCGCGCCAACTCGCTGTGTCCCGGCCCGATGGAGACTCCCCTGCTGGCGGAGCTCATGTCGGATCCGGCGCGACGGGCGCGCCGCATGGTGCACATCCCCATGGGCCGCCTCGGACAGGCCTCGGAGCTCGCGAAGGCCGCGCTGTTCCTCGCGTCGGACGACTCGTCGTTCATGACCGGCGCCCAGCTCGTCGTCGACGGCGGCATCACGGCCGCGTACGTCACTCCTGAATAGCGAAGAGGACGCAGGCACCCATGGTCCAGGTCAGAGGCATGTTGAGCGCCAGCGAGCTCGAGGAACGGGCCCGCAGCGGCGACATCGACACGATCCTCGTCGTGTTCCCCGATCTCCAGGGCCGCCTCGTCGGCAAGCGCGTCACCGGGCACTTCTGGTGCGAGGAGATGAAGGCGGGCACCGGCGACATCCACGCGTGCAACTACCTCCTCGCGGTCGACTCCGAGATGACCGTGTTGCCCGGCTACAAGTTCGCCAACTGGGACACCGGCTACGGCGACTTCGCGCTGCGGCCCGACCTCGCGACGATCCGCGAGATCCCGTGGCTCGAACGCACCGCGCTCGTCGTGTGCGATCTCTTCGACGAAGAGACCGGCGCACCGGTGGAGGTGTCACCGCGCCGCATCCTGCAACGCCAGGTCGAGCGGGCGCGCGCGCTGGGCTACTCGGTGATGATGGCGTCGGAGCTCGAGTTCTTCCTGTTTCGCGAGACGCTCGACGAAGCCGCCGCGAAGGGCTACGCCGACCTCACTCCCCACTCGAACGTCGTCGAGGACTACCACATCCTCCAGACGACGCGCGATGAGTACCTGATCCGCGACATCCGCAACGGGATGGACGGCGCGGGCGTGCCCGTCGAGTTCTCGAAAGGTGAAGCCGGCAAGGGGCAACACGAGATCAACCTCTCGTACGGAGACGCGGTGACGATGGCCGACCGTCACGTCATCTACAAGAACGGTGCGAAGGAGATCGCCTCCCAGCACGGACGCGCGATCACGTTCATGGCGAAGTACTCCATGGACGACACCGGCTCGTCGTGCCACGTGCACTCGAGCCTGTGGAACGCCGACACCACGAAGTCGCTGATGTGGAGCGACGACGACGAGCACCACTTCTCCACCGAGTTCCGCGGCTGGCTCGCGGGATCGATCGCGCACGGCCGCGACTTCGCGTGGATGTTCGCCCCGACCGTCAACTCCTTCAAGCGCTATCAACCCGAATCGTGGGCACCGACCGCGCTCGCGTGGGGCCACGACAATCGCACGTGCGGCTACCGCGTCGTCGGCCACGGCGCGTCGTACCGCCTCGAGTCGCGCATCCCCGGCGCCGACGCGAACCCCTACCTGGCGTTCGCGGCAACCATCGCCGCGGGCCTCGATGGCATCGCGCGCAAGCTCGAGCCGCCGCCGCGCTTCGACGGCAACGCGTACGTCGCGCCCAATGTCGACCGCGTGCCGTGGAACCTCGTCGAAGCGATCGACGCGTTTCGCTCGAGCTCGGTCGCGGTCGAGGCGTTCGGCGCCGACGTGCACTACCACCTGTTGAACACCGCCGAGCAGGAATGGGCGAGCTTCAACCGGGTCGTCACCGATTGGGAGCGACGGAGGAACTTCGACCAGTGGTGAGCGATCGCGTCCTCATCGGGATCACCGGCCGGCCGATCGCGGCAGGCAGGGTCGGATCGTCCGCCGCGGTGGGTGTCGGAGTCGGCTACCTCGCGGCGCTCGAGCGCGCCGGCGCGTCGCCGGTGGTGTTGTCGCCGCGCGCGCTCGACGACGATTCGGCGCGCGCGTTGCTCCGGACCGTCGACGGGTTGCTGTTCCTCGGCGGACCCGATGTCGACCCGAAGCTCTACGGCAGCGCCGCGCATCCGACGATCGTCGGTACCGACGCGGCCGACGACGCGTTCGAGATCGCGCTTGCACGCGCCGCGCTCGACCACGAAGTGCCGATGCTCGCGATCTGCCGCGGCATCCAGGTGCTCAACGTCGCGCTCGGCGGCACGCTCGTCGCCGACCTGCACGGCGTCGACGGTGTCGGTGCGCACGGACGGCCGGGGATGCCCAACGGCGCGGCCGAGAACGTCGTCACCCTGGATGCGGGCTCACTCCTGGCGAAGACCACCGGCGTCGACCGGATCACCTGCTCGTGTCACCACCATCAGGCCCTCGACCGGCTCGGCACCGACGTGCGCATCACCGGGCGCGCCGACGACGGCGTGATCGAGGCCGTCGAGGTCGAGGGCGCCTGGGCGCTCGCCGTGCAGTGGCACCCGGAGGACACCGCGGGCGAGGATCCCGCGCAGCAGCGCCTCTTCGACGCCCTCGTCACCGAGGCCCGCACCCGCCCCTGAGAGAATCTCGCAAGGTTTCGGGCCCGTCACGGATCTCACCCGTGTGGTTGGAGCCGAGATGAGACTCAGGAAGTCGTTCGGGGAAGGCACCGCGGGCGATCAGGCCGTTGCGGTGACGTCCGTCGAAGATCTCTACGGTCAGCAGTTCGCGCCGATGGTGCGCCTCGCACGCCTGCTGGTCGGGTCGCCGGAGGCCGCGGCCGACATCGTGCAGGACGCGTTCGTCCAGGTACACCGGCGTTGGGTGACGATCCGGTTCCCTGAGGCGTACCTGCGCCAATCGGTCGTGAACGGATGTCGCGGTCACCATCGTCGGCGCGACGTCGAACGGCGGGCGCCGGTAGCGCCGTCGGAACCGAGCTCGTTCGCGGCGCGGGAGTTGCTCGACGCCGTTGGGAAGCTGGGCTACCGAGAACGGGCCGCGCTCGTCCTGCGTTTCTACGAAGACCTGCCCGACGCCGAGATCGCGGAGATCCTGGGCTGCCGGGTCGGAAGTGTTGCGTCCCTCGTTCACCGCGCGTTGGCGCGGTTGAGGCTGGAGATCGAAGCATGAGCATCGACGAACAAGACCTTCGCACCGCGTTCCGCGAGATCGCGGACGCCACCCCCATCCCCGACCGTTGGGAAGTAATCGTCGCCGGTTCGAATCGCGCCCGCCGCAACCGCACCATCGTGACGACGGGTTCGGCGGTCCTCGCACTCGCCGCCGCGATCGCGGTCGCCGTCGTCGTCGTGGGCGCGCACAC
>JBBSEC010000158.1:0-6957 GCA_038240075.1 Acidimicrobiia bacterium
GCCGCCGCAGCCGCGCGGATCTGCCGGTTCTTCCTCGACCGCGGTGAAAGCCCGACCGAGGACGGCGAACGACCCCACATCGCGATCACGGTGCCGCTCGAGTCGCTCGTCAGCGGCGAGTTCGAAACGACCGGCGATCTCTCGCTCACCTCGAGTCAGATCAGCGAGTTGCTGTGCGACTCGAGGTTGAAGATCATCGTCACCGGCGAGGACGGCAAGCCCCTCGACGTGGGAGCCGCCGTGTACCGGCCCTCCCGGAAGTTACGCAGAGCCGTGATCTTCCGAGACCAAGGCCGGTGCCGATATCCCGGCTGCGACCGAACCCCCGGCCAAGTCCACCACGTCATCAAGTTCCCCGCCGGCCCCACCATCGTCGCCAACCTCGTCCTCCTCTGCGACTACCACCACCACATCCTCCACAAACCCGGCTGGCACGCCACCTTCGACGGCACCACCCTCACCCTCACCAACCCCGACCGCCGACAAATCGGCAGCACCTGAACGCGTGGGCCGAACATCCCGCGGGATTATGTCGTTGTGTCGGTCCATTCGAAGCGGTAGCCCATACCGACTTCGGTCACGAAGTATCGAGGACGCGACGGCGTGGGCTCGAGCTTGCGACGGATCGCGGCAAGGTGCACGCGGAGATACTCCGTCTCGGTCTCGTACTCCGGGCCCCAGACCTCCTGGAGCAGTTGACGCTGCGTGACGAGCTTGCCGCGGTTGCGCACCAGCGTGGTGACGATGCCCCATTCGATCGGCGTGAGGCGCACGTCACCGGCCGCGTTGTGGGCCCGCTTCGCGGGGAGGTCGATGGTGAAGTCGGGGGTCTCGAGCACGGGCTCGTCCTGCGCGGGTACGGAACGGCGCAGCGTCGCGCGCAGTCGCGCGAGCAGCTCGTCCATGCCGAATGGCTTCGTGACGTAGTCGTCGGCACCGATGTCGAGCGCTTCGACCTTCGCCTGCTCCTCGTGGCGCGCGGAGAGGACGATCACGGGAACCGTCGTCCAGCCGCGCAATGCCCGCAGCACATCGAGACCGTCGAGGTCGGGGAGACCGAGGTCGAGCACCACCGCGTCGGGATGGGCCCGCGCCGCGACCGCGAGCCCGTCTTCACCGGTCTCCGCGGTCTCGACTTCGTAGCCGCGCGCGCGGAGGCTGATCGCGAGCGCGCGCAGGAACCGCGCTTCGTCGTCGATCACAAGCAGCTTGGTCACGGGCCCGCCTCGGGAAGCCGGATGAGCACGGTGCAGCCGCCGCCGGGAGTGTCGTCGACCGAGAGCTCCCCGGCCATCGCCTCCACGAACCCCTTCGCGACCGCGAGCCCGAGACCGACGCCCGCGCCGTTCGGGTGGTCGCCGAGCCGCTGGAAGGGAAGGAACGCGCGCTCCCGTTCGGCGACGGGGATGCCGCGACCACGGTCGATGATCCGCAGCTCCACCTGGTCGCCGACGCGGCCGGCCTGGATGCGGACCCGTTCGCCGGGCGGCGAGAACGCGAGTGCGTTGCTGACGATGTTCACCAGCGCGCGCTCGAGGAGGACCGGGTCGATCTCCACCGACGGCAGGCTGTCGTCGACATCGACATCGATCTGCGGTGCCGACGGAAGCTCGGCGATCGCGCTGCCCACAACCTCCTCGAGTCCCACGGCGCGAGCCTGCACGATGAGCGCACCGGTTTGCAGGCGGCTCATGTCGAGCAGGTTGCCGACGAGACGGTTGAGGCGGTCGGCTTCGTCGTCGATCGTCTCGAGGAGGTCGCGCGTCGCGGTCGGCTCGAACGACACGTCTTCGGAGAGCAGGCTCGTGGCGGCCGCCTTGATCGACGCGAGTGGCGTGCGCAGGTCGTGACTCACCGCCGCGAGCAACGCGGTGCGGAGCTCGTTCGCTTTCGCAAGCGCGGCCGCGCCCGCGGCTTCGCCCTGCAGCCGGCGGCTCTCGAGCGCAACGCCGAGCTGCGTGGCGAACGCGTCGAAGACCTGGCGGTCCTCGGCCCGCAGGCCCGAGCCGCGCAGCACGAGCATCGCCTCTCCCGGCAGTGTCATCGTGACGTTTCCGTCGACGGGGGAGACCGGGGGCTGGAGCCCGGCCGCGGCCTCGACGCGCCAACCGTCCTTCGAGGGGTGGAGCACCGCGGCGCCGTCGAGGTGGAAGGTCGTCACCAGATCGCTCACGAGCTCGGGGAGCGGGTCGCTCGCACGGAGCACCACCGCCGCCATGCGCGCGAGTGACCGCGCTTCACCGCGCGCGCGGTACGCGTCGTTGCGCCGGCGCGCCGCGAGGTCGACGAGCACGCTGATCACCGCGGCCACGACCAGGAACGAAACGAGTGCCAGCAGGTCGCGACCGTTCGAGATGGTGAATGTATGGATCGGGGGCGCGAAGAACCAGTTGAGGAGCACGAAGCCGAGCACCGAGGCGACGGCGGCCGGTAACGCGCCGCCGGTGGTCGCGACCGCGACGACGAGGAGGAGGTAGCAGAGCAACGCGTTCTGGAGCCCGACGCTGTCGCGGACCCGGGACAGGAGGAACGTGAGGATCGGAAGCCCCACGAGCGCGAGCGCGAAGCCGGTCACCTGACGCCGGCGCGACAGCGCGGCCAGCCGCAACCGCGGCGGGGGGAGCAGCGACCTCGACTGTTCCTCGTCGGCGCTCGACGCGGTCGAGATCACGTGGACGTCGAAGGCTCGACCCGACTGCCGGATGACATCGTTGATCACCGAGCCGCGCGTCAGCTCGGCGAAACGCGACCGCCCGCTCGCACCCAGCACGACCTGGGTCGCGTTCTCGGCCCGCGCAATCTGCACGATCGATCGTGCGACCTCGGCGCCGGCGACCTCGTGGTAGCGGCCGCCGAACTCCTCGAGCAGCGCGCGGTGTGCGTCGACCTGGTCGGGTTCCGATCCTGACAGTCCGTCGGACGACTGCACGTAGACGCCGATCAACTGCGCCTTGGTGCGCATGGCGATGCGGGCGGCGCGGCGCACGAGGTCGTCGCCGCCCGGGGCGCCGCTCAGCGCGACGAGCACGCGCTCCTTCGTCTCCCACGACTCCGCGATGTCGTGGCGCTCGCGGTACTCCTGCAGGTTCTCGTCGACGCGATCGGCGACCCACAGCAGCGCGAGCTCACGGAGCGCCGCGAGGTTGCCGATGCGGAAGTAGTTGGCCAGCGCGGTGTCGATCCGGTCGGCCGAGTAGACGTTGCCGTGCGCCATCCGCCGCCGCAGCGCCTCGGGGCTCATGTCGACGAGCTCGATCTGGTCGGCGGCTCTCACGATCTCGTCGGGAACCGTCTCGCGTTGGGGAACGCCGGTGATGCGCTCGACGACGTCGTTCAGGGATTCAAGGTGCTGGATGTTCACCGTCGAGATGACGTTGATGCCCGCGTCGAGCAGCTCCTCGATGTCTTCCCACCGCTTCGAGTTCCGTGAGCCGGGAACGTTGGTGTGCGCGAGCTCGTCGACGAGCGCGAGCTCGGGATGCCGGGCGAGGATCGCGTCGACGTCCATCTCCTCGAAGTGCTGCCCGCGGTACTCGATCGTCTTGCGGGGAATGACCTCGAGCCCTGCGAGCTGGGCGATCGTCTTCGGGCGGTTGTGCGTCTCGACCAGGCCGACAACGACGTCGGCGGTCCCGCGCTCGTTGCGCCGGCGGCCCTCGTCGAGCATGGCGAAGGTCTTGCCCACGCCCGGCGCGGCGCCGAGGTAGACGCGCAGCACGCCCCTACTCATGCGGCTCCGCCGGGCTGTTCATCGGGTCTCTATTTCGACATGCGGTCGAGGTCGAGGTTGAGCTCGAGCACGTTGACCACGCGCTCACCGAGGAAGCCCCACGGCCGGTTCTCCGTGTGCCGGGCCACCGCGCCGAGCACCGAGGCGAGGGGCAGCGACCGCACCCCTGCGACGCGCCGCGCCTGGATGTCGGCGTTGGCGATCGAGATGTCGGGATCGAGACCCGACGCCGACGCGGTCACCGCGTCGACGGGGACGGCGGCGTTGGAGGCGATTCCATTCAGACGACGGTACGCCACCACACGCTGCGCCACGGTCTGCAACAGCCCCTTGTCCGACGGACCAAGGTTGGAGGCACCCGAGGAGAGGCCGTCGTAGCCGTTGGTCCCGGCCTTCGACGGCCGGGGCTGGAAGTACTTCGTCTCGGTGAAGTTCTGGCCGAGCAGCGAGGAGCCCACCACCTTGCCGTTCACCTTCACGAGCGAGCCGTTCGCCCGGGCGCTGAAGAGGCCCTGGGCGACGCCGGTCACGACGAGCGGGTAGAGCAGGCCGGTCAGGATCGTCAGCGCGATGGTCATCATCAGCGCGGGAACGAGTTGGCGACGCATGATCAGTGGACCCCCAGCGCGGAGAGAATCAGGTCGATGGCTTTGATCCCGATGAACGGGGCGATGAGGCCGCCGACGCCGTAGATCAGGAGGTTGCGGCGCAGCACCGCGGCCGCGCCCAACGCTCGGAACTTCACCCCTCGCAAGGCGAGCGGGATGAGCATCACGATGATCAATGCGTTGAAGATGACCGCGGAGAGGATCGCGGTGTGCGGGTTGTCGAGCCGCATGATGTTCAGCGTGTGCAGCTGCGGGAACACGCCCTGGAACATCGCGGGGATGATCGCGAAGTACTTGGCAACGTCGTTGGCGATCGAGAACGTCGTGAGCGAGCCGCGCGTGATGAGGAGCTGCTTGCCGATCTCGACGATCTCGATGAGCTTCGTCGGGTTGGAGTCGAGGTCGACCATGTTGCCGGCCTCTTTCGCGGCCTGCGTGCCGGTGTTCATCGCGACACCGACGTCGGCCTGCGCCAGCGCCGGCGCATCGTTGGTGCCGTCACCCGTCATCGCGACGAGCGCGCCGCCCTGCTGCTCCTTCTTGATCAGCGCCATCTTGTCTTCGGGTGTCGCCTCGGCGAGGAAGTCGTCGACGCCGGCTTCCTTCGCGATCGCGGCGGCCGTGAGCGGGTTGTCGCCGGTGATCATCACCGTGCGGATGCCCATGCGGCGAAGCTCCGCGAACCGCTCGGCGATGCCTTCCTTCACGACGTCCTTGAGGTGGATCACACCCAGGACCCGATCGCCGTCGGCAACGGCGAGGGGGGTGCCGCCGCTCTTCGAGATGCCTTCGACGATCGGGTCGAGGTCGTGGGGGACGGTGCCGCCGCTCTCCTGCACCCATCTCCGGACCGAGTCGGTCGCGCCCTTGCGGATCGAACGGCCCTCGATGTCGACCCCGCTCATGCGGGTCTGCGCGGTGAAGGGCACGAGGGTCGCGCCCGAGAGCTCCCGCTCACGCAGGCCGTAGCGCTCCTTGGCGAGCACGACGATCGAGCGACCTTCGGGCGTTTCGTCGGCGAGGCTCGAGAGCTGCGCGGCGTCGGCGAGCTCCTGCTCGGTCACGCCGGGCAGCGGCAGGAACTCCGCGGCCTGGCGGTTGCCGAGCGTGATCGTGCCGGTCTTGTCGAGCAGCAAGGTCGAGCAGTCGCCCGCGGCCTCGACCGCGCGGCCCGACATCGCGAGCACGTTGCGCTGGACGAGACGGTCCATGCCGGCGATGCCGATCGCGGAGAGCAGCGCGCCGATCGTCGTGGGGATGAGGCACACGAGCAGCGCGACCAGCACGGTGATCGTCTGTGGCGCGCCCGAGTAGATCGCGAAGGGCTGGAGCGTGACCACCGCGAGCAGGAAGATGATCGTGAGCCCGGCGAGCAGGATGTTGAGGGCGATCTCGTTCGGCGTCTTCTGCCGACTCGCACCTTCGACCAGCGCGATCATGCGGTCGAGGAAGCTCTCGCCGGGCTTCGACGAGACCTCGACGACGATGCGGTCGGACAGCACACGCGTGCCGCCGGTGACGGAGCTGCGGTCACCACCGGACTCGCGGATCACCGGCGCCGACTCGCCGGTGATCGCCGACTCATCGACCGAGGCGATGCCTTCGACGACGTCTCCGTCGCCGGGGATGATCTCTCCGGCCACGACTTCGCAACGGTCGCCGACGGTGAGCTCGCTCGACGGCACCTCGCGGGTCGTCCCGTCGGCCTGCACCACGCGGGCGACCGTCTCGGAGCGCGTCTTGCGCAACGTGTCGGCCTGCGCCTTGCCGCGCCCCTCGGCGACGGCCTCGGCGAAGTTCGCGAACAGCACGGTGAACCACAGCCACGCGGTGACGAGCCCGACGAACACATTGTCGGCCGAACCGTTGCGGTGCGCGTCGCGGATGAACAGCAGCGTGGTGACGACGCTGCCGACCTCGACCACGAACATCACCGGGTTGCGGGCCATCTGGCGCGGGTCGAGCTTGCGGAACGAGTCTCCGACCGCACGCTTGAGCAGCGCGGGATCGAACACCGAGGCCGACGAACGACGGCGCGACGGTCGACCGGTGACGCTGGGGATCGAAGCCTCCGGCGCGGCGGCCTCGTCGAGAGCAGGTGCGTTCATGATGCTCCTCTAGAACTTTCCGACGAGGTGTTCGACGATGGGCCCGAGCGCGATGACGGGGAAGTACGTGAGCCCGACCACGATGATCACGACGCCGCCGAGCAGGGCCCCGAAGAGGGGAGTGTCGGTGGGGAAGGTGCCGGCCGACGGTGGCAGCGGCTGCTTCCTTCCCAGCGAGCCCGCGATCGCCAGCGCGGGGACCATCAGGAAGAACCGGCCCACGAGGAAGCAGATCCCGAGCGTCGTATTGAACCACTGCGTGTTTCCGGACAGTCCGGCGAACGCGGAGCCATTGTTGTTCGACGCCGACGTGAACGCGTAGACCATCTCGGTAAGGCCGTGGGGCCCGGTGTTCAGTTGCTGATGTAACGCCGTCTTGAGCACGATGGAGATGCCCGCGAACGTGAGGATGACGAGCGGCACCGCGAGCAGATACACGACCACCAACTTCATCTCGGACGCCTGGATCTTCTTGCCCAGGTATTCGGGCGTACGCCCGACCATGAGGCCC
>JBBSEC010000159.1:0-6789 GCA_038240075.1 Acidimicrobiia bacterium
CGGCCCCACCATCGTCGCCAACCTCGCCTTCCTCTGCGACTACCACCACCACATCCTCCACAAACCCGGCCGGCACGCGACCTTCGACGGCACCACCTTCACCGTCACCAACCCCGACCGCCGACATATCGGCAGCACCTGACAGACCCGGTCTCGCGAAGGCTCCGTGGTCCGTGTTCCAGATCGCGGTGCTGCTCGACGGGGCGGTCCACCGGTGGATCGTCGAGCCGTCACGTCAACGCATAGGGCGCTTCGCGGTGTGGCTTCGCGTAGCGCATGTGCAGCGCGATCGCGCCGGCCGAGAGCGCGGCGTACCCGCACCACAGTGACGCGAAGCCGTCGAGGGTGAGCCACGCGAGGATCGCGACCGCGACGACGTTCGCGAAGCCGAAGATCTCGACGTGGCGGTAGCCGGAGAACACCAAGGAGCCGCAGACCGCGAGCACGTAGAGCCCGACGACGATGCCGCCGTGACTGATCTGAATGTCGTAGGCAAGGTGGTACGGGTGGTGCGTCACGCCGATCGGTGAGCGCAGCATCGACGCGAGCAGGTCGGCGGAGATGAAGAAGCCCAGCACGATGAACGGTGTCATCCGCCAGCGCCGGGCCCGGGTCGGTTCGAGCACCAGCACGGCGAAGGGCACGAACATCGGTAACACCACGAACGCGATCAGCAGGTAGATCCAGAGCGCGACCCGCCCGACATCGTGCGGCACGCGACCCTCGACTCCCCACCACACGAAGGCCTCGTCGAGTTGGTGGACTCCGAGCAGCAACGGCAGCGTCGCGAGCAGCAGGTGGTCTTTCCGGCCCCGCAGGTGGCGGTACGCGTCGACGCCGATCGCACCGACCACGATCCCGCCGGCGACGTCGGCCTGAGCCGAGAAGCACATGGGGCACGGTACAGGCGGCTCGGGACGCGATCGGGCAGGGTCGGTTAGCGTCCGACTAGAACCGGTTCTCGTTTCGGCACCGGAAGACCGTGGAGGACTGAGATGCGAACTCAGCTGTGCGACGACTTCGGGATCGAGTACCCGATCTTCGCGTTCACGCACTGCCGCGACGTCGTCGCGGCCGTCAGCAAGGCCGGCGGCCTGGGCGTGCTCGGAGCCGTCGGGTTCAGTCCCGAGCAGCTCGAGATCGAGCTCGACTGGATCGACGCGCACGTCGACGGCAAGCCCTACGGCGTCGACACGGTGATGCCGCAGAAGGCGGTCGACGTCGAGGGCGGGAGCCCCGACGAGATGCTCGCGACCATCCGCTCGATGATCGACGCCAACCACTGGCGCTACGTCGACGAGCTGATGGAGCGCTTCGAGCTCCCCCCGCTCCCCGACGGTGAAGGGGCGCACGGCGTGCTCGGCTGGACCGACGACGTCGCGCACCGCCACGTCGAGATCGCGCTCGCCCACCCGATTGCGTTGATCGCCAACGCGCTCGGTTCCCCTCCGAAAGACGTCATCGACCAGGCGCACGCGCACGGCGTGAAGGTCGCGGCGCTCGCCGGCAAGGCCCAGCACGCTCAGAGGCACGTCAACAACGGCGTCGACATCATCGTGGCCCAGGGCTACGAAGCCGGTGGTCACACCGGAGAGATCGCGACGATGGTGCTCGTGCCCGACGTCGTCGACGCGGTCGCACCCGTCCCGGTGCTCGGCGCGGGCGGCATCGGCACCGGCCGTCAGATCGCCGCCGCGCTCTCGCTCGGAGCGCAAGGCGTGTGGCTCGGCTCGCTCTGGCTCACGACGGCCGAGAGCAACTCGAGTCCGGCGGTGTTGGGCGCCTATCTCGACGCGTCGTCGGCCGACACCGTGCGCTCACGCTGCTACACCGGCAAGCCCGCGCGCATGCTGCGCAACGCGTGGACCGACGCGTGGGAGCCTGACGCCGGGCCGGGTGCACTGGGCATGCCGTTGCAGAACATCCTCACCTCGGAGGCCAACTCGCGCATCGCGCGATCGGGCCGCAAGGACATCCAGTTCGCGCCGGTCGGGCAGATCGTCGGCCGCATGAACCAGGTTCAATCCGTCCGCGACGTGATCTTCAACCTCGTCGAGGAGTACATCGAGACGGTCGAGAAGCTCGAGAGGGGTCTGCAGTGAGCCAGGCACAGACCGACGTGATCATCGTCGACGACCCCGCGCCGCGCGTGCGCCGGATCACGATGAACCGACCGGAGAAGCGCAACAGCCTGATTCATCCGTTGCGCGGCGCGATCCTCGAAACGTTGCGCGAGCACGATGCCGACCCGGAAGTCTCGGTCACGATCATCCGTGGCGCGGGGTCGTCGTTCTCCGCGGGCTACGACCTCGGTGGCGGCAACGAAGGCTACGAGATGCCGTACTACACGCCCGGCGGTGAAGGCGCGTGGCCGCGCCATGTGACCGAAGGCTGGATGAGCATCTGGGATCTCGCGAAGCCGGTGATCGCGCAGATCCACGGCTACTGCCTCGCGGGCGCGAGCGAGCTCGCGACCGGATGCGATCTGGTCTACATGGCCGAAGACGCGCAGATGGGCTATCCCGCGGTTCGCTTCGGCGTTCCCGACATGCACTTCCACCCGTGGTTCCTCGGCATGCGCAAGGCGATGGAGATGATGCTCACCGGTGACTCGGTCTCGGGCATCGAAGCCGCGAAGCGCGGTTGGGCGAACGAGGCGTACCCGGCCGACGAGCTCGAGGGGCGCGTGCTCGAGATCGCGAGCCGCATCGCGCTCGTGCCCATCGAACTGCTGCAGTTGAACAAGCGCGTCGTGCACCGGCAAATGGACGCGATGGGTCTGCGGGCCGGCATCCGCGCCGGAACCGAGCTCTGCGCGCTCGGAACCCACGCGGGCGCGATGCGCGAGTTCATCGACGCCGCGCGCGAGCGCGGTCTCACCAGTGCGCTCCAGGAGCGCGACGCCCCCTTCGGCGACTACCGCACAACCGAACACGACTGAGCGACGCCCGCGAAGGGTTCTCCGCGGATCAATCGCACAGGGGACGGACGAAGCCCTCGAGTGACGTTCGCACGCCGCGAACGATGCACGGGTTGACATCGATCTCGTTCGTGAACGTGACCTTCGTCTGTCCCGGCGAGCCCACGGTGATGATCGCCTCGCCGCTCGCGAAGTCCACGATGGTGCCGTTGTCGATTGCGGCGTTCGTCGCGGTCACACCCGCAACCTTCGTCTCCTTGATATCGACCTCGATGGGATCGCCATTCGGGTCGACGACCGGGATGTCGAGCCCGTTCGAGAAGCACTGGCCGGGGAGCAGGTCCCCGCCCGCGGAGCCCTGGCTCGAGCCGAAGGGGGGGACGTTGAACGAATAGGTCACGGCGAAGTGGAAGCTCTGCGTCGCCAGGTCCTGGTCGGGGCTGACCTTGCAGACGATCAGCTCACTGGTGTCGACCGCGTTCGTGAACGTGAACTTCGTGGTGTCGGCCCCGGTGCCGGGTGGCACGGTCGCAATCGCAGGATTGTCGGTCGGATCCGAGGTGAGCCGGTTGTCGGGGAAGTTCGGCCCTTCAGCGGTGACGCTCTTCAGGTGGAAGTTCGTGTGATCGAGCTCTTCCACCTTCGCGGTGCCCGAGAGCACCGACATCACGGGCGAGCACGTGTTCGCCGCGACCGAGATCGGGGCTCCACCATTCACCGAGAACTGGAACGTCTGGCTCGCGGTCGACGGATCATCGGCGTTCTTGCAGATCTGGATCGTGCCGAGCGGCCTGCGCACGTTCGTGTACGTGACCGTGGTGAAGCCCTGGTTCACCTTGAAGGTGACGTTCTGCAGCATCGTGCTCGACGCAACGAGAAGACCGTTGGCTACAGCGATGTTGCTCACCACGGTCTGCGGGTTGGCGCCTTCGGTGACACCGATCGGGATCGTGAAGCCCTGGCCGTCGACGACCGGGATGGGCGCCGAAAGCGCGGAGCACTGACCCGGCTTCAGCGACGCGGTGCCGGTGACCACCGTGAAGTTCAGCTCGTAGGCGTACGTGAAGTCGAACGAAACGTTCTGCAGCGTCGGCTCGCTACTCACCTTGCAGATCTTGAATTGACCGGTGTTCACGGCGTTGGTGAAGGTGACCGCCGTCTCGTTCTCGACGCCACCGAAGGGCACCGAAACGGTGACCGGGTTGGTGCCACTGACGAGGCGGTTGTCGTTCGTCGGTCCGCTCGCGGTCACGCCGACGAGATGGAAGTTGGGCTTCGCGACTTCTTGCACGGTCGCGGTGCCCGCGGGCACTGCGATCGGCAGCGAGCACTGGCCGGCCTTCACCGAGATGGCCGCGCCGCCGTTCACGGAGAACTGGAACGTCTGGATCGCCGTCGAGGGATCCGCCGCGATCTTGCAGACCTCGACGGTGCCGTAGGCCTGGTTCGTGAACGTCGCGGTCGTGAACCCCGTGCCGATCGTGAGATTCGCCGTGGGAGGCGCGCTGCCGGTGTCACGGCTCACGGGAGCGACCGTGACGGTCGTGTTCGTGACGCTGGCGGTCCCGCTCTCGACGACCGACACCGCGGAGCCGAGCGGCAGCGCTTCGGGGTGGATGACGCAGGTCGTCGATCCCGCGGGTCCGGCCACGATCGTGTCGGCCGATGCCGTACCGAGCGCGGGGTTCAAGAAGAACCGGAACGACTTGCCGGCCAGCGCACCACTGTTCGGCGCGAGCGTCTTGCAGATCTTCAACTGCCCCGTGAGCGTCGCGTTCGTGAACGTGACCAACGTCTCGGTCGACGAATCACCGACGGGAACCGTCACCGTCGTCGCCCGATTCGCGAGGTTCTTGCTCACCAGACGACCCGCGGGGCCGACGTCGATCGCGGTCGTCGCGTACGGGAAACGCGCCGCTTCCGACACGGTCACCTGACCGGCGGGGACCGCGATCGGCTCGGTGCACTGATCGACCAGAACGGAGCGGCTGGCCGTGAACCCGGCGGAGCCGGTGATCGTGAAATCGAAGCTGCCGGTGACGTATTCGTCGGCAGCGCTCTTGCACACCTCGACGTAGCCGAGCTGGCCGACCGGGTTCACCGCGTTCGTGTACGTGACGACCGTGACACCGGCACCGATCGTCGCGGTCACCGTTCCCGCCGCGGTGTTCGCGTTGCTGCCGCGGCCATCGGAGACCGTGATGCCGGAGACGAACGTGCCCGCAGTCGCGAGCTCCGCAACGTTCACCACGGTGCCGAGCTTGAACTTGGTGACCGGACCGCAGTTCGGCGCGGCGACCGTGCCGGCCGCGACACTGAACGGCGCCTTGCCGTTCTCACTGAAGCTGAACGACTGGCCCACCAGGCCGGGAGAGTTCGTTGCCGCGGCCTTGCAGACCTTCAGCCCCAACACCGCGAGCGGCGCATTCGTGTAGGTGACCAGCGTCTCGTTCGCCGGCGTCGAGCCCGCCTTCACCGTCACCGTCACCGAACGCGACGAGAGGTCCTTGCTGACCAGATGGTTCGCCTTGATCGCGGCGACCGTCGTGTCGGCCGTCGCGGTCTCCACCACTGTCACGGTCCCCGACGCGACCGATTTCGGGCCGCTGCAACCGCCACCGGTGACCGCGAACGCCGCGCCACCGTTCACCGAGAACTGGAAGGCGCGGCCCGACATCCCGTTCGCCGCGGCCTTGCACACCTCGAGCGTTCCCAGGACCACCGCGGCCTTCGCCGAATGCTTCGCGGCGGGCCGTGCCGTCGCGGCCTCGGCGTGCGCCGGGACGAACCCGGCCAAGAGCAGCATCGACGCCGACAACGGCGCGACGATCAGAGCACGCACATTCCGCCCGCGACCACGTTCCACGATCTCTCCCCCGCCGTTTCGCCCCGAGAGGCGGCCCCTACCCGGAGCGCATGGTGCCCCAAAATGTCACGCTCCGTCAACGGTCGAGTTCGGTGAGGCGGGTGTTTTGACACCGCTACGCTGTTTGTCTGACTGGGCGGGAGAACGGGTCCACCATGACCGTTGACACGATCGGACCCGCGCCCAACCTCCTTCCCTATGTCCCCCGGCTGGCCGTCGACTGGACCC
Organism: Acidimicrobiia bacterium; assembly: GCA_038240075.1. Lineage (GTDB taxonomy): Bacteria > Actinomycetota > Acidimicrobiia > IMCC26256 > PALSA-610 > DATBAK01. Next base: position 6,015 of record JBBSEC010000159.1, read on the forward strand.
ACGACGCCGCCGATGCCCGCTGGCAGGTCGTCGACGGGTCGCTGCTCTTCGTCGACGTCTCGGGATTCACCAAGATGTCCGAACGCCTCGCGCGCCACGGCAAGGTCGGCGCCGAGGAGGTCGCCGAGGTCATCGGCAGCTGCTTCACCGAGCTGCTCGCCGTCGCGTACGAGCGCGGCGGCAGCCTCCTCAAGTTCGGGGGCGACGCGCTGCTGTTGATGTTCACCGGGGCCGCGCACCCGATGCGTGCGGCCGGCGCCGGAATCGGCATGCAGCGCCGCATGGCCCAGGTCGGCCGGCTCGAGACGACCGCGGGCCGCGTGACGCTGCGCATGTCGGCCGGCATGCACAGTGGTGAGCTCGGGTGCTTCCTCGTCGGCGAGTCACACCGGGAGCTGCTGCTCGCCGGGCCTGCGATCACGACAACGGTCTCGATGGAAGGAGCCGCGTCGGCGGGTCAGGTCATCGCGAGCCCGGCCATGGCCGCGGCACTCCCGGCCGCGCTCCTGGGCGAGCCCCTCGGTCCGGGGATCCGCGTCCGCCGCACCGCCACACCGCCACTCGGGGAGAACGTCGCCGAACCGCTCGTCCGACCGGCGTTCGATCCCGCGCCGTTCGTCTCGACGTCGCTGCGCAACCACCTCACGGCCGGTGGCGGCGAACCCGAGCACCGGCAGGCGACCGTCGCGTTCCTTCACTTCGACGGAACCGACGAGCTCTACGAGCACGAGGGCCCGGCCGCGCTCGCCGCTGCGCTCGACGAGCTCGTGACCGC
>JBBSEC010000160.1:0-6662 GCA_038240075.1 Acidimicrobiia bacterium
CCCTGCGCCCACGCCTTCGCCATCAGCGGCAACGACTCACAGGCCTTCCCCACCGCGAGACAGACGCGCGCGTCGCGGACCCGTTGCCCGGTCTGGAACTGCACCCACATCGGTGTCGCGCTCGCACCCTCACCCTTCGGGACGCCACGGCGGTGTAACGCGACGAGCATCCGCGCGGCGACGGCTTCGCGACGATCGTTCTCGCGTCGGAGTTCGATGAACGTCTCGCGGATCTCCGCGTCGCACAACAGGCTCGGGTCGAGCCGTTCGAGCTCGTCGGTCGTGAGGGCTGCGGACGTGTCCCAATTGTACACGAACATACGTTCGATAACAAGCAGAAACCTCAACAACGACGGGCGCGATTGGTCGTGGCAGCCTCGAGCCAAACGTTGCACGGAGCCCGCGGCGACCAGATCCTGAAGAGTCGGGGCGTCGTCTTCGGGGCCGGGCCGGGGCGCGTGACACACGCCGGTTTGCTCGTCACGGAGGCCGTGATCCTCCCGTTACTCGACGCCTGATCGCGGAGGTAGTAGCACCTGATTGGAGCCGTAGTGGTCGGCGCGGGCAGCACAACGATGTCGGCCTGGTGCGACGAGTGCAGGGGGAACGACTGCCTGTTCACGATCACCTTGTTGCGTTCCGCAAGTGCCGGATCGGCGTGGTGGTGCGAACGTGCCGCGCAGGCGAACACCATCACCGCCGCGGCACGAAACGAACCCTTCGGCTTCCCACCGACATAGCGTTGATCGTGCAGAATCGGGCAATCATCGGAACCGGCACGCAATGAGGTTCGCGGCGTTCCCGTGGGTGACTCGACAGAGCCCGCGCATGCGTGTGCGACCATAACGACCGTGCTCCGCGGAAAGCTGTTGGTCGCGACGCCGGCGCTCGTCGACCCGAACTTCGACCGGACCGTCATCCTCGTGCTCGAACACGACACCGACGGCGGCGCGCTCGGGATCGTGCTCAACCGGCCCACGGCGACACCGATCGCCGAAACCGTTCCCGAATGGGCCGGGCTCACCACCGCGCCCGGCGTCGTCTACGTCGGCGGTCCCGTCGGGCTCGGCACGCTCATCGCGCTCGCACGCTCCCGTACGGCCGAGCCGCCTCCGGGAACCGAACGGGTGGGCGACCATCTGCTCGCGATCGATCTTTCGTCCGATCCGGAGCCGCTGGCCCCGATGGTGGCCGGCCTGCGCGTGTGGACCGGATACGCGGGCTGGTCGCCGGGCCAACTCGAAGAAGAGATCACGCAAGAGGCGTGGTGGGTCTTCGACGCGCGTGACGACGACGTCGTCACGACCGCGCCGAACGAGCTCTGGCGTTCGGTGCTCGGACGGCAGCCGGGCACGCTGAGCTGGTTCTCCAACTTCCCGGCCGATCCCGCGCACAACTGACGCGGACCCGACGACACGGCTGCTAGGCCCGCACGATGCCTTCGGGGTCGGCGCCGCGCTCGTCGAGTGTGTAGAAGCGCAGCTGGAGACCGTCGGGGTCGTCGAACGCGAGCAGATGGCCAATCGGAATCGTCATGACGGGTGCGTGCGCGACGCCGAGCTCGTCGAGGCGCTGCGCCCAATGGTCGACGTCGGCGCGACCGCGCAGCATCATCGCGAACGGGTCGAAGCCGGCGATCCCGCGTGCAGCGCCGGGCTCCTCGCGCAGCGCGAGCGACAGCGAGCCTTTCGAGCGGTAGGACACACCCCGCACGACTCCCTCGTCGTCGGGCCACTCCATGAGCGGCTCGAGGTCGAACACCCGCTCGTACCACTCGCGGCTGCGCACGAGGTCGGTCACCGGGATCTTGATGTGGTGGACGCCGAGGATGTCGCCGGTGCTCATGTTCAAACTCCTGGGAAGTGTTCGAGCAACTGGGGCGCGAGGAGCGGCCAGCGTTCGAAGAGATGGCCGGTGCCGTTCCGCGCGGCCTCACCGCGCTGCTTCCACTCGTCGTCGCCCCAAGGCGGCTCGACGAGCTGCGAGCCCGCGATGAGCTCGTGCAGCCGCTCCGACGTCGCGCGGGTGTGGTGCGGGTCGCTCGTGCCGCTCCGGAAGACGAGCGTCGGCACCGCGAGCTGCGCGCACTGCGTGTCGGAGATGCCCGGCACGGTTGCGTTCGGATCGGGGCAGTAGGCGAGCATCCACCGTTCGAGTGTCGCGATGAACGCACGCGGTTCGAGGTCGAGGAAGCGCGTCCGGTTCCGGGGATTGCGTTCGAGGACCTCCGCCCACTCGGGGAGCTCAACGACGGCTTCCATGCCGCCCTGCCAGGCGGCGCGGATCGACTCGCCGCAGTAGTGCGTCGCCAGCAACATCAGCCCGTACACGCCACCCGAGATCCACACCATCGCCAACCCCGTCGCCACCTCGGGATGATTCGCGGCGGTGAGCAGCGAGACGCGCGCACCTCCCGAACCACCGAAGATGACGGCGGGCGCCATGTCGAGCGTCGTGAGCAGGCCGGCCAGATGGTCGGACTGCATGTCGGACTCCGACGCGCTCGTGAAGCACACGTCGGACGCGCCCGTGTTGGGTCGGTCCCAGATCAGCACGCGCTTCCCGTGCGCGGCGAGCGCGGCGGCGAGCTCACGGAGACCGGGCGTGTCCTTCGAGAAGCGCCCGCCCGGGGTGAGCACCCAGGGGTCCCCTTCACCGACGATCTCGTACGAGATGAGCGTTCCGTCGATCTCGACCGTGCTCATCGGTGCGCCTGGCTGCCGGGCATGTGCGTCCTCCGTTGGCTTATCGTCGTGCGCATGACGACGGATCTCGGTGCAGTCAAGGTGATCGACGCGGACACGCACTTGACCGAACGGCACGATCTCTGGACCTCGCGTGCACCCGCGGGCATGAAGGATCGCATGCCGCACGTCGCCGACGTCGACGGCGAAGCGACGTGGGTGGTCGAGGGGGCGGTGCTCGGCCGCGCCGGTGCCGGTGGTGTCGTCGGCCCCGACCGCGTCAAGGGCCGGTCGTTCGAAGCGCTCTACGAGTGGACGATCGACAAGATCCACCCCGGCGCGTACGACCCGGTTGCGCGCCTCGAGGTGATGGACGAGACCGGCATCTGGGCGCAGATCATCTTCCCGAACGTCGTCGGCCTCGGCGGCCAGGCCCTCGCCCAGGCGATCGAAGACCCCGCCTTGCGCGTGCTGTGCGTCGAGATCTTCAACGACGCGCGCGCCGAGCTCCAGGACGAGTCGAACAACCGCCTGCTGCCGATGGCGATCCTGCCCGCGTGGGACATCGACGCGTGCGTGCGCGAAGCGCACCGCACGGCCGGGCTCGGCATGCGAGGTATCAACCTCACGTCGGACCCGCAGGATCAGGGCGCACCCGATCTCGCGAGCCGCGAGTGGGATCCGCTGTGGGAAGCGTGCAGCGAGCTGCAGATGCCGGTGCATTTCCACATTGGTGCGAGCCTCACCACGATGACGTTCTTCGGTGAGTACCCGTGGGCGTCGCACAACGACGACATCAAGCTCGCGATCGGCGGAACGCTCCTGTTCATCGGGAACGCCAGGATCGTCGTGAACATCATCTGCTCGGGAATGCTCGAGCGCTTCCCCGAGCTCAAGGTCGTCTCCGTCGAGAGCGGCGCGGGTTGGATCCCGTTCATCCTCGAGGCGCTCGACTACGAGATGTCGGAGAACGCACCGAACGACCGAGCCGCGTTGTCGATGCTGCCGTCGGAGTACTTCAAGCGCCAGATGTACGCGACCACGTGGTTCGAGAAGACGAATCTCCCGCAACTCGTGGCTGCGGTGGGCGAAGACAACATCATGTTCGAGACCGACTTCCCCCACCCGACGTGCCTCTACCCCGACCCCCTCGGTTCGGCCGCCGAGAACATGAGCGACCTGAGCACGACCGCGCGCGACAAGATCCTCGGCGGCAACGCGAAGCAGTTGTACCGCCTCTGACGGCCGCCGTGCTGGCGGCCGTCAGAGGCGTCGATCAACCGATGGTGTAGGTGTACGGCAGGGCGATGAGCTCGTCGCCCTGGTCGGTGAAGAAGTTGAAGTCGTCGACGTAGATCGTGCCGTGCACGACCGTCGACGCGGTCACACCGGGCGTGATCGTCACCTTGATCGTGCCCGTCTCACCGGGCGCGAGGGTGAGGAACTTCACGCCGGGCGCACTCGCGTCGACCGTCTGCAACCACAGGTCGCCGGTCGACGACTTCACCGAGGTGTCGAAGCCGAGCGTCGTGGCCGACATCGAGAAGCTGACGGTTCCGGCCGGAGCCGACGGCGAGTACGGACCGACCTCACCGGCGAACCCGGACCACAGACCGGGTGCAACCTCACTCGCGCTGGCCGTCGCGGTCGACGCGTTGCCGGGAGGACCGACCACCTCGGGGTTCCCGCCCCCGTACTGGAGGTCGGCCTGCACCGGCAGCGTCGCCGATGCCAGCAACGAGAGGCTCGTCGTGTCGGTCGGCACGATCCAGCGCGGCACCGCGGCAGTCGGCGGGATCGGAAGCGCGATCCCCGTGGCCGGCGTGATGGGCAGGACCGTCAACGCCTGCGCCGTCGTGGTGCGCGGATCGACGAAGAAGGTCTGGGTCTGCGTCCCGGTGTTGGTGATCTTGATCTTCGCGGTCAGCGGCGTCTTGGCCGAGACCTTCGTGGCCGCCGATGTCGGCAGGCCCGTCGCCTTCACCGAGACGATGTTGTACTTCAGTGCACCGCTGTACGTGTTCGACGTCTCGTTCCCGAAGATCGGGTTCAAGATCGCGTACGCGAGCTCCCACCGCCCGGCCGCGGGATCACGCACGAACATCTGCAAGGTGTTCCCGAACACCTGCGATCCGTCGGGAGCGATGGTCACGTTGCTCATGCTCGAGACGACCGTGCCCTCGGGGCTCACCACGAAGCCGACCACCTGCTGGTGCTTGTTCGTGAGTTTCAGGTTGATGCCGAAGTCGTGCTGACCACTCGGCACGTCGAACTGGTACGAGACGCTCTGGCCGGGGAAGCCCCGCCCGTTGCCACCGGTGAACACGCCGGTGAACGCACCGCCGGCCGCGCCGGTGGAGATCAGGCTGCGCAGCGTGATCGGGATCGAATGCACCTGACCGACGTCGTTGCTGATCTGCAGCGATGCGCTCGTGTCACCCGGGTTCGCCGGTGTCGCGAGCGCGACGTTGAACGTGGCCGACGCGCCCGGTGCAACCGTCGCGCTCGACGGCGTGACCGAACCGAAGCCGGTGAAGTCCGACGTCGCGAACTCGAAGCTCACGGGACCGTTGAAGCCACCCGCGCCACCGGCCGCGATGACCGCGGTCCACGTGCCCGCCACCGGCGAGTGCACGTCGATGTGACCGAAGTTCCCGTTGCCCTGAGGGATCGTGTACGCCTCGTACGTACCGAGCGAGTCGATCAGAATCATGCGGACCGGCGACATACGGAACGACTGGTGCGCCGCGATGGATGCGTCGAGGCGGTCGACACCGGCCGGCACCGTGAAGTGCTGGAGCACGTAGAAGCGCTGGCTGCCGAACTGGTCGACGTAGAACGGCGTCGCCGGGTTCGTGGTGTCGAGCGTGACCTGACCGGTCACATCGGTGATCGCCGGACCCTGGATGCGGCCGCTCGCGTGCAGCGTCTGGGTCTGCGCGCCGTTGTTCGTGACCGTCACGGGGTAGCTGTTGCTCGTGCCGGGCGCCGCGATTGCACTGATCTGGCTCGGGCTCGTGAGGAGCGTCGAGCCGGTCTTCGCGTTGTTGCCGACCGACATCGCAGCCTGCACGGCCGCGAGCGAGTTGATGAGCCCCGCGCCCTGCTCGTACGAGGGGTGGTTCAGGTCGGTCGAGGTGCTCGTGATGATCTGCTTCACGAGCGCGGGCGTCGGGTGCGCGCCCGAGTGCGCGTTCATGTACGCCTCGATGACGAGCGCGGCCTCACCCGCGGTGAGCGGGGATGACTGGCTGGTGCCACCGAAGTCCTGGATGCCCGCCGGCGCGCCCTTGTCGTCGGTGCAACCCACGTAGATCGGCTTCTTCGAGCAGAGCGCCCAGCCGAGGTCACCGGGAGCCGACACATCCTGCGTCCGCGCGTTCTGGGAGACACCACCCGAGCTGAGCGACGAGATGTTGTTGCTCGCGAACGTGCCCTTCGAGAGACCGAAGCCGTACGCGCTCAGCTGCGCGTACGAGCGCAACATTGTGGTCGCGCCCGCACTGATGACGGCGGGATCGGTTCCGGGTGACCCGTCGGTATTCGTCGTGCCGGAGTCGCCGGTGCTCGCGACGACCACCACGCCCGCGGCCACGGCCGCTTCGTCGGCGATGCTGATCGGGTCGGTGTTGTTGTCGGGATAGGGGTTGCCACCGAACGACTCGTTGATCACGTCGACGTTGTCGTTCACGACCGCGTAGTTGATGGCCTGCAGAATGTTCGACGTCGGCGCGCTCTCGGCTCCGAACGCCTTGAGCCCGACGAGCTGCGCACCGGGCGCCATGCCGAGCACGCGGATCGTGCAACCGGCGGGAATCGGGTGCGCGGGGTTCGCGTACGTCGAGAGGTCGTACGACTTGCGGCCCTGGGCCGCGATCGCGCTCGCGTCGCCGAACGCCTCGGCACCGGAGGTCGCAGCCTTCAGGCCGTCTCCGCTGAAGTCCTGGTAGTCGACGAAGACGTGCTCACCGTTGGCGC
>JBBSEC010000161.1:0-6514 GCA_038240075.1 Acidimicrobiia bacterium
AAGACCATGGCCGCACGTAAGAAGCGCGTAGCCACGAAAAGCGCTGACCGTGCTCGCACCCGCCGATGTCGGCTGCCGCACACTCGGCTGGTGACTTGAACTCCGACCGACCCTGTTATCGGTGGGGCCGCGCCGTAGCGCGCCGACGCCGTCCCGGCAGGTCACCGGGGCATGCCGATCTGCGCATTCTGACTCGTCGTGTCGGCTCGTCCACGGGCGTCCCTGACCGGGGCTGTGACCGCTCCCCTACTTCCGCGATCTGCCGCCGCGTTCGAGCCCGCGTCATATCGGTCGCCCGCCTGCGTCGCGGAATCCCTTGCCGTCGACCAGACCCTCGTAGACCTTGCGGAGCCGGCGCGCGACCTTCTCCGTCTTCTTCGCACGCAACGCGAATGCAGCGATCGTCGCCGGACTCGGTGGATTGCTCGACTCTGCGATGGAGCGCAACCTCGGCACCGCCGCGACCTTCTCCTTGCCCGCAATCACATTGCGCCCGATGAACGACATCAGCCAGTCGAGTGTTTTCACCGTCTCGGCGGAAAGCCCGTCGAGGTCGACGACCTCCTCCGGGTCGTCGAGCAAGTGGCGCCCTTTGGTCGTCACGGCTCGATGTGGATGCCGCAGCGGTTGCAGTCGCCGCCCCGCCAACGCCAGCAGAGCTTCGGTTCGCCCTCGTGCCGCAGTTCCGGGCCGCGGCACCCTTCGATCTCGTCATCCTCGCTGCACCCTGCGGTCGTGCGGTCTTCGTGCAGAATCAGCGAGCCCCTACACGCGTCCACGTAGCGACGATAACGGCCGGGTGCGCCACTAACGCGAGAAGGCGGTCGCTGCGAGTTGTCACCGCGGTGCGACGCCATGCGTCGTCGCCGCTCACGAGTTCCGATCGGACTGTCTGGATGTTGATCCGCCTGACTCATATTAGAACTGAGCCCGGCGACTAGGGTTGCGCGTATGGCACGAGGCCCGGGACGTCCCGCGAAGCCGACTAAGTTCGACGACGCGACACTGAAGGCCGCGCGACGCGCGCTGCTGGATGTGGCACGCGAGCTGCGACTGCCTCGCGTGCGCTACCCGGCGTCGACGCGGCGCGAGCCGAAGCGGACCGTGGAGACGCCGAGGCATCTTGATGTCGCGGTCTTGGCGCTCGAGCTCAGTCAGGTGATGGAACGGTTGGCGGGTGAGCACGTTGCGTTGGCTCGGGAACTCGACAAGGTGACGTGGGAAGACGTTGGTGCGGCGTTCGGGATTTCGATGCAGTCGGCGCATCATCGTTTCCGGGAACCGTCATAGCTCGATGCCCACGTCCGCGGCGCGCTGTCTCGATTTCGCGTTTGTGGCGATGGCAGCGTTGATGGCCGAGGTCGCGATGTCATATTCGCGTGCTGCTTCACGCGACCTGGGTCGGACGCTGAGGAGTTGTTGGCCGGCGTCACCTTCGGGCGCGTCGGAGACGGTGTCGGGATTGCGGGCGCGGTAGACGGCCGTCGTGGCGACGGCGGTCCGCCAGGCGCGTCGGTCGCGTTGGAGCATCGGTTCGGAACCGAGGACGAACCGGACCGCCGCGTCGGGGTTGTTCACGGCGGCGACGCGGATTTGGGTTTCGCGCGCTCGTTCTGCGCGTCGTACGACTTGTTGTTCAGCGACGAGATCGGAGTGGGTTTCGAGCCACTCGTGCCTAAGCACCTGGTGACCTTCATGGTTGGCGAGGCGCGCGGAGGTGTGGGTGAGCGCGCGGTCGAGCGCCCGGAGTGCGGCGCGCGCCCGGTCCGGTCCTCGCTCCCCGTTGTTGCGATCGCTCGGTGTGTCGGGTTCCGCCGGCTGGTCGATGTTGCGAACTTCAGCCCAGGCTTGGCGGCGAGCGAGGATGGACTCGATCGTGTGCGTGGCCTTCTCGATTGCCGGGGTCATGTCGGCGGGCGCGCGTCGCATCTGGACGTCGAGTTGTCGCCGTCTCGCGGTGAGTTCGGCGAGCGTTCGGCCGGCGAGCGTTCCGGCGACTGCGTCGAGATCGGGGGATGCGTCGGCGGCCATGTGCGCGCTGCGGCGCCGCCCCAGGGCTTGGGCGATATCGCTGATGCCGAACGGCTGCGACTCGGCGGGCGTGTGGGCGAGTTCGTTGCTGACATCCGGTCGGTTGCCGTCGACGATGTAGATGCGGGCGCTCTGACGGCCGCGGGTGAGAGCGACGTAGCCCTCCTCGAATGACGACAGGTCGGTCGGGTGGTAGCGAGCAACCTGATGGGTTGCACCTTGGACCCCGTAGCTGGTGCGCGCGTAGCCGTGTTCGAGCCGGCCGGCGGTGAGGTAGGTGTTGGGGACGCGGATCGTGCCTTCCCGGTCGAACGCGACCACGACCTCGCCCTGGTCGAGATCGGTTTTGATGATGGTGCCGGTGCTGCCGTTCTTGACGGACTCGCGTCCACTAACAGCTCGGAGGCGCCGTTCGTTGCGGCGGGCGACGACTTCGTCGCCGACCATGAACTCCCGGCCCGCGACCACCAGCGGTACCCCCGAGAGCTCACCGTTCGACTTCAGAAGCGCGCGTGCGCGGTCGTTGAGCGCACGGCGGGTGGAGTTCGGGCCCGCGATCATCGGATCGACGTGTTCGTGCAGCCGGGCCGCGTACCAGTCCGCGACGATCGCGTCGAAGGACTCCCCCGCGGTGCGGGAACGGACCACTTTGCCGGCCTCGTCGTAGCGGCCGAGCGCGTCAGCGACGTGCCCGTCGCGATACTCCGCGATCGCGAGCCGCTCGGTGTGGTCTTCTTGACGGTTGTTGTCGACCAGACGCACCAACCCGTCGCCACGCTCCGCGCAGAGCCGCCGGAACACACCGCCGACATCGACCGAACCGTGCTGATCAGGATCACCAACCAGGCGGATCGCACCATCGGCAGCACGAACATGGGCCGCGAGGCGGGCGAGGTCACGGGTGCCGAGCATCGACGCCTCATCAACGACCACCACCGTCCCGCGCGCCAGACCAGGCGAGCTGCGGTCGCCGAGGTCCCACAAGAGTCGAGTGACCGTGGATGCGGAGGCGCCGGTCGAGCGCGCGAACCCGGCGGCATGCTCGAGTTCGGACGCTGCGGCGGCGGACACGGCGCAGCCGATGATCGGAACACCCGCGTCGATGTGGGCGGCGACGACCGCTTCGAGCGCATACGTCTTGCCCGCGCCGGGCCGTCCGGCGACGGGCTGCACGAACTCACCCGACGAACACACCGCCCGCACCATCGCACACTGCTCGTCCGACAACTCGCCCCGCTGCGACACAACGTTCTCGACCGTCTCGGCCGCGACGACCGTCCCCGCCCGCTCATCTCGACTTGCCCACGCGAGGAGCCGCGACTCGATCTCGACGAGGTCGGGAACGGTGTAGAGCTTCTGGGTCACCGACCGCGGTACAGACAGCCGTGCAGACCAAGATCCGTCCACTGATCCCTCAACGGATGTCTGCACAGAGGTCTGTACCGGCTCGGCGCGGTCGACCAACAGGACCCGGTCGCTCGTCAACAACCGGTCCGCCATGCGTTCGATCTGCGCGGCGGTTGCCGACGCGCCGACCGCGGAGGCGAGCGCCTCGATCACATCGGTACGCCGGAACGTCGCGGCCCGTTCGGTCAGGCCGTAGGGACCGACCAGCCCATCGAGACAACGATCGACCAATCGGGGCTCCAGCGTCGGTGGCGCGTCCCGGTCGAAACATCCGTCCGCGTCATCGGCGTCAAAGCCAACGGCGGCGGCCTCGTCGCGCCAGCGTTGCTCCAACGTCTCCGCGTCGACGCTGTAGTCCTTCGCTTGACGGGTCCGCAGGGTCGCGACCTGCGCAGCGCGTGCCGACTGGTTCCCGGACTCGGCGAGCACTTCCTCGATCTCGGCACGCCGTTTCGAGAACACCTGGATCACTTCAGCCGGGACGCCGACGACCTCGGCGTGACCGTTCACGACCGGCGTGAACTGCACACCGAGACGGTCGGCGAGCAGATGCCGCAAGTGCGCTTGGTACAGATACCCGGCCGCATGCGCATGTTCGTACAGCCCGATACCGGCAATGGCCCGCCACCACGCATCAGCCGAATCGTCAACCGACGTCATGTTCGCGGTCACGACGTGCGTGTGCAGCAACGGATCACCGGCCCGGCTAGTGCGATGATCGAACGCGGCCGCGACGATCCCCGCCGACGACACCAGATGCCGGTCCTTGCCGCCCTGCCGGGCAAACACCGCGTTGGTCTCGTAGTAGCGGACAACCTCATCGACCGCCTCCGCATGCGCACGCCGGATCTCGCCCCGCCGCCCGTCGTCAGCGAGGGCCCACAAGACACTGACGCTCTTCGGCGGCCGCAACGTCAAGTCATAACCGGGACGTGCCTTGACCCTCGGACGCGACCCCGCGAACCGTTCGAGCTCAGCCCGGCTCACCGTCCACGCGTCGCTGCCGGCCTGACCATTGCCCTCCGCTTTCACGCCCAGGAGGTACGACTTCGGTTCGGCGACCGCCTCGCCGTCACCGGCCTCGGCGATGCGAGTGCGATACCGATCACCCTCGGCCAACAGCCCGGTCACGTAGCGCGCCGAGACGCCGAGATGCGCCGCCGCGCGCAGCGAGTCCACGAGTTCCGACAGCTCCTCGGGCTCGGACACTTCCTCGCGTCGCTTCTCGGCTCGGGACGCGGACCCCTGCGCGGTGGCGAGATACGCACCGGTCTCGGGGTGCTGGCCGCGGAGCACTTTGCGGAAGTCGTCGGGATCGACATGTCCCGAAAGTCCGAGCTCGTGCGCGAGTGATCCGACCCACCGGCCCGGTTGTTCCCCCCGGCCTGCGTAGTAGTCCTCGGCCGAGGTCGCGACCTCACCGACGTAGTACTCGGTCGCGCCCGCACTCAACTTCCCGATGCTCAGCACTCGCCCTCCTGTCGCGTCGCTTCGAAGAGGAATGGCGCGTGCAATCCCCGAATCGCGACAAGACGAAAAGGCTCTGCTGCTTCCGCTTAGCGGAAGCGGCATATCTGTGCCGATCTTGGGACGGGCTTTTCGAGTCGAACGGTCAAGGTCCAAGGAGGCGGTTGACGGGCTCGGGAGGGCCGTTGGAGAGGACTGTGCCGATCGGGCTGAGGGGTGTCGGTTTCGGGATACGGCGACGGGGTTGGTGGCGGAGACGAGCGTGTCGACGTACTGGTGGAGGCCGGCGAGCTCGCGCAGCTTGTGCGATCGGGTGACGAGGAGGCCGGCGTCGATCGTGCGGGCGACGTTCGCGGTCACGTGGACCTGGGCGACGACCGGGACGCCGCACACGTCCTGCACGTCGCGCAAGGTCAGGCTGCGGCCGGTCTCGCTCAGGACCACGATGCCGTCCGGGTGCAGCTCGCGGTTCACGATGCTGCGCAGGCCGAGGTAACACGGACCACGGAGCACCACCAGCAGCAGTCCGGTCGGCCGGTGGTCGAGTTCGTCGAGACGCCCCGCATCGACCACCGTGAACGGCGCAGTGTCGGTGTCTGCGGAGACGAGCGTGAGGCCGTCCGCGATGGCCATCGGCACCTCTGGATCACCTGCTGCGCCGAGGCCGAGCAGCGCCGCCGCGGTCCCGACGTCGTTGGCGACAAGCTGGGTCGGCACGATGTGCGCCGCGAACAACGCAGCCGCGGCCGCGACGGTGCTCGCGCCGCTGCCACCACGGGCACCGACGACCGTGATGGTCTGTGCAGTCATCGCTGATCTCCATTCCGTCGAGTGTCGACCTCAACGGAGGTCTGCACACTGGTCTGCACGGTCGTCTGCACCGGCGGGAAAAAGCACCGGTACAGGGCGGGCACACTGCCCACCCCGCACCGGCCATCGGTCCGGCTGGCTTCCCCGACCAGCCCGGTCCGAAAACTCATCGAGACACCCCAGCGACGGCCGCACGATCGGCGGCGTGCGCGGCCGCGAGATGATCGGGCAGCCGCACGATCTGGCGCGCCGACAACGGCGGGAACATCATCCGCACCGCATACGTGTCCGAGACGTTCGCCAGGCCGAAGTCGACCAACCGCGCCAACGTCCGCACGATCGCAGAACTACGTCCGACACCCGAGCCGAGACCGAGACTCGTCGCCAACGCGGCCGTCGAGATCTCGAACCCGCCCGGTTCGGCTTGGAGCCACGCCGCGAGTCGACGTGCCGCGAAGACGCACGACGGGCCGAGCATCGGTAGCCAGTAGGTCTCGACGTACACGCTGCGAGCATCGAAGCCGCTCGAGTCGTAGGTGTCGCACGACTCGCGCACGGGAAGCGGATTGTGCTCGACGAGCCAGTCGTTGGTGTCGAGCGAGGCGTGCTGAAGGGGATGCATCGTTACTCCGATCAGGACTCAGATATAATCTGAGATGGCGTGGGTTTCAAGCGAAATCTGGTTGCGTGCGGAGGATTGACACGTCAGCGTCAAGCCGCCGTAGGAGGTGTTCGGGTACGCGGCCGGTCCGCTCCCTCCGGGAGCGGCGACTCTGTAGAAAAAGATCGTCGCTGATGT
>JBBSEC010000162.1:0-6453 GCA_038240075.1 Acidimicrobiia bacterium
CGGACCCAAGATGCGGGCTAGGTCGTTGACGAGTCGGCTCTCGCCACCGACGTACAGAACAATGACCTTGCCTCGCGCGAAGAAGTGTGGCGGCGCGGCCCACAGAATCTCCCTGATCACGCTGCCACGCCGGATCGATCCACCGTCTCGACTGATCGCACGCGACCACGTCGTCCGTGGCGCGGCGGACGCGTACTCGTAAACCTGAACAACGCGGACCTTGTCTACGCACAACGTCGCCGGGCCGACGCCCAACATCGTGAAGCCGTTGGGGGACGGCGCAACGACCCGCACGGTATGGCCGAGCGCCTCCAGCCTTCGCCGCAGATCGCCAGTCGACGGATCACTCATTCCCACGACGGACGACGGTGTCGTCGGCGCGGCGGTGCCTCGCGTCGTGATCAGGGTTCTCGGCCCGTCGCGAGGCACCCAGAGAAACGCGCCTATCGCGATCACGAGTCCGCCGACGGCCGCGGTCCTCGTCAACACCCGACGACGCCGCCGACGCATGACGATCCGGTCCACCCGCTCGATATCGGCCGACGGAGCCCCGCCAACCGCGGCATCGATAAGGCGATCGAGTTCAAGCATGATTCGGTTCCCCTACGTCGTCTGCTACTCGAACCCGCAAGCGTTCGTATGCCGCCCGAAGTGTCGCCGAGACAGTGCCCCGTTTGACTCCCATGACGTCCGCAACCTCCTGTTCGGTGAGCTGACCGACGTGGCGCAAGGACACCGCCAACGCTTGGCGCCTCGGCAGTTCGCTCACCAGCAGCCACAACTCGCCTGCTGGTCCGGGCACGCTGGCGTCAGATGCCTGCGCGCGCAACAGCCGACTTTCCAGCGCTCGTCGCCGCCAGTGCCGCCTCGAAAAATTGTACGCAACCCGATAGGTCCAACCATCCATCGACTCCATCCTCGACACACGACTCCAACGCTCGAACGCCCGCGCGAACGCTTCATCGGTCGCTTCACGAGCGATATCGACATCGCCGAGCACCGCGACCAACGTGGTGACGAGCCGAGGGTGCAGCACGCGGTACCACGACACAAACTCGCCCCGAAGCTGCTCGTCCACTACCGCTCTAAGTCACCAACGACACAGATTTGCAGAGTTGACGCCTTCGCCGAGCGCCGAGGTCCCCGTCATCGGCGTTCACAGGCTCCCGACCATGTGCCGATCCTGGATCCTCGAAAGACGCTCCAACATGCGCCGCGCGTCTGCGGTTCTCAAGCCGACGTACAGAACGCCAACGGACGGCCCGCGAGTCCAGACGACTCCGAGATAGACCAAGCCGTTCCCTCCCGCGCCACCGCGCACGACCGCGCCCGGACCCAGCCACGGCTGCGCCGACCCTACGGTCGTCGGCGTGCTGCACTGACATCCCGCAAATGCCAACAGATCGTCGGCTGCATCGCGAACCAGGGCCGTGGCCTGTTTGGATGAACCCGCAACGATCCCGAGGCTTCCGATTTCACCATCCACATCGACGTGAAAATCTCGGAAGTACGCCGCCTCGAAAGCCAGGCCCGCTCTGGACAGGGCCTGTTCGAAGCCCGGCGTTCGTGGCTCATCGAAGAGATCCGACCGCCCCTCGCTATCCAGCCTGCCGCCAGGTCGGTCATCGACCGTCAGCACCAACCTGCTCGCAACGTGGGCTGCACTGGTCGTCGTTGGTGTTACCTCGCTCGGCGAAGGATCGACCGGTGTTGCTGCGCGACTCCCGCCTGCGCACGAACCTGTAAGACCGACGAGCACAACGAACGCGATAGCTCTCCCAATGCGGCGGCCTTCGAGGAACTCGTAGTCGTCGACGACGGGGCCGGGCGGGAGAGCGCGGCGCATCTCCGCCACGCGCTCGCGCTGTTGCATCAAATCGATCTCCGCGAGCCGCAGCTTCTCCCGGGCGTCGAGATAGCTCGCGGACTCTCCCGTCAGACGCGTGTAGCCCATCACTCACCTATTTCGGGTCGAAAGGCTTGCCCGCGCCCGTCGTGCACTACAGACGCAGACTCTCGAGGTAGTAGCCCCAGTTGAAGTTGTAGATGCCGTACGCGTCGTCACTCAACTCGACCGCGTAGTCCTGCCAGAACCGGAACCGCGTGCGACCGTCGTCGAGGGGCGCGAGCTGGAAGCGGAACGTGTTGTCATTCCAGGGTTCGTGCCCGCCGACGCAATGCCACTCGAGCCTGACACCAGGATCGACCGCGGCGATCTCCATCACCGGGTTGAATTCGTCCGCGAACGTGAACTCGACGCGTGCCCCGACCGTCGCCGGCGCCCGTACCCGCGTACTCCACCAGCCCGCGAGCCCGCGCTCGTCGGTGATCGCGGACCAGATATTCGACGACGCCGCGTCGAAATCGATCACGTGGTGGATGACCTTCATGCTTCCTCTCTCACGTCGGTGCTCCGCTCAAGAGAAGAGCAAGATCGTCGAACTTCTCGACCCATCCGCGGTCGAAGCGCGGACGAGGATCGGATGGCAGATCCGTGTGCTCGAGGCGCAGCAGCGTGTCGTCGCCGTCGGCGCGCAACGTGATCGTCACCGTGGTGGCGACGTCGTCGATCATCCATCGCCACTGGACCCGACGCGGCGGATCGATGTCGAGCACCTCGGCTTCGACGAGCCCGCGAGGCGGACCACCGTCGAGGTGGAAGCGATGGCCGACGCGGGGCTCGAAATCGTTCGGCATCAACCATTGCGCGAGCGCGCCCCAATCGACGATCGCCGACCACACGCATTCCACCGGATGCGCGAAACGCACCTCGTGGACGACGCTTCCCCCGTCTTCGATCATTTCTCGGCGTCCAGATGCTCGCCCAGCCTCTGCAGCGACTTCGCCCAGAATCCGTCGAGACGTTCGAGCCAGCGGTCGACCTCGTTCAACCGATCGCGCCGCAGCGAGTAGTAGCGCTCGCGGCCGTCGCGGCGCTCGGAGACGACGCCGACCGCGAGCATCAGGCGCAGGTGCTGCGACACCGCCGAGCGACTGACGGGTAGCCGCCGCGCGAGATCGCCGGCCCGTCCCTCCTCGTGCGCGAGCCGCTGCAAAAGCTCGCGGCGCACCGGGTGTGCGAGGACGGCGAACGCATCTTCGACGACGGGAGCTCCCGCGTGACCCACGGCCACCACAATACGTAAGGATAATCTAACATGTCAAAGCGCGGACGGGTAGTCAAGCGCTCGCGGGTAACGGTGTGCGATGCCGATCGGCAGCGAGGGCGCGGGTCTACCGCGCCGCGGCGCCGTTCCAGACGATGCGCTGCGCGTCGGACCACAGGCGCTCCAGGCCGTAGAACTCGCGCGTCTCGTCGAGGAACACGTGCACGACGACGTCGCCGTAGTCGAGGAGCACCCACGACATGTCGTCGATACCTTCGACCGAGCGCGGCTTCACGCCGGCATGGTCGAGAAGTTGCTTCTTGACCTCTTCGACGATCGTCCGCACGAGCCGCGTATTCGACGCGTGCGCGATCACGAACGCGTCGACGATGCCCATGATCTCGGCCACGTCGAGAACGACGATGTCCTCGCCCTTCTTGTCGTCGGCCGCGCGCGCCGCGATCCGCGCTCGTCCGGTGCTCGTCGTGCGCTCCGCTCCGGTCACGGAGCTCCCTGCGTGTTGACGAATGGAACCGACGTCGAGGTGGGGCTGTGCGAACCGGCGGGCGCATTCTCCCATGCGTGACGGGTCCCGAAATGCGCCGCGACGAGCCCGGAAGCCGCAGCCAGCGCGACGACCGCCACGAGACCCTTGCGCTCGCGGCGGCGACGAGGTTTGGGGCTCGTAGCGCGCGTCGGGGTCATCGCCCTCCAGTGTAGAGACCGCGTGCACGCAACACCCGCGCCGCCGGGGGCGGTATGAGAAAGTCGACGGATTCGCCCGCGGCGACGCGGCGGCGCAATTCGGTCGACGAGACGTCCAGGCGCGGCATATGAACCCAGACGCTGCGCCAGCCGGGCGGTGCGGCGAGCGGCGAAGCGGACGGCGCGACACCTTCGCGATCCACGATCGCGAGTGTCACCGCCGCTCGCAAGTCGTCGGCCCGGTGCCAGGTATCGACCGACGCGGCAACGTCGCTCCCGACGATCAAGAAGAGCTCGCGCTCTGAGGGCTCGCCGCGCAGCGCCTCGACCGTATCGACGGTATACGTCGGACCGGCGCGATCGATCTCGAGCCGGGAGACCTCGATCCCCTCGACCCCGTCGATGGCGGCGGCGACCATCTCGAAGCGGACCTCGGCCGGGGCGCACACCCGACCGCGCTTCTGCCAGGGATCGCCCGCCACGACGACGAGCACCGGGGCGAGCCCGAGCTCGTCGCGAGCCGCCGACGCCGCCGCGAGATGCGCGACGTGGACGGGGTCGAAGGTGCCGCCGAGGATGCCGAGGCGCTCCACTCGGCGAGTGTACGAGAAGGGCCTGTGAACGCCGTGTTACGCACGCTTCGCGCCCCGGCACGGCGTCGTAACCTTCCCCCGTGCCGAGTCTCGTCGTGCGCGTCTGGCTTCCGGATCGCCCGGGTGCGCTCGGTCTGGTTGCGTCCCGCATCGGTGCGATCGGCGGCGACATCGTCGGCATCGACGTGCTCGAACGGAGCGAGCACGTCGCCGTCGACGAGTTCGCAGTCGTGCTTCCCGACCGAGATCTCGTGGCGCTGCTCGTACGCGAGATCGAGGAGGTCGACGGTGCGTCGGTCGAGGAATGGCGCGAGGTCGCCACGTTCCCCGACCCTCGGCTCGACGCGCTCGAGTCGGTCGAGCACCTCTCGGGTGCGTGCACGCGCGCCGAGCTCGCACAACGCCTCGTCGACAGTGTGCGCGACGAGTTCGCGGCGGACTGGGCCGTCGTGTTGCGGGGCAACACCGCGCTCGTCGCGGCGGGCACCGACGTTCCCGACCCGTCTGTGCTCGAGGCGTTCGCGGCGGGCGCAGCGGCGTCACCGACCGTCGCCGCCGGCGACTCGGGACCGGACGATCTCGCGGTCGCACCCTTTCCGGCGGGAGACGTGGTGCTCCTCGTCGGGCGCGACGGCCATCCGTTCCGCCGCCGGGAGCGTCGCCAGCTGCTTGTGCTCGCGCGCATCGCCGAGCGCGTCGGGACGATCCTGTCCGGCTAGGCCCGGTTCGGTGAGGGCTAATCGGTCAGCGCAAATCGTTTTGTAACATCGTGCGAGCCGGGGCTGCGTCGCCGTCATGCGGGTGTCCCCTACCGGCTGTGTCCTCAACTGGTCGACGCAACGCGCGTCCTGATTGGCGAGCATTTGGTTTCGTCGATCGGGAGGTGTGGTGGTGGCTCGGTTCTCGGAGGCGGACAAGAAGACGATCTGGGACATGCGCGAGGCGGGCGTGCCGGTCAAGCGCATCGCGAGGCATTTGGGGCGCCAAAACTCGTCGCTTCGGAAGTTCATCGCTGACGCTGGTGGACGGCGGCCGAGTGCTCGAGAGCGTTGTGAGCTGCGGTTGTCGCTGGCCGAACGGGAGGAGATTTCCCGGGGTCTCGCGGCCGGGTTGTCGGTCCGGTGCATCGCCGACCGGATGGGCCGGTCGGCTTCGACGGTCTGTCGGGAAGTCAACGCGAACGGCGGCCGGGCGAAGTATCGGGCGTTGCCGGCCGACCGAGCGGCGCAACGTCGGGCGCTGCGGCCGAAGCGAGCGAAGCTCGCCCAGTGCCGGCGGCTCCGCCAGGTTGTCGAACGCAAGCTCGGAGACTTGTGGTCTCCGCAACAGATCTCGGGGTGGTTGGCTGAGTGCTATCCGAACGACCCGGAGATGCGCGTGTCGCACGAGACCATCTATCAGTCGCTGTTCGTGCAAAGCCGAGGAGCACTCCGCAAAGAACTGCATGCGTGCCTGCGAACCGGCCGGGCGATGCGCCGCGCCAAGGCCTACACGAAACGCGGCGTTGGTCAGGGTCAGATCCGCAACATGGTGATGATCTCAGAACGTCCCGCCGAGGTCGCGGATCGCGCGGTTCCGGGTCATTGGGAAGGAGACCTGATCTTCGGCAAGAAGATGACATCGATCGGAACCCTGGTCGAGCGACACAGCCGCTACGTGGTCTTGCTCAAACTCCCCAACGGGCACGGCGCACCGGCAGTCCGCACCGCGATGACCAAACGGATCTTGACCCTCCCCGCGCAGCTGCGTCGTTCGATCACCTGGGACCAAGGCAAAGAGATGGCCGAACACACCCAGTTCACGATCGACACCGGAGTGCAGATCTACTTCTGCGACCCGAAGAGTCCCTGGCAACGCGGCAGCAACGAGAACACCAACGGACTCCTCCGCCAATACCTCCCCAAGTCCACCGACCTCTCGCAGTGCACACAACGCGAGCTCGACGCCATCGCCCGCTCGCTCAACACCAGACCTCGACAGACCCTCGGCTGGATGACACCATCACAAGCGTTCGCCAACGCCGTTGCGATGACCGCTTGAGGACGCAG
>JBBSEC010000163.1:0-6189 GCA_038240075.1 Acidimicrobiia bacterium
CCACTCGGCCGGATCGATCGCGGTCGCCGGCAACACACCGGCGCCGTGCAACACCGCGAGAACGGTTGGCAGCTGCTCGCACACGTCGAGCTCGAGCTGAGAGAAGACGCCGGCCTCGATGCGCTTGGCGAGCATGACCTCCTGCTCACCCGACAGCAGCTGGACCTTGCCGATCTCCTTGAGGTACATGCGCACCGGATCGAAGCTGCCGAACTCGCCCGACGGACGCAGCGGCCGCGCGAGCCCGTCGTCGTCGTCGTACGACAAGCGGCGACCGGCCGCGGCACCGGGACGGCTGACCGCTTCGCCCGGTCGGTGCTCGCTCGGACGGCGCCGCGTCGACGAGCTCGTGTCGCCGATGACGCGCTGCTGATCTTCGAGCTCGAGCTCGGCGCGGATCTCGTCCTCGATCTTCACGCCCTGCGCTTCGATGCGCGTGTAGATCGACGACAACTCCGCGGTCTCGGGCTCGAGATCGGGGAAGGCGGCGAACACTTCACCCGACGTGACGAAGCCGCGCTCACGCCCACGCGCAACCAACGCCGCGACGCGAGGGTCGTCTGCCTTCGCGGGATTCACTGTGTCTTCAGCCGGTTCCATGGTCACCGTTCGGCTCCGCCGTCACGATCCACCCTACCAACTGATCGGCCACGGATTCCGCCGCCGACCACTCGTCGTTGTTGCGCAGACGCACCAGCAGGTCGAGCAGCATGTTGAACTCCGACGCCCGCTCGTCATCACTTCTCACCATCGACGTCAACAGCCGTTGACTTGATGCTTCCACGAGGTTCACCACCACGCGCGACACCATGTCTTCGGGTGGCTGCGACTCGACGATCGGGTCCTCGACCGCCAGCCGCTCCAGCAACTTGGAGACTTCGGGCTCCGACTGCGACACCGCCTCACGAAACGACAACTCCGCCAGCGACCCGTACGCATCGCGGGCCAGTGGATCGACGAAGAGCTCGACGGCAAGACGATCGCCCATCAACGCGGGTGCGTGAATGGCCCACCGCAGCGCGTCGAGCTCGCGGCGATCGACGTGACGGACGGGCGTCGCGGCGGTCGACGGCGCCGACGTGGTGACCGTCGGTCGTTCGCCGCGACGCGACCGCTCGACCGTTTCGCGCAACCGGTCGTCGTCGATCTGCAGACGGCCCGCGAGCTTCATCACGTACTGATCACGCACCAACTCGTTCGGATGCTCGGCGACGAGCGCGGCCGCGGCGCCTGCCGCGCGCGCCCGCCCTTCGATCGTCGACAGGTCGCCCGCTTCGAGCAGGCGGTCGACGCGGAACTCGAGGAACGGCGCGGCCCGCTCGATCGCGGCGACGAGCGCGGGCGCCTGGTCGGGCCAGAGATCACCAGGATCACGTCCGGGCGGAAGGTCGGCAACCTGGAACTGCACCTCGAATTTCTGTTCCCACTGATAGCAGCGCTCGGCCGCGGCCCGGCCGGCGGCATCGGCGTCGTACGCGAGCGTGACCTTGCGGGCGAAGTTCTTCAACATCGTGAAGTGCTCGTCGGCAAGCGCGGTGCCACAGGTGGCGACGACATTGGGGACGCCCGCGAGCACGAACGCCATGACGTCGGTGTAGCCCTCGCAGATGACGACCTCGCCCCGCGCCACGATCTCGGGCTTCGCCCAGTTGAGGCCGTAGAGCAGCCGGCTCTTCTGGTAGATCGACGTCTCCTGCGTGTTCTTGTACTTCGGCGGCTGGCCGTCGAGCGAGCGCGCGCCGAAGCCGGCCGCGTCGCCACGCGCGTCGTAGATCGGCCACATCAACCGGCCGCGGAACGCGTCCTGCAACCGATTGGTCTTGTTGACGAACGCGAGCCCGGCGGCGGTGATGTCGCCGCGCGCGAACTTCTGCTCCTCGAGGTGCTTGCTCAGCACGTCGAAGCCGTCGGGCGAGTAGCCGAGACCGAAGCGCTGCACCGCTTCCTTCTCGTAGAAGCGGCTCCGCAGATAGCGACGCGCGAGGCGTGCGTCGTCATGCTTCATCAACCGCTCGTGATAGAACGCGATCGCCGCGGCGACGGCTTCGTGCAGCCGATCGCGCTTCTTGCGATTCTCCGAGTACGCGGCGTCGTCGTAACGGAGCTGGATGCCGGCTCGCGACGCGAGCCGTTCGACGGCACCGACGAAGTCGAGGTGCTCGACCTCGCGCACGAAGGTGATCGCGTCGCCACTCGCCTGGCATCCGAAGCAGTAGTAGACGCCCTGCTCCTGATTGACCGAGAACGACGGGGTCTTCTCCGCGTGGAACGGGCAGAGCCCGACGAAGCGCCGTCCGGACTGCTTCAGCGCGAGGTGCTCACGCGCCAGTTCCACGAGATCAGTTGCCTCGCGGACCCGCGCCACGTCGTCGTCGACGATCCCCATTCCGTGGATACCTTAGGTGGAGGCCGCGTTGTCACACGCCCCGAGGCAGGGACTCGAGCCGCAACCCGAGCAGCTCGACACCTTGCGAGAGCGCGAAGCGGTCGGTCATGCCCGAGACGTAGTGAACGGCGGCCGCGGCCGCTTCGGCCGAGCCGGGTTCGAGATCGACGGGTACGCCGGGCACCGCGGCGGGCAACCGGCTCGGGACGTCGACGTAGCAGTCGACGAGGCCGCGCAGCAGATGGATGACCCGTTCGGCCTGCCGCACTGACGCGGGGCGCAGGTAGATCCGCTCGAAGTTGAACTGCCGGAACGCGCTGAGCGCGCCTGCCGCGGGCTCGGTCATCCCGACGCGGCCGGTGAGGTCGATCGCGTCGAGCACGGCGAGGACGAATGCCCCGATCTGCCCAGAACGACGGGTGCCGACGATCTCGACGACCTCGGCCGGCAGGTCGTGAGGGGTGAGGATGCCGGCACGACACGCGTCTTCGAAGTCGTGACAGACGTACGCGATGCGGTCGGCCCACGCCACCACCTCGCCCTCGGGGGTCGACGGTGGCGGACGGCGCCACGAGTGGTTGCGCACGCCGTCGAGCGTCTGCACGCAGAGGTTGAGCGGCTCGAGGGTGACGTCGGCGCCGTAGACGGCGTGGTCGTAGCCGCCGGGCAGATACGGAGCGAACGCGTCTTCCGACGCATGGCCGGCCGGCCCGTGGCCGCAGTCGTGAGCCAGCGCGATCGCCTCGACGAGCGGCAGGCACAGGTTGGCCGCCCGGGCGATGCCGGTGGCGACCTGCGCCACCTCGACCGCGTGGGTGAGCCGGGTGCGGAGGTGATCGTCTTCGGGGGCCACGAAGACCTGGCACTTGCCGGCAAGCCGACGCCACTCGCGTGAGTGCTTGACCCGATCGAGGTCGCGCTCGAAGCACAAGCGGTACGGATCGGGCTCCTCGGCCTGCGCCCGGGTTCCTGCCCCCGCCGGCCGGGTCGCGCCCGGTGCCAGCAGCGCGCCGAGCTCCGCCTCGCGCTCCTCGCGTCGCAACAACGGACCGCCGACCACCGCCAGCGCGTCCGGATGCGCATGCCGGACCACGACTTCCGTCTCCACGATTTTCAGGACCGCTTGATCACTCACAAGGCGCACCGTACCGACCACCTACGACACTCATTCCTGAACGGATCAGACGTCGGGGGCGAGGGGGCGGAGCAGGCGTTCCATCGCGCGGTCGGGATACGACAGCGGAGTGAAGCCGAACTTGGCGTAGAGGCCGTGCGCATCCCGCGTCCCGAGGTGCAGCCGGTTGATGCCCGTCGCGGCATCGGCGACGCAGCCGACGAGGAACGTGCCGAGGCCACGGCCCTGGTACGCCGGAACCACGAGCACGTCGGCGAGCCACCCGTAGGTGGTGTAGTCGGTGATCAAGCGCGCGAACCCGACCTGCGCGCCGCGCTCCTCGTCGATCAGGCTGAAGCACCACGACGCCGCGTTCGCGGCCTCCGTCTGCTCCCGCGACCGATGATTCGCCCAGTACGACTCGTGCTCGAGGTAGCCGTGCACGACATCGAGGTCGACGCGGCTGTTGTCGTCGGTGACCAGGAACTCATCCCCGCCCAGCGCGCGCCGCCACTCGCTCACGACGCCGCGCCGGCATCGGGCGGGATCGCGTACGTGAGTGACGCCCGCGCGCACGGCTCGGTCGCGCCGTCGGCCGTCATCAGCACGTCACCGACCGCGAGCCGCTTGCCGAGCTTCAGGAGCCGCACGTCGGCCACGACATCGTGCGGACCGACGAAGCGGAGGAAGTCGATGTCGAGATGGGTCGTGACGGTCATCGCGACCGGTCCGACCATGCCGAGCACCGCGACCCACATCGCGAGGTCGGCCAGCGCCATCAGCGACGGGCCCGAGACCGTGCCACCGGGCCGGAGCATCCGGTCGTGGTGGCTCAGCCGCACGCTCGCCGTGCGCTCCCCCAGCGAGATGACCTCGTACGACTCGAACGCGCCCGGCCAGACCGACTCGACGAACGCGGTCACGCCCGCGGCATCCAACTTCAGCATCGCTCGACGGTTCGCGCTCAGGCGTTGGCGGCCGGGCCCGACGCCCCGAGCGCCGCATGCGCAGCGGCGAGGCGCGCAATCGGAACCCGGTACGGCGAGCACGACACGTAATCG
Source organism: Acidimicrobiia bacterium (assembly GCA_038240075.1). Taxonomy (GTDB): domain Bacteria; phylum Actinomycetota; class Acidimicrobiia; order IMCC26256; family PALSA-610; genus DATBAK01. The sequence continues at coordinate 4,562 of JBBSEC010000163.1, forward strand.
AGACCCACTTCGAAGCAGAACTGAATCGACGCGGGGTTGCCGCCGTGCTCACCGCAGATGCCGAGCTTGATGTCGGGACGCGTGGCGCGGCCTTCGGCAACGGCCATCGCCATCAGCTTCCCGACGCCGTCGACGTCGATCTCCTCGAACGGGCTCACCCGCAGCAGCTTCGCCTCGATGTACGCGGGCATCAGGCGGCTCTCGACGTCGTCGCGGGAGAACCCGAACGCCATCTGCGTGAGGTCGTTGGTTCCGAACGAGAAGAACTCGGCGGTGTGGGCGATCTCCCGCGCGTCGAGTGCAGCGCGAGGGGTCTCGATCATGGTGCCGACCGTGTAGTGCAGGTCGACACCAGCGGCCGTCAGCACTTCGGTCGCGACTTCGCGCACCCACCCGTCGAGCATGTCGAGCTCGGCGCGGTTGACGATCAGCGGGATCATGATCTCGACGCGCGGATCGCCGCCCGCCTGCTTGCGCTCGGCCGCGGCTTCGATGAGTGACCGCACCTGCATGCGGTAGAGACCGGGCTTCAGGATCCCGAGCCGGCAGCCGCGAATGCCGAGCATCGGGTTGACCTCTTGCCACGACCGCGCCGCAGCGAGCAGCTTCTCGCCCTTCGCGTCGAGCTCGCCCTTCGCCTGCTCGACGATGAGCTCCTCGATGTCGGGAAGGAACTCATGCAGCGGCGGGTCGAGCAGCCGGATCGTCACCGGCAGACCGTCCATCGCCTCGAGGATCCCGAGGTAGTCGAGCCGTTGCACGCGACCGAGCTCGGCCAACGCGGCGTTCTCTTCCTCGGGCGTGTCGGCGAGGATCATGCGCTGCACGATCGGCAGCCGGTCGCCGAGGAACATGTGCTCGGTGCGGCAGAGCCCGATGCCCTCGGCGCCGAACTCACGCGCGCGCTTCGCGTCTTCGGGCAGGTCGGCGTTGGTGCGCACGCCGAGGGTGCGGAACTCGTCGGCCCACTCGAGCACGATGCCGAATGGTCCGCTCGGCTCCGGCGTCACGACCGGCACCTCACCGACGACGACTTCGCCGGTCGTGCCGTTGATCGAGATGACTTCGCCCTCGCGGACGACAACGTCGCCGACCGAGAACGTGCGCGCCTTCAGATCGATGTGCACGGCTTCGGCGCCGCAGATCGCGGGCGTGCCCATGCCGCGCGCGACGACAGCCGCGTGACTCACGAGACCGCCGCGCGACGTGAGGATCCCCTCGGCCGCGATCATGCCGTGCAGGTCGTCGGGCGACGTCTCGGGTCGCACGAGGATGACGCGCTCGCCGTCGGCATGGTGTGCCTCGGCAGTGTCGGCGGTGAAGTAGACGCGACCCACGGCCGCACCCGGCGACGCGTTCAAGCCCTTCGCGAGCACGGTGAACTTCGCCGCGGGGTCGAACTGCGGGTGCAGGAGCTGGTCGAGCTGCGCGGGCTCGATGCGCAGCACGGCCTCGGTCGTGTCGATCAGGCCCTCGTCGACCATCTCGACCGCCATGCGCAACGCAGCCAACGCGGTGCGCTTGCCGACGCGCGTCTGCAGCATGAACAGCCGGCCCTGCTCGACCGTGAACTCGATATCGCACATGTCGCGGTAGTGGTTCTCGAGCTGCGTCATCACGCCGAGCAG
>JBBSEC010000164.1:0-5984 GCA_038240075.1 Acidimicrobiia bacterium
ACCGTGACGGTGCCGTGGCTGAGGTCCTTCGAGACCACGCGATTCGCCTGGATGGCCTTGACCTGCAGACCCGCAGTCGGGGCCTCCACGATCGTGTGCGACCCCGCCGCAACCGACATCGGGCCAGAACAGCCGCCGCCGGTCACCAAGATCGCCGATCCACCATCGACCGAGAACGAAAACGTCTTTCCAGACATCCCGTTCGCAGCCGCCTTACAAATCTCCAGAGTTCCGGGCGCTGAGGCCTTCGGCTTGACAGCGGCATTCGCCACCGTGGCCGGGACCATCATCATCCCGCTGAACAGCAATGTCATGAGCGAAGACAAAAGCCAGAACATCGACTTCCGCCCGCCATCCCCTTGTCGCACAATGCCTCCCAATTGGCAATACGTAGCCCACGCGCCCGCGTGCAGAACTCGCACGACGGACCACGAAGAACCTGATCCAACTCCGCCCAGCCGACAGTCACTTCGGTGTCCCTGTGTGGTCCCCCGACCGCCAACCGGGACAAGTTGTACACCGCGTTCGGTCACATGAGCAAGACGGAGCGTGAAATTTTCCTGGTCGGAGGCCCTGCCGGCAGGGCCCGGAGGGTGCTTGCAATCAGGCACGTTGCGCGCGAGGGTCCGGTGGAGTGCGGGGTCCGCACGTCTATTGCTCCGCCCTGCTCACCCAACCGGGAGACCCAGCCATGCGCGTCAAGAGCCTGTTCGCCGTCGCGATCCTCGTCGCGTTGGGCGCAACCGCCTGCGGATCGTCGTCGAAGACCTCGACGGGCACCGCGACCTCGGCGCCCGGCTCGACGTCGCCGTCCGGCGGCGGGTCGACGACCACGATCAAGCTCAAGGGCTCGAGCTCGAGCGACTTCTGCGACCTCGCACGCGCAGACGACAAGGCGTTCAGCAACGTCAACCCCACCGGCTTGTCGACCTCGGACCTGAAGAAGCAGTTCGAGAACCTCGGGCCTGCGTTGCAACAGGCCGCCGACAAGGCGCCGAAGGAGATCAAGGGCGACTTCCAGACCTTCATCAACGCGTTCAAGCCGTACCTGCAGGCCCTGGCCGATGCCAACTACGACTTCACGAAGATCAAGCCCTCGTCGGTGACGGGGCTCGAGTCGCCGGCGGTCCGGGCGGCATCGAATCACATCGAGCAGTACTTCACGCAGGTCTGCCACATCACGTCGCCAACGACGTAGCTCCGAGCCGCCAAGCCGCGGCGCCCGTCACTCATACACTCCGTTCGTGCCGACAGCCGCCGCACGCCGGCCGGCCGTTTCTCGTCGTCTCGTCACTCGCGGTCCTGGCACCGATGGTCCTGGCCATCTTCTGGGCTACCGCCCGCTACTACGACGTCCCCGCGCTGAGCATCCCCGAAATGGCCAACATCCACGGCACGATGAACGCGTTCGGCTTCGTGATCTGTGGCCTCACGGGTTGGCGGCTCAACTCGGACGTGCGGTGAGTTCCACGCCGTCGAACGGTCTTCATCGCGGTGCCGCTGGAACCGCCGTCGCGATCGATCATCGTGGTCGTCGACGCGAGTGCACTCCCCGAAGCCGACGCCGCCGTGGTCGAGACGCTCATGCGGCTGCAGCTGCACGCGCAGCGACACGGCGCGTCGATCCGCCTCGACAACGCGCCGCGGGCACTCGTCGACCTGCTCGTGCTGTGCGGGCTCTCCGACGTCGTGCCCGCGGAGCCGGCCTCGGTGGTCCGGTCAGGCGTCGAGGTGGAGAGGGAGATCGAAGAGCGGGAAGAGCGCAGGGTCGACGAAGAAGTCGATCGCCGAGATCCGCCCGGCTGAGATCTGCGGAACGTGGATGGCCCACGCGGCGTACCCGCCGTCGGGGTCGACGCGCCACTGTGCGAACCCGGGTGTGCCGTTGACGTCGATCGCCGCGAAGCGCGAGCCGCGACAGCCGCTCCCCTGTCCGTTCAGCCAGACCTTCAACTCGTCGGCGCCGCGGAGCCAGAGCGGATATGGCGGCATCGACATCGTCGCGTCCTCGTGGAGCAGCGTCACGAGCGAGTCGATGTCGAAGCGTTCGAACGCGTCGACATAGCGCGCGAGCAGCTCCTGCGCGGCGGCGTCGATCGGCGCCGCGGGCTCACCCATCGAGACGTCGCGGTCGGCGAGCGTCGCCCGGGCGCGCTGCAGTGCGCTGTTCACGGAGACGACGGTGGTGTCGAGCAGCTCCGCGACTTCGTCGGCCTTCCACCGCAAGACCTCGCGCAGGATCAGCACCGCGCGTTGCCGGGGCGGCAGGTGTTGGAGTGCCGCGACGAACGCGAGGCGCACCGACTCACGCATCACCGCCTCTTCGGCGGGATCGTCGACGGCGGCCAGCACGCGGCGATCCGGAACCGGACCGATCCACATCGCCTCGGAGACCGGAGGATGGACGGGCACATCGGCGTGTCCGACCTCCGTCACGTCGATCGGCATCGCGCGGCGCTGACGACCCTTCAGCATGTCGAAGCACACGTTGCTGGCAATGCGGTAGAGCCACGAACGCAACGACGAACGGCCTTCGAACCGGTCGAAGATCCGCCACGCGCGCACGAGCGTCTCCTGGACGGCGTCGTCGGCTTCGAACGCCGAGCCGAGCATCCGGTAGCAGTACGCCCTCAGCTCGGTCCGGTGCTGCTCGAAACCCAATTCGGCGGCACTCGGGGTGAGGTGTGCAGTGTCGGTCATCCGCTGCCGCTCCTTCTCATCCGTCGACCCGCCAACCCGTTCACCGTAGAGCAGAACCGGGGGCCGCAGTCAACGCTCACATGCCGGCGACGAGCTTGAAGCGCGCGCCCGTGGGGTCCGACGCGTGCGCCAGGCGCCCGTACGGCGTGTCTTGCGCCGGCTGAACGATCGCACCGCCGAGGTCGACGATCCGCGCCAACGCCTTGTCGGTGTCGTCGACACCGAAGTAGATCGACCACTCGGCGTCGGTGCCCTCAGGAAGGAAGGCCGACGCGTCCATGATCCCCGCGAGCTGGCTCTCGCCTTCGCCGAGTGTCGTGTAGCGGAACTCGGGCTCGTCACTCACGACGTGCGTGTCCCAGTTGAAGACATCGCGATAGAAGCGGACCGACGCGTCGTACGCGCGCGTGTGCAGCTCGAACCAGCTCGGAGCGCCGGACTCCGCGAGGATGCCGAAGCCCTTGTGCAGGCCGGGCTGCCAGACACCGATGCGACCCGCGCCCGGGTCGGTCACGATCGCCATCGTCCCCAGCTCGCCCACGGCCATCGGCGGGAAGACCACGGCGCCGCCGTTCGCGGCTGCGGCATCGACGGTGGCCGCGGCGTCGGCGCTCGCCAGATAGACCGCCCAGCCGTCGGGCACACCGGCCTGGCCGTCGTTGCCCATGTTGCCGGCGACCTGCACGCCGTCGAGAGAGAAGTTCGCGTAGCCCCCGAACTCCTCGCCGGCCGCCTCCGACTGCCATCCGAAGAGCTCGCCGTAGAAGGCTCGGCTCTTCTCGGGGTCTGAGGTCAACAGGTCGACCCACACCGGGGCGCCAATGGGGGCAGAGTCACGTCGCGGCATCGCAGGCTCCTTGGAGAGAACGTCTCACTCGGTCGAGAGCTTCGACCGTCGCGCCGCACCGAAGTCATCGGTCGCCGCGCGGCTACGTTCGCCGGCGTGCTCACCGATCCTGATTACTTCGCCGCCATTCGCCGCGAGTCGGCCCGTTTCGCCGAGTGCCTGGGCCGGGTCGACGGCTCCGACCGGGTGCCGACCTGCCCCGATTGGAGCGCCGACGACCTGCTCTGGCACCTGGCCGAAGTGCAGCTCTTCTGGGCCGCCATCGTGCGCGAACGGCTCGCGGACCCGGACGCGGCCGACGCCGGAAAGCCGGAGCGGCCCACCGATCGCGACGCCCTCCTCGCGTTGTTCGGGGACGCGACCGACGCATTGCTCGAGGCGCTCTCGACGACACCTCGCGACACCGCGGTGTGGACGTGGTCGGCCGACCCGCGGGTCGCGTTCGTCATCCGCTGGCAGGCGCACGAGGCGCTCATGCACCGGATCGACGCCGAGCTCGTCATCGGCGATCGCAGCGCGATCGACCCGCAGCTCGCATCCGACGGCATCGACGCCGCGCTCACGATCGTCCACGGGGATCTCCCGGAGTGGAGCACGTTCACTCCCGACGGCGCGACCGGCCGCCTCGTCGCGCGCGACACGGGCGCGGCATGGGACATCGCGCTCGGGCGCTTCACGGGCACGAGCCCCAACACCGGCAACACCTACGATCGCGACATCCTCCTCGTCGTCGAGCCGCCCGAGGTAGAACCCGCGTTCATCGTCCGCGCCGATGCCGCCGACCTCGACGGCTGGCTCTGGGGTCGCGGGCCCGCGACGCGCCTCGACATCGACGGCGACCACGACGCGTTCGCGCGTCTACAGCAGGTCGTCGACCTCGGGATGCAGTAACGCAGGGAAGCAGTAGGCGCCTACGACGCGTGCGCGAGATCGAGCTCCGCGTAGAAGAACAAGGTCGTGTCGGTGATGATCTGCGTGCGGTTCTGCACGTAGGGGACGTGCCCCTCACCGTCCCACGTGACGAGAACGGCGGTGAGGCCCGCCGCCTTCGCCTGCGCGACGGTGCGCTGCGCGCACGAGTAGGGAACCAACGGGTCCGCGGTGCCGTGGAAGAACAGCTCGGGCGCGCCGCCGGCCGCGGGCACCGTCGTGATCGCGCACCCCGACAACGACTGCACGGCCTCGACCGCGGAGGAGAAGCTCGCGTGCGCGCCTTGCGCCGGGTCACCCGACGAGTAGCCCACGTTGACCGCGGTGATCGCTCCGGCCGACGAGCCGCCGATCGCGATGCGCGTCGGGTCGATGCCGAACTTCGCGGCCTTGGCGCGCAGGAAGCGCACCGCGGTTCGTGCGTCTTCTCTCGCTTCGTTGATCCCGATCGTGCACGACGTACCGCCGCCGGGGACGCATCCAGGATGCGCGAGGCGGTAGTCGATCGAGACGTTGACGTAGCCCTTCATCGCAAACTGGTGCGCCTCGTCGATGAGCTCGGGTGAGGTCTTGTCGAGGCAGCAGAAGCTGCCTCCGTGCACCCACACGATCGCGGGGCGAGCCGTGTCGGTGTCGCCCACAGGCGTGTACATGTCGAGCTTGAGCGTGACCGTGTCGTGCGTGATCTGGTCGACGGCCGTGCCGTACGTGATGTCGGGGCGCAGCTTCACCCTCGAGAAGATGTTGTCGAGGTAGCGCACGCCGGTCGGCGCGGGCGCCGCACCCAGCGGGCCGGCAGTGACGACGAGCGCCATGAGCGCGACGGTAACGGCGATGGACAAACGACGCATGCTGAACCCCCGGGTGGAGGCCGGGTTCTCCCGACGGCCCCTCAGAGTGGGCAAGTTACCCGGCGATGGCCCGGCAGGCTCCGCTGGTGGCTCGCCGACGAGCATGCCGAGCGGTTCTGAACTCACGCGTTCAGGTCCCCCGCTCTGAGCTCACTCGTGAGGGAGCGAAGGCTCAAGGTGGCCACTGCCAAATCGCGCCCATGTTTATTGGGTTTTCTGCTTGTTACCGAACGTATGTTCGTATATCATTGGGACATGTCCGCCCCCTCACGACCCTCGTCGACGAGCTTGTCGATGTCGACGCGAGCGGGTTGTGCGACGGAGAATTGCGCGCGCGTTTCATCGAGGCGCGCCGCGAGATCGACCGGCTCGAAAGCCACGCAGCCACGATGCTCGTCGCGTTGCACCGCCGTGGCGTCCCGAAGGGTGAGGGTGCGAGCACGACACCGATGTGGGTGCAGTTCCAGACCGGACAACGGGTCCGCGACGCGCGTGTGTCACTCGCCACCGCGAAAGCACAGGAAACACTGCCGCTCGTCGCGAAAGCATGGGCGCAAGGGGAGATCTCCGCGAACGCCGCGACGACGATCGCGCAGGGGTGTCGGGCCGGTCACGAAGACATCTACGCGACGATGGAAGACGGGATGGTCGCCTTC
>JBBSEC010000165.1:0-5256 GCA_038240075.1 Acidimicrobiia bacterium
CGACCACCACAACCCCACCGGCGACCCCGCGACGCTTCCCGCGCCCGCCGTGCTCCCGGATGACCCGGCCGACGACCCCGTGCGGTGGATCTTCTACACGTCGGGCACGACCGCAGAGCCGAAGGGCGCGCGGCACACCGATCGCACGGTGATGGCCGCCGCGATCGGCTACGCAAAGAAGACGCACGTCGGCGCCGACGACATCGCGCTGGTCGCGTTCCCGTTCACCCACGTCGGCGGGATCATCATCGGAGTGTTCACGCCGCTGCTCACCGGCTCGACCGCGGTGCTCATGGAGGCCTGGACGGCGGGCGCGTCGACCGACCTCATCGGCCGCCACGGCATCACCCTCGGCAACGGGGCGCCTGCGATCCACGCCGCGCTCCTCGTCGAGGCGAAGGAGAACCCCGAGGCGTACCGCACGATCCGCGACTTCCCGAGCGGCGGCTCCGCGAAGCCGCCGGCGTTGCACTACGACCTCATGGAAGCGGTGCCGACGAGCACGGGCATCACCTCGGGGTACGGGCTCACCGAGATGCCGATCCTGTCGCAGACCGACATCGACGCACCCGACGAGTCGAAGCGCGACGGTGAGGGCACCCCGAACGAAGGCGTGCAGATCCGTCTCGTCGACCGCGACCTGCGCGACGTCGCCGCCGGCGCGGAGGGCGAGTTGATCGCGAAGGGACCGTCGCTGATGCGCGGCTACGTCGACGCGTCGCTCGACGCGGTCGCGTTCACGCCCGACGGGTTCTTCCGCACCGGCGACCTCGCGCGGTTCGATCCGCACGGAGCCGTCATCATCACCGGCCGGCTGAAGGACATCATCATCCGCAAGGGTGAGAACGTCAGCGCGAAGGAAGTCGAAGACGTGCTCTTCGGCCACCCGAAGATCGTCGACGTCGCGGTGCTCGGCCTCGCCGATCCCGACCGCGGCGAGATGGTGTGCGCGTGTGTCGTCGCGACCGACGCCGATGATCCGCCGACGCTCACCGAGATCTTCCAGTACTGCAAGGGCGAGGGCCTCATGACCCAGAAGATCCCGGAACGACTGGAGATTCTCGACGTGCTGCCCCGCAACCCGAGTGGCAAGGTGCCGAAGCACGAGCTGCGCGCCCGCCTGCTCGGAACCGGCTGAGTCGGGGCCGCGCCGTGCAGGTCAGCGTCACCATCTCGGGCTTCACCCGGCTCTTCGGCAACGACCTGCGTGCGGTCGTCGAGGCCGCGCGCGTGGCCGATGCCGCCGGCGTGCACCAGCTCGTCGTCCCCGATCACGTGGTCATGGGAACGCGCACCGACCGGTATCCGTTCGGCGTGTTCCCGTACGGTCCCGAGGAGCCCTGGCCCGAGCCGCTCATCCTGCTCGCGGCGATCGCGGGCGCGACCGAACGCGTGCGCCTCGCGACCGGCATCCTGATCTCGCCCTTGCGGCCGGCCGTGTTGCTCGCCAAGACCGCGGCGACCCTCGACCAGGTGGCGCACGGCCGGCTCGATCTCGGAGTCGGCATCGGCTGGCAGCGCGAGGAGTACCGCGCCGAGGGCATCCCGTTCAAGGACCGGCGGGTGCGCTTCGCCGACCAGTTGCGCGCGTGTGTCGCCCTCTGGACCCAGGCCGGGCCGGTGTCGTTCGAGTCGTCGACGGTCTCGTTCACCGACATCTGGTGCGAGCCCCGTCCCGCGCAGGCGGGCGGCATCCCGCTCGCCTTCGGCACGGCGGCGACGCCCGAGATGGTCGAGCTCATGGCCGAGCTCGGCGCGGGCTGGCTGCCCATCTACTCGACGACACCCGAAGAGCTGCTCGATGGCGTGGCGCGGCTCCGCGACGCGTACACCGCTGCCGGCCGTGATCCCGCCGCGCTCCATCTGCGCGAGACCCTGCGCCCGGTGATCGGCAAGGACGGACGCCTCGACGGCCCCGCCACGCGCGCTGCGGCTGAGCCGTTGGCCGCGCGGGGGATCACGATGGCGAGCGTCGGGCTCGGCCGCAACCTCGACGATGCCACCGGGGTGGCGCGCTTCTTCGAGGATCTCGGCCGCGCGTTCGCGGCCTGATCGCACCCGGTCGCGGCGTGTCGTGACCCGATCGCGCGATCCACTCGTCGGCTACCTGTTCAGCTTCGTCGTCCTCGGAGTCGTGCTCGGCATGCTCGGGCCCGCGCTCGAGGGGTTGCGGGCGCAGGTCGGTGCGAGTGTCAGCGGCATCAGCTTCGTGTTCGTCGCGCAGTCGGTCGGGTATCTGCTCGGTGCGCTCGCGGGCGGTCGGGGATTCGACCGCGGCCTCGGTCACCGCCTGCTCTCGTGTGCGCTGATCCTGATGGCGGCGGGACTGTTCCTCGTGACGCAATCGCGCTCGCTCGTCGCACTGTGCGGCGCGTTCGTCGTGCTCGGTGTGGCGCTCGGGCTCGTCGAGGTCGGGAGCAACACGCTGCTGCTCTGGTCGCGCAATCCCGCCAGCCCCTCGCTGATCAACGGGTTGCATTTTCTCTTCGGAGTCGGCGCGTTGTTGTCGCCGTTGCTCGTCAACCGGTCGCTCGCGGCGCGGGGAACGGTACGGCTCGCGTACGTCGTCGCCGCGCTCGCCGCGGTGCTCGCAGCCGCGATCGTAACGAGCCGTTCGACACCGGCACCGGTCGACGCGACCGATCACGCCCGCGGCGAGGCCGCACCCCGCCGCCTCGTCGTCGCAGTCGCGGTGTTCTTTGCGCTGTACGTGGGTGTCGAGGTCGGCTTCTCGGGATGGATCGCGACCTACGCCCAATCCGTCCACCTCGGCGGCTCGGGCGCGGGTGCCGCGCTCACCGCGGTGTTCTGGGCCGCGTTCACCGTCGGGCGCTTCGGCGCGGTGGGCATCACGCGCCGCGTGCGCCCCGTCGTCGTGCTCATCGCGGGGTGCGTGCTCGCGATCGTTGCGGCGGTCGGGCTCATCGCGGCACGGGGGAGTGGCGCGCCGGTGTGGATCGCGACCGTGCTGTTCGCGGTCGGGCTCTCGCCGCAGTTCGCCTCGATGCTCGCGTTCGCCAGCGAGCATCTGCCACTGACGGGGTCGGCGACGTCGGGGTTCTTCGCCGCGGCCGCGGTCGGCGGGCTCACCGTGCCGTGGGTGATCGGCCAGTTGCTGTCGGGCGTCGGTACCGGCACCTTCCCCGTCGTCATGCTGGTCGGCGGGGTCGCCGTGCTTGCCTGGGTCCTCGTCCTCCAACACGTGCTCCCACCCGCGCCCGTCGCCGTCACGGTCGTTCCCTGATCGCGGCGGCGCGGCCGCGGCGCGCCGCATCTCTTGACGCCTGAATATCCCGCAGAGGCATGGAGGCATCAATGGATCGTCCGAGGCAACCGGTGGTCGCGCCCGCGTGTTTGTCGGACATCCAATGCCCCCCACGGGCACTCACGGTCCAGCAAACGCAGAACCGCCCGCGTCCACCCACCCCGTCGTCGCCGCCGTCCCGTGACCGCGGGCCCGCGCGCTACACCGGGATGTTGAGGGTGGCCGTGTAGCCGTCGGCGACGGTGCCGGTCACGGTCGCGAGCTCGGTGCTCCACCCGTCGCTGAACACGATGTCCTGGGCGAGCGAGGTCTGGCTCAGGCGAACCGTCGCCCGGATAAGGGCCGGCCGTCTCGTCGGGGATCGCCGTCGTGGTGTTCGCAGTGGAGCTCGATGGCGTCGACGACGACGTGGTCGTCGACCCCGCAGTCGAGGTCGACGTTGTCGCCGCGCTGCTCGCGGTCTTGCCCTTCGAGCCGAACGCCGCGGCCGCGGTGACGAAGCCGGCGCCGGCCGACAGCTGCAGCGTCCGGCGCCGGTCGACGAGCCGGGGCAGGTCGTACGCGAGGCCGCGATCGTGATTGTGCACTTCGTTCGCCGTGTCGGTAATGCGACCAGTACAACCGGTGGAGCGCACGCTCGCGGCAGAGGTCGCTGTGACCTTGCTGTGAGCGTGCGCTCCCGGCTCACGGTTGGACACCGCGTGAGGTGAGATTCGAGGCGGCGACCGGGGTGCCACCGGGGAGGCCCTGGTCCGACGGGCCGGAGTTCGAGAAGCCGATCGGGGAGGCGATGCGCTGCGAGACGCCGGTGGTCGGGTCGATGATGCGGAGCTCGGCGCCGTGCCGGTAGAGAATCGTGCCGTCGCTCAACCAGACCGGCACGTTCGGGGCGGTCCCCCGGGTGATGTGCACGCCGTCGCCCGCGCCCTGCAGGAGGTCACGGCCGAGATCTTCGAGCTTGCGGGGCGCAACGATCTGGCCGCCCGGGTTGGCGGGCACCGCGACGACCCAGAGCGCGTGATCGCTGACGTAGGTGAGCTCGCGACCGTCGGGAGAGAACGAAGGGCCCGAGATTTGTTCCGACTTGGCCGTCGCAACAACGGTGCAGGAAACACCACCCGGCTGACACACCGTGACGACGTCGGCCACGTGGACGCCCGTTCCGGAGTCTTCGACGACGGCAACGTGACCGTCGGCCGAGAACGCCGACCAGGTGGATGGATCCCGTGCGACGAGCGCTACCGAGGTTCCGAGGAGCGACGCGCGGCCCGTGCCGCCGACGGGCAGGAGCCGGATGCGCGTGTTGTCTTGCACGAGCATTGAGTTGCCATCGGGGCTCCACGCCACGAGGTCGCCGAGACCGACCTGCTTCAAGCCCGTACCGTCGGCGCCGACGGTCCACACCGCGGGTGTTGCGCCCGGTCCCGGGTAGATCGCTGACTCGGTGTAGCCGACCGTACGACCATCCGGCGCCCACGCGATCGTCAGGATCTGGCTGCCTTGCGCGACGATCTGCTGCGGATCATGACCGGGATCGACGATGAACACGCCGCCGCGCTCACTCGACGTGCAGCAGAAGCCGGCCACCGCGAGCTGGTGCCCGGTCGGTGACCACGCGAACGTGTCACCCATACCGTCGAGCGCACGTGCACCCGTGCCATCGGCGCGGGTGATCCAGGTCGTGTAGTCCTCGTATCCGGGCGCATTCCGCACGCTGAACGCGAGCCACTGGCCGTCGGCCGACCAAGAGAGCGCGCTCGCGTCACCCTTGGTCGTGAGTTGGCGGGCGGTCTTTCCGCCGGCGTCGACGACGAAGAGGTGACTGTCGGAGACGAACGCCAGGCGGCCGTCGCTGAGGTTCCCGAGCGCCACGGTCGGGCCGTTCGAAAAGACGCTCACGGCGTCGCGATGCGCGGCGCCGGCGCGGACGGCGAACCGGTTGGTCGTGTGCGCGCCCACGACGACGACGGCGACCGCGATCGCGGCGGCGA
>JBBSEC010000166.1:0-5136 GCA_038240075.1 Acidimicrobiia bacterium
GACCCTCGCCGCCGAGCACCTGACCAAGAACACCTACATCGTGTTCAGCTCTGACAACGGCTACCACCTCGGTCAGCACCGACTTGCCCGTGGCAAGCAGACCGCGTTCGACACCGACATCCGCGTGCCGCTGATCGTCGCCGGCCCCGGAGTCCCTGCCGGGCGTGTGGTCCCGCAGGTCGCGCAGAACGTCGACCTGTACCCCACGTTCGTGCAGCTCTCCGGCGGCACACCCGCGGCGGTAGTCGAGGGTCACAGTCTCGTGCCGCTCCTCCATCCCTCGAAGGCGGCGCTCGCGTGGCGCAGCGTCGCGCTCGTCGAACACCGCGGCGGCAACACCGACCCTGCCGATCCCGACTTCGAGGGCGGCGGCAGCGACCCGACCACGTACGACGCCATCCGCATCTCGGCGCAACACCTGCCGGGATTCAGCGGTCCGGTCAACGCCGTCTATGTCGAGTACGAGAACCGTCAGCACGAGATCGAGTACTACGACATCGCCACGGATCCGTACGAGCTGACCAATGTCGCGAAGGCTCTCACCGCCGCCCAGCGCGCCGAGCTGCACAAGACCCTCATTGCACTGGACAACTGCCACACCGGGGCCGCGTGCTGGACGGCAGCCTCGCCGACATAGTCGAAGCGCGCGCGTCGCGCGCTACTCGACCGCGACGGGCTCCGGTTCGGGATCGGCAAGCGTCTCGAGACTGCGCACCGGCGGAGCCAGCGCCCAGAGCGTCGCGAACATCCCGCCGACCGCCGCCACCATCATCGTCGGGCGCAGACCGACCACCGTTCCGAGCACTCCGCCCGCGATCGAACCGAGCGGCATCGTGCCCCACACGACGAAACGCATGGTTGCGTTCGTGCGCCCGAGCATCCGGTTGGGCGTGATCGCCTGCCGGTAGCTCACCTGGCTGATGTTGTAGATCGTGCCGCCCGCCGCAAACAGCACCATGCCGCCGACGAGCCACGGGAACGCATGCGTCTTCGGCGCGAACGCGACGACCAGCATTCCCACCTGGCCGACGAAGATCGACACCCAGATCGCAGTGCCGAGTCGCACCCAACGCCCGACACGCCGCGCGAACGCAGCTGCCGTCAGAAAGCCGACATTGCTCAACATGAAGAACAACCCGATCAACCCCGCGCTCCAGTGCAGGCTGCGCACGACATAGACGAGGAGCACGGCCATGAGCATCGAACTGAAGAAGTTCGACGTCGACGTGCAGCCCGCGATCGCTCGCAGGGCGGGATGGCCGAGCACGTAGCGAAGACCTTCCCCGATGTCGGCGCGCATCGTCGAGCGTTCACTGGAGGGCGTCGCCTCGATCGCAGGTTCGGTGCGTCGAATGAACAGCACGCTCGCGGCCGACAGCACGAAGCTCACGGCATCGGCGACGACCGCGGCCGGCGCGCCAACGACCTGCACGAGCGTGCCCGCGAGACCCGGCCCGGCGATCGCGGCGCCCGACTCACTCATCTGGAGCTTGCCGTTGCCGTCGGACAGCTGGTCGCGATCGACAAGCGCAGGCAGGTACGACTGGTACGCGACGTCGAAGAAGACGGTCAGGATGCCGGTCAGGAACACGACGACGAAGAGCTGGGCCAGCGACAGCACACCCAACCACCACGCGACCGGGATCGACATCAGAACGAGTGCCCGTCCGATGTCGCCGGCCATGAGCACGGGGCGACGCGCGCGCCGGTCGACGATCACTCCGGCGGGCAGGCCGACGATGAGGAACGGCGCGATCTCGACGGCGCGCAGCGCTCCCACGGCGAACGTGCTCGCATGGAGTGTCTCGATCGCGAGGAGGGGCAGCGCGAGCAGGCTCACCTGGCTGCCGAGCTGGCTCACCGACTCGGCGGTCCAGAGTCGGACGAAGTCGGGGTTGCGCAGCAGCGACCGCTCGGTGGTGTTCAGCCTCGGACGCCGCATCGATTGAGTTTTCCCAACCGATTGGGTTTTGTCAACCAGTGATTAGGATGGGGCCCTCATGCCGGTCGCCGCCTCCGCCGCCCCCGCGCCTCAGCCCGAGGCGGCGCCCGAGCCGCAACCCGAAGCGACCCTCGCCGAGACCCGGGCGCTGGCCCACCCGCTGCGGCTGCGGATCATCCGCCTCCTGTACGACCGGAGCCTCACGAACCGCGAGCTTGCGCGAGCGCTCGACGAGCACCCCGCGACCGTGCTGCACCACGTCCGCACGCTGCTCCGGAACGGCTTCATCGCGGCCGAGCCCGAACGGCGCGGGCCACGCGGCACGATCGAGAAGCCGTACCGGTCGACCGGGCGCTCGTGGACGCTACGGATCGAGGACGACGAGGGTGTGGCCAGCGTCTCGCGCGCCGCGCTCGACGCGTTCCTCGCCGAGCTCCGCGACGCGGCACCCGCGGCCGACCTCCACACCAGCCGGCTCGCGGTGAACCTCACCCCTGCGGCCCGCGACGACCTCGAACGGCGGCTGAGCGAGCTGCTCGCGGAGTACGCCGCCATCGCCCCCGACGCCGACGGCGAACCGTGGGGCGTGCTCGTCGCGACGCATCGCCGCGCTCGGCTCGCGCCCGAAGCCGCAGCGATGCCGGACGCGACCACCGCACGCCGGCAGATGCCGCCCGGGGTGCAGCTCATCGACCGCGCGCCCGACGATGAGATGGCGATCTTTCTCGTGCGCGCGCAATGGGCGGAGCTCACGGCGCGCTACGGCGTGCCGGAGGCCGAGCCCGCTTCGATCAGTGATCCCGGGGCTTTTCGCGCTCCCTCGGGCGCGTTCGTGGGTCTCGCGGTCGACGATGTCGCCGTCGGCTGCGGCGGCGTCTGCGCGTACCACGACCCCGAATCGGACGCTTCTCACGACGGCGAACGCGTCGGTGAGCTCAAGGCGATCTACGTGTCGCCAATGCACCGTGGACACGGCTACGGGCGCCTGATCGTGCAGGCGCTCGAAGCCCGCGCGACGCGCATCGGCTACCGCACGCTGCGGCTCGAGACCGGCGACGCGCAGCCCGAGGCCATCGCGTTGTACCGATCGCTCGCCTACTCGCAGATCGAGCGGTACGGGCCGTACCGCGACCTCGTTCGCAGCGTCTGCTTCGAACGCACGCTCGAGCAGTAGACGACCTTCCCGCTCGCGCGCGTCTCAGCGCTTGCGGCGGAAGCGCTTCTTCGACTTGCGGTCCATCTCGGCCAGCACGTCGGCGCCGGCCGCGTTGACGATGTTCTCGGCTTCGTCGAGCAGCGCCGCCGCGTTGTCGTCGAGTGACGCGGGCTCGGGAGCCGGCGTCGGCGCCATCGCTCCCGTGAGGCTGCCGTACTGCCAAGCCGCGTCGAAACGCCGCTTCTCGAAGCTCGGGCAGCCTTCGGGGCACCGCCACGGCGCCTCGGGGGCCAGATCGAGGCGGCACTTGCGTACCGTCTCACCCTGCCCGTAGGTGCGGCTCTCGTAATGACGGCACTCGGTGCGCATGCCCATGGCACCAGTCTCGCATCTTCCGGACGGCTTCAGGCCCGGACGCCCCTTTTCGCCGGCCGTGTTCTCACGTGCCTTCGGCCACTTCAGGCTTGCCCACCCGGCCGTTCGAGCCGATGAATGGGGGAAGCCCGAGGACCCTGACCCCCGACTCACCATGAACGACGACTCCGTGCCCACTGGTCGCGAACCGAACGCCCTCGCCACGCGGCGACTCGCCGCGCTCGTCGCCCGCTCGCGCGCCCTCACCGGTGTCATCGCGGCCGACGGCACCCCGCTCTATCTCAGCCCCGCCGCGGTCGAGCTCCACACGGGAAGACCCAGCAGCGAGATCGCGACCGAGCCCCGGACCGATCTGATCCACCCCGACGACTTCGAAGCGCTCGCGCACAGCTTCGGCGTCTCCGGCGATCGGCCCGGCGAAGCGATCCCGGTGCGCTACCGAACCCGCCACACCGACGGCTCGTGGCGCATCATCGAGGGCACCTACACGAACCTGCTCGCCGACCCCGACATCGCCGGCATCGTGCTCGACGTCGACGACGTCACCGACAGGACCAACGCGCAGAAGGCGCTGCTCGCCAGCGAGGCGCGGCACCGCAAGGTCGTCGACTCGCTCGCGGAAGCGATCATCCTCTCTCGCGACGGCGGCCAGATCGTTCAGTGCAACCCCGCGGCCGTCGAGCTCCTCGGCGTCAGCGACGACGTGATCCTCCAACGCACGTCGCAGGACGAGCACTTCGAGCTGATCCGACGCGACGGGACGTTGATCGAAGGCGCCGACCGTCCCGCGACGAAGACGCGCGTGACCGGCCTGCCGTGCCGCGACGTCGTGATGGGCGTGCGCCGGCCCGACGGTACTTGCCGCTGGATGTCGGCGAACTCGGTCGTCATCGAGTTCCACCCCGATGGGCGCCCCGACCTCGTCGCGGTGTCGCTCAGCGACATCACCGCGCTGGTCGAGAGCACCGCCGAGATGGAGCAGAACGAACAGCGTTTCCGCACGCTCATCGCCAAATCGTCCGACCTCGTCGCCGTCGTCGGCCCCGACCTGCGGATCGAGTATCTCGGCGGCGCGGTCGAAGCGATCCTCGGCTACCGCGTCGACGAGTTGGTGGGACGGGACGCCACCGAGCTCATCCATCCCGACGACCTCGACCGGGCCCTCGAGTCGGTTGCGGCGACACTGTCGCCCGAAGGCGAGCCCGACCCGCTGGAGCTGCGGCTCCTGCACCGCCTCGGTCACTGGGTCGATCTCGAGGCCCTGGGCACCAACCTCACGGACGACCCGCTCGTCAACGGCATCGCCGTCAACCTCCGCGACATCTCCGAACGCCGGCGCATCGAGGAGACGCTACGAGAGGCCCAGGGCCGCTTCGAGGAAGCATTCGAGCACGCGCCGATCGGCATGGCGATGACTGGGCCCGACGGCCGGTTCTTCCGAGTCAACCCCGCCTTCTGCGGGATGCTCGAGTACGCGAAGGACGAGTTGCTCGAGATGTCGTTCAGTGATCTGACCCACCCCGACGACCTCGACCGCAGCATCGACATGCACACTCGGGCGTATTCGGGCGGCGACAGCTACGTGCTCGACAAGCGCTACCTCCGCAAGCAGGGCGACTGGATCTGGTGCCGGGTCCACGTGACGATCGTCAGGGACGCGGAC
>JBBSEC010000167.1:0-5123 GCA_038240075.1 Acidimicrobiia bacterium
CGCAGACCGGAGGCGGGGGCATGCCGGAGGTCGGAGCCGCATGAGCCGCCAGGCGCAGACCGGAGGCGGGGGCATGCCGGAGGTCGGAGCCGCATGAGTACCGCATGGCGCGAGTGGGCCGCGGCGGAGGCCGCCGCGATCCGCGGCGCGGGTCGGTGGCGCGAGCCACGCGACTTCGACGGCGCCGGCCCCGTCGGCACGGTGGGGACCTCCGACACGACCGCCGCACCAGTGGTGTCGTTCGCGTCGAACGACTACCTCGGCTTGTCGCAGCATCCCGCGGTGGTCGCCGCCGCGCGCGAAGCGCTCGACCGGTGGGGCGCCGGTGCCGGCTCCGCGCGCCTGATCGTCGGCTCGCGTCCGGTCCACGGTGAGCTCGAACGCGCGCTCGCGACATGGAAGGAACAGCCGCGCGCCGTCCTGTTCCCCACGGGCTTCGCAGCGAACCTCGGAGTGCTGACGACATTCGGCGCGCGCGACGTGCTCGTGTGCTCCGACGAGTTGAACCACGCGTCGATCATCGACGGCTGCCGGCTCTCGCACTCGACGACGTCGGTATACCGCCACGCGGACCTCGACCATCTCGACTGGCTGCTCGACCACCACGACGGCCGGCGCGCGCTGATCGTGTCCGACACGGTCTTCTCGATGGACGGCGATCGCGCCGATCTCGGCGGACTCTGCAACCTTGCGCGCAGACACGCGGCACTGCTGGTGCTCGACGAGGCGCACGCAGTGCTCGGACCCGAGCTCGCCGGCGATACGCTCGCCGACATCGATGTCGTGCGCGTCGGAACGCTGTCGAAGACCCTCGGATCGCTGGGCGGATTCGTCGCGGCGTCGGAGTCGCTCGCCGCGCTGATCGTGAATCGCGCCCGCTCCTACATCTTCACCACCGCTGCCACTCCCGCCGACACCGCGGCCGCACTCACCGCGCTGCACGTGCTCACCAGCTCCGAAGGCGAAGCCCTTGTCGCCCGCTTGCGGGCGCACGTCGAGCGGGTCCGGCCGGGCCACGGCTCACCGATCGTGCCCATCGTGTGCGGCGAAGAACAGCGCGCGCTCGATGCCTCGGCGGCGTTGCTCGCGCGCGGGCTGCTCGTCCCTGCGATCCGCCCGCCAACCGTGCCGATCGGCACCGCGCGACTGCGCGTCGCGCTCTCGGCCGCGCACACCACCGAGCAGATCGACACGCTCATCGCCGCGCTGGTGGAGCTCGGGTTCCTCGCGGTGGCGCCGACGTGATCGTCGTCGTCACCGGAACCGGAACCGACGTGGGCAAGACGTGGTTCACCTCCGCAACCATCGCGGCGCTCCGGGCCGACGGTCATGCCGTGGCCGCGTGCAAGCCGGTGCAGTCGTTCGCGCCCGGCGACGAAGGGACGACCGACGCCGACGTGCTCGCGCGCGCGTCGGACGCGGATCCCCATTCGGTGTGTCCCGCGCACCGCTGGCTGCCCATGGCGGTCGCACCACCGATGGCCGCCGCAACCCTCGGCCTCCCGTTGTTCACGATCGCGCACCTCGCCGAAGAGGTGAAGGCACGTTGGGCGGCGTCGGACGACGAGACGTTCGTGTTCGTCGAGGGCGCCGGCGGCGTGCGCTCCCCCATCGCGGACGACGGCGACACCGTCGCGCTCGCGCACGCGCTCGCGGCTGACCGCGTCGTGATCGTGGCCGACGCCGGGCTCGGCACGATCAACGCGGTGCGCCTGACCGTTGCCGCCCTCACCGGCTGGACGCCGGTGGTCGCGCTCAACCGTTACGAGAGCAGCAACCCGCTGCACCGCGACAACCGCGCGTGGTTGAGCGAACGCGACGGCTTCCATGTCGTGACGACACCATCCGAGCTCGGCAACGAGCTCGTCGCCGGCCTCACACGTCGAGGAGCGCGTCCAGGCCGAACGTGAGCCCCGGCCGCGACCCCACCTTCTTCGCCGCCAACAGCACGCCGGGCATGAACGAAGAGCGGTCGTAGGTGTCGTGACGGATGCTCAACGTCTGACCGGTCGCCCCCAACAGCACTTCCTGATGCGCCACCATCCCGTGCATGCGGATCGAGTGCACCGGAATGCCCTCGACGGTCGCACCGCGCGCGCCTTCGGAGACGATCGTCTGCGTCGGGTCGGCGTTCCACTCACGCGATGCGGCAGCGATGCGCTTGGCCGTCGCCACCGAGGTTCCCGAGGGCGCGTCGATCTTCGCGTCGTGATGGAGCTCGATGATCTCGGCCGTCTCGAAGTAGGGCGCAGCGAGCTCGGCGAAGCGCATCATCAACACCGCGCCGATCGCGAAGTTCGGCGCGATCACCGCGTTGGCTTTGCTCGCGTCGAACCAGGCCGCGATGTCGACGAGCTCGGCGTCGGTGAAGCCGGTGGTTCCGACGACGGCGTGGATGCCCTGCTCCGCGCAGAACCGCAGGTTCTGGCGGGCCGCGTCGAGCACCGTGAAGTCGACCGCGACCTCCGCGGCAGAGTCGACGAGCGCGTTTGCACCCGCCGAGATCTGCAGGCCGGTTCCGTGCAGGCCGAGCTGATCGAGATCGATGCCCGCGTGATGCGGGTCGACGGCCGCGACCAGCTCGAGCTGCGGATCTTCGTGCACCGCCGCGCACACGGTGGCGCCCATGCGGCCGCCGGCACCGAAGACCCCGACTCGGATCACGTCTGCGCCTGACACTGCGACGGAGACTACTTACCCATCAAAGTCTGCGGCGGAGAACGGTCCGACGGTCGCGAGGGTGCGGGGCCGATCGGCGAGCACCCGTTTGACCACCCGCTCCACGTCGTCGCCGGTCACCGCGTCGATGCGGGCGACGATCTCGTCGAGCGACGCGATCTCACCCTCGATGAGCTCCGCGCGGCCGAGGCGCCGCATCCGGCTCGACGACGTCTCCAACGACATCGCGATCGCGCCCTTCAGATGGCCCTTCGCGGCGTCGAGCTCACGCGCGGGCAGACCACCTTCGGTGACGAGGCGATCGAGCTCACCGGCGATCACGGCGAGCGTCTCGTGCACCCGCTCGGGTGAGGTACCGGCGTAGACCGCGAGCATGCCGGTGTCGGCGAACGCACCCCGGTACGAGAACACGGAGTACGCGAGGCCGCGTTCCTCACGCACTTCTTGGAAGAGTCGTGACGACATGCCTCCGCCGAGTGCCTGGTTCAACACCGTCAGCGCGTAGCGGTCGGGGTCGAGGTGCGAGATCGCGCGCATGCCGACGACGACGTGCGCCTGCTCGGTCGGCCGTTCGATCACCGCAACCGTCTCGGGCTCCGAGAAGCCGTTGGCCGAGCGCTCGGGCCGCGAGCCGGACAGCTCGCCGACGCGCGGCGCCAACCGGTCGACGAGGTCGTCGTGCGTGAGGTTGCCGGCCGCGGCGATGACGATGTTGCCAGGCCGGTAGTGGGCCGCGTGGTACGACGCGATGTCGTCGCGCGGCATCGCTTCGATGCTCGCGTCGGTGCCGAGCACCGAGCGTCCCAACGGGTGGCTCGGGAACAGCGCGCCGGCGAACAGGTCGTGGACGAGATCGTCGGGCGTGTCGTCACGCATCCCGATCTCCTCGAGGATGACCTGCCGTTCCGAGTCGACCTCGTCGGGCCGGAACGCGGGACGCCACAACACGTCGCTCAGGATCTCGACCGCGAGCGGGAGGTGCGCGTCGGGGACGCGCACGTAGAAGACGGTCTCTTCCTGGCCGGTGAACGCATTCATCTCACCGCCGACCGACTCGACCGCCTCCGCGATCTCACGCGCAGAGCGGTCGGGCGTTCCCTTGAAGAGCAGGTGCTCGAGGAAGTGGCTCGCGCCCGACTCCGCGTCGGTCTCGTCGCGCGAGCCGGTTCCGACCCACGCACCGATCGTGACCGACCGCAGCTCCGGGAGCGCCTCGGTGACGACGCGCAGGCCGGAGTCGAGCTCGGAGCGCCGAATGTCGTCCACTCCGAGGCCTCGCTGCCCGCGCGTCGCCGGGGTCCGAGTCAGCGTCGACGCGGCGGCCGGCGGCGACGAGGGGCGCCCCCACCGGCACCCTGTCCACCCGGTCGGGCCCCTGCGCCCTCGGGTGCGGGGCCGAGGTCACCGAACTCCGCCTTGGCCTGGTCTTCCCAGAAGTCCTCGAACGACGAAGCCGGGGCCGCACCGCTCGCCTCGCCGGCATCGTCGCCGCCGTTGCGAGCAGGCGCCGCCGAGCGCTCCGGGCGGTCCGAGCCACGATCGGATCCACGATCCGAACCGCCGCGGGATCCGCCGCCGCCACCGCCGCCGCCGTCGGAGCCGCCGTCCTCACCAATCAGCGACAGCGACAGCTTGCCCTGCTGGTCGATGTCGTCGACCTTGACCTCGAGCTCCATGCCGAGCGACAGCACGTCTTCGACCCGGTCGATGCGCTTGCCGCCGCCGAGCTTCGAGATGTGCACGAGACCGTCACGGCCCGGGAGGATGTTGACGAACGCACCGAACTTCGTGATGTTGACGACCCGGCCCTTGTAGATCGCGCCGAGCTCGGCGGTCGGCGGGTCGAGGATCATCTCGATCCGGCGCCTGGCCTCTTCGACCTTCTCGCCGTCCTTCGATCCGATCGAGACCGTTCCGACCATGCCGTCGTCGCTGACGGAGATGTCGGCGCCGCTCTCCTGCTGGATCAGGTTGATGACCTTGCCCTTGGGCCCGATCACTTCGCCGATCTTGTCGATCGGGATCTCGAAGCTGACGATCTTCGGTGCCGTGTCGCGCACCTCGGAGCGAGGAGCCGCGATCGCACCGTTCATGACGTCGAGGATCTTCAACCGGGCCTCGCGTGCCTGCGCCAACGCGCCGTTGAGCACGTCGAGCGGCAGCCCGTCGATCTTCGTGTCGAGCTGCAGCGCGGTGACGAACTCGGTCGTGCCCGCAACCTTGAAGTCCATGTCGCCGAACGCGTCTTCGGCACCGAGGATGTCGGTGAGGGTGACGTAGCGGCCCTCGTGGAAGACGAGGCCCATCGCGATGCCCGCAACCGGAGCCTTGATCGGCACACCCGCGTCCATCAGCGACAGCGACGAACCGCACACCGACGCCATCGACGTGGAGCCGTTGGAAGCGAGCACATCGGAGACGACCCGCAACGTGTACGGCCACTC
>JBBSEC010000168.1:0-5059 GCA_038240075.1 Acidimicrobiia bacterium
GCCCGGACGCGCGACCGGATCGAACAACGGGTTCGGGATGAAGCGGTTGACCTTGCCCGCGACGACGAGCCGCTGCTTGCCGTCGATCTCGGCCCACTGCATCGCGCGCTTCTGGAAGCGGCGGTCGACGTGGCGAGTGAACGCGTCGGGCGCTTCGTAGTAGTGATTGTCGGCGTCGAACGCCAAGTAACCCAGGTCAGACATCTGTTCTAGGTTACCGGCATCTCAGAGGAGGGCCAGATGGTGCTCGAGCGGTTCCGGGTAGATGGCAAGGTCGCGATCGTCACCGGCGCGGGCCGCGGCATCGGCGCCGCGACCGCGGTCGCGCTGGCGGAAGCCGGCGCCGATGTGCTGCTCGCGGCGCGCACTCAGGAGCAACTCGAACAGGTCGCGGAGAAGGTGCGCGCCCACGGGCAACGCGCGCTCGTCGTGCCGACCGACGTCGACGACGAGGAACGGCTCGCCGGTCTCGCCGACACCGCGGTCGCGGAGTTCGGGCGGCTCGACATCGTCATCAACAACGCGGGCGGCACCGCGCCCCGCCCGTTCCTCGCGACGAGCGCCGGCTACCTGCAGCGCTCGTTTCACTTCAATGTCGTCACCGCGTTCGTGCTCAGCAAGGCGGCCGTCCCGCACATGCTCGAGCAGGATGGAGGATCGATCGTCAACATCTCCTCCGCGATCGGCCGCCTGCGCGACCGCGGCTTCGTCGCCTACGGCACCGCGAAGGCCGGGCTCAGCCACATGACGAAGCTCATGGCCGCCGACCTCTCGCCCAAGATCCGGGTCAACGGCATCGCGGTCGGATCGGTCGCCACCTCCGCGCTCGAGACGGTGTTGACGAACGACGCGATCTACAACGAGATGGTGAGCCGCACCCCGGTCAAGCGGCTCGGCGAAGCCGACGACATTGCGATCGCCGCGCTCTATCTTGCTTCCGACGCCGCGTCGTTCGTCACCGGCAAGATGTTCGAGATCGACGGCGGGCTCGAAGAAGCCAACCTCGTGATGGGCATCCCCGATGTCTGAGACCAACCGCGAACTGGTCGAGCGCTTCTGGGAGACGTTGTACCGGCGCGACTACGACGGTGTCGGCGCGTTCTTCGCGCCCGACGGCGAGTACACCGACGTCCCCTCCCCCGCCGACGACGTGGCGCGCGGGCCCGCGCAGATCGCGGCGCGCCTGAAGCTCGGCTTCGAGAAGCTGTCGGGCATCGGCCACGACATCCGGCTCATCGTCGCCGAGGGCAACACGGTGGTGACCGAGCACGGCGAGCACTGGGAATGGCCCACCGGCGAGAAGGTGACGCTCCCGTTCGTGTCGATACAGGAGATCCGCGACGGCCAGATCGTGCGCTGGTGGGACTACTGGGACATGTCGACGCTCATGAACGCCGCGCCCGCGTGGTGGATCGAGCACATCATGCAGGGCTACACGTCGCCATGACCGGAACCGTGCTCTACGCGCGCGACGAGCACATCGCGACGATCAGGTATCACCGCCCCGAGGTGCGCAACGCGATCAACGGAGAGTTGCGCGATGACCTCAACGCGGCGTGGTTGCGCTTTCGTGACGACGACGACGCGTGGGTCGCGATCGTCACCGGCAGCGGCGACTCGTTCTGCGTCGGCGCCGACCTCCGCGACGGTGCCGGCTCGACCGGCACGTTCGCGGGTTCGTTCTGGGAGATCCCGACGATCAACTCGTTCGAGAGCGGGATGGAGATCTGGAAGCCGACGATCGCCGCGGTCAACGGGTACTGCCTCGGGTACGGCCTCACGGCGGTGCTCGCGTGCGACTTCGTGCTCGCGGCCGACGATGCGCAGTTCGGCTTCCCCGAGGTGCGCCTCGGCGTGCCGACGATCGTCGGTGCGCTGCGGCTCCCCGACCGCGTCGGCATGCAGCACGCACTCGAGATCCTCCTCACCGGCGACCGCATCGACGCGCCGACCGCCGCGGAGATCGGCCTCGCGCTGCGCGTCGTGCCGCGCGCTGATCTCCTCGACGAGGCGCACCATCTCGCGCGGCGGTTGTGTCAAGGCGCGCCCCTCGCGGTACGCGCGGTGAACGAGATGGCGCACCGGGGACGTGCCCTCCCGTGGTCGGAGGCCGTTCGGTTCGGCGAGACCATGCGCCGGGTCGTGCACACGACCGAAGACGCACGCGAGGGCATGGCCGCATCGGCCGAGCGGCGCGCGCCGCACTGGCAGGGCAAGTAGGCGCGCGCTGAGCCCGCCACTGATTCCGCCGCGGCTGCAAGCCCAGTTCGGCACCCGCTCCCACGGGCGCGCGTGGCTCGAGTCGCTCCCACGTCTGCTCGACGAGTGCACCGAGCACTGGCAACTGCGCGTGGAACCGGCGTTCGCCGACGGGAACGCGTCGCTCGCGTTGCCGGCGACGCTCACCGACGGCACACCGGTCGTGCTGAAGATCCAGTTCCCGCACCTCGAGAGCACGTACGAAGCCGCCGCGCTCGAGCTGTGGAACGGTGACGGCGCGGTGCGGCTGCTCGCGTACGACGACACGCGCCACGCGCTGCTCGTCGAACGATGCGTGCCCGGAACGCATCTGTCGGAGATCAGTGCCGATGCCGCGCTCGACGTGATGATCGGGCTCGTGCCGCGACTGTGGAAGCCGGCGGGCCCGCCGTTCCGGACGTTGGAGACGGAAGCCGAGCAGTGGATCGAACATCTGCCCGCGGAGTGGCGCGAGGCCGGGCAACCGTTCGAGCAATCGCTTCTCGACACGGTCATCCGCATGCTCGACGAGCTCGCGCATTCCCAAGGCGAGCAGGTGCTGCTGCACCAGGATCTGCACGGCGACAACGTGCTGCGCGCCGAACGCGAGCCGTGGCTCACGATCGATCCGAAACCGCTGGTCGGCGAACGGGAGCTCGGCGTCGCGCCGATCGTGCGGTCGTCAGAGCTTGGCCACAGCCCGAAAGCCGTGCGCGGTCGGCTCGCACGCCTCGTTGCGGAGCTCGACCTCGACGCCGAACGCGCGCGCTGGTGGACCATCACCCAGACCCTCGCGTGGGCGTTCGACGGCCCGCGGGTGCTCGAAGGCCACCTCGACGTCGTCCGCTGGCTCCTCGAAGACGCGTGAACCCGGCATCGAGCAGTTCGCGCATCCCTGGTGGCCGATTGTTTCATATGTGAAGCAAACGCAGACCAGGGCATGGAAAAGGCCGCTCCGGGGGCGTGCGACACTCTCGGGATGCCGGAGCTGCCCGAGGTGGAGACGATTCGACGGCAGCTCGCGCCGCGCATCGTCGGCCGCACCGTGGTGGCAGCGGAGGCCCATCCCTCGCCGAAGTTCGCGACTGGAGTCGACGCGATCTCGCACCGGTTCGAGGCGGTTGATCGGCGGGGCAAGTACCTGATCGCCTCGCTCGATCGTGACCGCGAGCTCATCGTGCACCTTGGGATGACCGGTGTGCTGCGCATCGCCGACCCCGAGGCGGACCGCGATCCCTTTGTGCGCGCGTCGTGGACGCTCGACGACGACAGCGTGCTCGAGCTCCGCGACATCCGTCGCTTCGGCCGCGTCGCGGTCGTGCCTGCGGGTGAGTACACGTCGCTGCCCACCCTGCACGCGCTCGGTCCCGAGCCCCTTTCCGACGAGTTCGATCCGCTCGCGTTCCACCGCGCGCTCAAGGCGAGCACGCGACCGGTGAAGACGCAGTTGATGAGCCAGCGACCGGTCGCGGGCGTCGGCAACATCTACGCCGACGAGGCGCTGTGGCAGGCGGGCGTGCATCCCGCGTCGCGGCATACGAGCCGGCCGCAATCCGACCGCATCCACACCGCGCTCCGATCCGTGCTGAGCGACGCGATCGAACGCGGCGGCACGACGTTGCGCGACTACCGCGCGTTCGACGGTGGCAGCGGGCTCAACCAGAACTTTCTCGAGTGCTACGGACGCTCGGGCCGACCGTGCCTGCGGTGCGGAACGGCGCTGCGCCGGATGGTGATCGACCAACGGGGCACGACCTGGTGCCCGCAATGCCAGCGGCGGCGATGAGCGCCCGCCGCGATCCCTCGACCGACCGCGACCGTCTGGTCGGCGTCGCCTACGCGACCCCGGCGCCGCTTGCCGCGCGGTCCGCGCTCTACGCCTACCAGCGCGAGCCCATCGACATCGCGACCTGGGTCCTCGATCTCGTCGAGCTCCACCAGCCCTTGTCGGCAGGCAGCCGCGTGCTCGACATCGGTTGCGGTCCCGGCTGGTACCTCGCGGTGCTGCGTGATCGACGCCCGGGCATCGCGACGCTCGGGCTCGACCTCTCGGCCGGCATGGCGCGCGCGGCCCGGCGGGCGGGAACGCTCGCGGGCGTCGCCGACGCGATGCAACTCCCCGTTCGCACCAGCAGCTGCGACCTCGCGATCGCAACGCACGTGCTGTATCACGTCCCCGATATCGCGCTCGCCGCCGCCGAGCTCGCGCGCGTCGTCGGGCCGAACGGCCTCGTGGCGATCGTGACGAACGGCCGCGACCATCTGCGCGAGCTCGACGCGCTCAGCGGTCCCGCAGTCGAATCAGTGACGGGCGCGCCCTGGACCACACCCGCCCGCAGCTCGGCCCGGTTCCTCCTCGACGATGCGGCCACGCTCATCGCGCCGGCGCTCACGGTTGTGGGTGTCGAACGGGCGCGACGCGAGATCGTCGTCCCCGAGCCCGCGCCGGTCGTCGCCTACGTCGAAAGCGAAGAGTCGCTGTACGCACCCGCGCTCCCGCACGGCACGACCTGGGCCGACGTGCTGCGTGAGGTCGACGCGCGCGTCGCGGCAATCATCGAACGCGACGGTGCCTTCGTCGTGCACAGCGACGTCGGTGTGCTGCTCTGTCGCGCGGCTGCATGACCGGTCGCGTTGACAGCCGCAACCGCCGTGACGAGGACGCTACGAACGGCGAAGCGCACGCGGATGCGACCATGTCACGCGTTGACAGCCGCAACCGCCGTGACGAGGACGCTACGAACGGCGAAGCGCACGCGGATGCGACCATGTCACGCGTTGACAGCCGCAACCGCCGTGACGAGGACGCTACGAACGGCGA
>JBBSEC010000169.1:0-5030 GCA_038240075.1 Acidimicrobiia bacterium
GAGCACCCGTTTTCCGATCCTTGGTACTGCACCGATGACGCATACGACATCGGTGCAGTACCAAGGACCGGGGCGGGGCGGGTGGTACCACCGAACGTATGTTCCCTGCGCTCGACCATCTCAACGACGAGCAGCGGAGGGCGGCGACCTTCGAGGGTGACCAGCTGCGGATCCTCGCCGGTGCCGGCACCGGCAAGACGACCGCGCTGACGGCCCGGATCGCGTGGCTCGCGCAGTCGGGGATACCGGCGGAGCGGATCATGGCGTTGACCTTCACCCGCCGCGCCGCGCGCGAGATGGTGCACCGCACGGAGACGGTGCTGTCGAGATCGGGCGGCGGGTCCGGGTCGCGGCGCCGCGGCCGGGTGCTGGGCGGCACGTTCCACTCCATTGCCCACCAGACGCTGCGCCGCCACGCACCCGCGCTCGGCCTGCCGGAGGGCTTCTCGATGCTCGACTCCGGCGACGCAGCCGAAGTCATCGATCTCGTTCGCGACGAGCACGGCGTGGGCACGAATCGACGGTTCCCGAAGAAAGCCACGCTGCTCGACCTTTACTCGCGTTCGGTCAACACGCAGCGGGCGTTGTCGATCGTCGTCGACGAGGTCGCGCCGTGGTGCGTCGATCAGGTCGAGGCCATCGCGTCGATCTGCCGTGGCTACGTCAACCGCAAGCGGGTGCTCGGCCTCGTCGATTTCGACGATCTGCTCCTCTACTGGCGCGCGGCCGCGGCCGACGATCACCTCGGCCCGCTCCTCGGGGGCGAGATCGACCACGTGTGTGTCGACGAGTATCAAGACGTCAACGCGCTGCAGGTCGACCTGCTGCGCGCGCTGCGTAAGAACGATCCGCGCCTCACCGTCGTCGGCGACGACTCGCAGGCGGTCTACGGGTTCCGCGGTGCGAGCCCGCGCCACCTGCTCGACATCGACGCGGTGTTCCCAGCGATCACCACGATCCTGCTCGAGCAGAACTACCGGTCGGTGCAACCGATCCTCGATGTCGCCAACGCGATCAGCGCCGATGCTCCCGAAGGGTTCATGGCCCGATTGCGGTCGACGGCAATCGGAGGCGAACGCCCGCGCTTCGTCCGGTGCAACGACGAAGACGCGCAGGTCGATGCGGTGTGCGATCAGATCCTGGCGCACCGCGAAGAGGGCATCGCGTTGCGCGAGCAGGCCGTGCTCGTGCGCGCCGCGCATCACAGCGATCTCCTCGAGCTCGAGCTCGCGCACCGGCGCATCCCGTATGTGAAGTACGGCGGGTTGCGGTTCCTCGAGGCCGCGCACGTCAAGGATCTCATCTGCATGTTCCGTCTCGCCGACAACCCGCGCGACGAGCTGTCGTGGTTCCGGTTGCTGCAGCTCGTCGAAGGAGTCGGGCCGGTGAAGGCGCGGCGCGCGATCGTCGCCCTCGGTGTCGACCAACCCGGAAGCGCGGCCGAGGTGCTGCTCCGCTGGCCGCTCGCGCTCGAGGAGCTCCCCGTCGCGGCGCGGCGGCCGGCCGACGCGTTCATCGTGGCGCTCGCGCGCGCCGAGGGCGAGACGGTCGCTGCGCACGCCGAGCGTCTGCGCGACGCGCTGGCACCGCTGGTCGTCGCGGCCTACGACAACGCCGACGCGCGGCTCGCCGACCTCGACGCGCTCACCGCCGCGGCCGGCAACGTCGCGCGGCTCTCCGATGTCGCCGCCGACCTCACGCTCGAACCGCCCGCTTCCACCGGCGACCTCGCGGGAAAGCCGGCGATCGACGAAGACTGGCTCGTGATCTCGACCGTGCATTCTGCCAAGGGGCTCGAGTGGGATGTCGTGCACGTGTTGAACGCGGCCGACGGCAACTTCCCCTCCGACATGGCCCTCACGTCGAACGACGGGCTCGAAGAAGAACGCCGGCTGTTCTACGTCGCGATGACTCGGCCGCGGCGCCACCTTCACGTGTACCTGCCGCAGCGCTTCCACTATCGGCCCCGCGGGCGCGACGACGTCCACAGCATGAGCCAACCGAGTCGGTTCCTGTCCGAACCCGTCGCGGCCTGCTTCGACACCGTGAACCGGTCGCGTCACGACTCCCGGCCGGGCCCGACGATCGACGTCGGCATCCGAGTCGAGCTGGAGCTCGACGCGCTCTGGAACTGAGTCGGCGCGGCCCGACGGCGTAGAACATGCGGGTGGAAGAACCGACTCGGACCCGCTCGGTCGTGGCGCTGCTCTCGTCGGTGTTCTGCTCGTCGGCCGCGCTCGCGCTGCTGACCACGGTGCTCGGAAAGCAGGTCTTCGACCTCACCGGGAGCGAGCTCTCCCTCGGGCTGCTCGGTCTTGCGGAGTTCGCGCCCGCGGCGCTGCTCGTCTTCGTCACGGGCACCCTGGCCGACCGGATCGAGCGCCGCAAGCTTGCGGCGTGGGGCCTCGCCGCGCAAGCCGTGACGATCGGCGGCCTCGCGTGGTACGCCGGCACGAAGCCGACGTCGACACTGCCGATCTTCCTGTTGGTGATCGCGTTCGGCACCGCCGGCGCGTTCTCGACACCCGCAACGCGCGCCATGCCCGCCGACACCGTTCGTGCCGAGCGGCTGCCGTGGCTCACCGCGCGCCAGAGCGCGGCCTGGCAAGGGGCGTCGATCGTCGGCCCGGTTGCCGGTGGGTTTCTCTACGTCCTGAACGTGCGGGCTCCGTACGTGATGGGCGCCGGGCTCGTCCTGGTGGCAGCCGTCCTGATCCTCATGGTGCAGCCGTACCGCCCCCACGTTCCGGTGACGCGCCCGCCCGGTGGCATGCGTGAAGCGGTCGAGGGCGTACGGTTCGTGCGTTCGCAACCGATCCTCCTCGGCGCGATCTCGCTCGACCTGTTCGCCGTGTTGTTCGGTGGCGCGGTCGCGCTGCTTCCCGCGATCGCCGAGACTCGGCTCGGCGTGGGCGCAGTCGGCCTCGGTGTGCTGCGAGCCGCGGTCGGCATCGGCGCAGGGAGCGTCACGTTGTTCCTGACCGTCCGTCCGGTCGCCCGCCGCGTGGGGCGCGTGCTTCTCGTCACGGTCGCGATCTTCGGGCTCGGAACGATCGTGCTCGGCGCCACGACGAGCTTCGTCGTGGCGTTCGTCGCGCTCGCGGCGCTCTCGGGCGCCGACTCGATCAGCGTGTTCATCCGTTCGACCCTCGTTCCGTTGGTCACGCCGAACGAGAAACGCGGGCGGGTCCTCGCGGTCGAGGCCGTCTTCATCGGCGCGTCGAACGAGCTCGGGGCGTTCGAATCGGGAGTGGTCGGTCAGTTGCTCGGTCCGGCCGTCGCGATCGTGCTCGGTGGCGCGGCCACGCTCGCGGTCGCCGCGCTCTGGTGGAGCACGTTCCCGGCCCTGCGCAACGTCGACCGGTTCCCCGCCGGTGTCGACCGCGCCGGGCCCGAGCCCGATCCCGCGCGCGGTTCGACAGGATTGGCGAACGGGTAGCGGTCACCGCGGCGCGCCCTACGCTGTCGAGGTGGTCGACATCGCACATCCCGAGGCGCCGGCGCTGTGCGTGCGCGGCCTCGTGAAGACCTACGGCCAGAAGACCGCGGTTGCGGGCGTCGACCTCGACGTTGCCGCGGGATCGTTCTTCGGCATCGTCGGCCCGAACGGGGCGGGGAAGACGACCACCTTGCGCATCGCGACGGGGCTGCTGCGTCCGGACCGCGGGCAGGTGTGGGTGCAGGGCGTCGACGTCTGGGCCGATCCGGTCGAGGCGAAGCGGCGGATCGGTGTGTTGCCCGAAGATCTCGCGTTGTTCGACCGCCTCACCGGTCGCGAGCTGCTCATGTTCCACGGTCTGTTGCGCAACATGCCCGTCGATGTCGTGGCCGATCGTTCGGAGCAGCTGCTGACACTGCTCGGCCTCGCCGACGCCGGCACCACGCTCGTCATCGACTACAGCCACGGCATGCGCAAGAAGGTCGCGCTCGCGGCCGCGCTGTTGCACGGTCCGCAGCTCCTGTTCCTGGACGAGCCGTTCGAGGCGATCGACCCGGTCTCGGCGCGCGCGATCCGCGCGGTCCTCGAGCAGTTCACGAAGTCCGGTTTGACGATTGTGTTCTCGAGCCACGTGATGGAGCTCGTCGAACGGTTGTGCGACCACGTCGCGGTGATGGCCGGCGGCCAGATCCGTTGGGTCGGACCGCTCGACTTGCTGCGGGGGAGCGGCACGCTCGAGGACGCCTTCGTCGCGCTCGTCGGCGAACCGAGCACGACCCAGGAGCTGTCGTGGCTCGAGTCTTCGCACGGCTGAAGCTCCGCCTGCTGCGTAACGGCCTGCGCGACCGGCAGCGGGCGACGATGTTCGTGATCTCGGTGATTGGGGGCGTGATCCTGGCGTTCGTCGGCTTCGGCTGGCTCGCGTCGACCCGGCTCGACCCGGCGCGCGCCGCCGATCACGCGGTGGTGCTCTTCGGCGCGGTGACCCTGGGATGGATGATCCTGCCGGTCATGTCGTTCAGCAGCGACGAGACCCTCGATCCGCAGCGGTTGGTGACCCTGCCGCTCGACCGCGGGCAGATCGTGCGCGGCCTGACCGTCGCCGGGCTGGTCGGCGTCGCGTCGGTCTCGGTGACCATCGCGCTCGGCGGCGCGTTCGTCGGCCTCGCCCACGATCCGGCTCAGGGCGCGCTCATTGCGATCGGGATCATCGAGACGGTTCTGCTCGGGGTAGTGGCCTCGCGCACGCTCGTCGCGGTCTTGGCTCCGGTGCTGCGGTCGCGGCGAGGACGCGACGCGCTCGTCGCGTTCTTCGCGATCGCGGTGCTTGCGCCGCAGCTGCTTCGCTTCGTCGATCTGGGCGGACGTTCGTCGGCTCACGCGATCGCGAGCGCGGCGCGCATCGGGCGCTGGATCCCGTTCGCGCTCGGCGGTACCGCGGCCGGTGAGGCCGGCCGCAATCACCTCCTGCCGGCCGCGGGCGAGCTCGTGCTGCTGGGCATCTTCATCGTGGTGCTGGCCTGGATCTGGGGCGCCTCGCTCGAGCACTCGCTCACCACGGCCGACGCGCCCGCGCCTCCCGCGCACGCGC
>JBBSEC010000170.1:0-4980 GCA_038240075.1 Acidimicrobiia bacterium
CCTTGGTACTGCACCTATGTCGTATGCGTCATAGGTGCAGTACCAAGGAGCGTTTTCGGCGCGGGTGAGTGTGCGAGACGCGACCTGGCGGGCAGCGCGGCGCGCCTCGCTGCGGGGATTGCGGTTGCCGTGCGCGTGCCCGAAACGTCAGAAGTCGTCGCACATGACGGCGGAACGGCCGCTGAAGATCGCGTCGAGCGCGCTCGCGGCCTGCGGTGAGAGACCCCGCGCCAACCCGGCCTGCGCGAGCACCGCGGCCGTCGACCATCCCGTGAACAGCGTCGCCAGCCCGTTGACGCTCAGCTCGAGCTCCGGGTCATGCTGGGAATCGAGGCGCTCGAGCGTTGCGTCACCGCCGTCGACGACGAGCCGCCAGCCACCGTCGTTGGCGGCAACGAACCCGTCGACGAGCCGGAACGAGACATCCGCCCGCACCCCCGCGGGATAACCACGGCGAGCGATCGCGCCCGAGGCGTCGATGATCCTCGTCATCCAGATCTGCTGACCGACCGGGCGGATCGTCTGCTCCGGCAGCAGCAGTGCCAACGCGTCGAGCGGCACTCCGGCAACCGTCACCCGCTCGGCCTGCGCGGCGTGCGCGCCGAGGTGACGCCAGAGCGTGCGCTCGGTGTCGTCGTCGACCGCGACGAGATCGTCGACCCACACCGTGTACCCACGCGTCGCGGTCGACTGCGAGTACGACACGTAGCCCTCGACGCGCCCGTCGCGCTCGACGACGTAGACGTACCGGTGGGGCGAGTCGGAGAGGCGGTCTTCCCAGAGCCACGCCGGACGGGCGAGGTAGCCGGGCCGCAACGGCGCGGCGCGCTCGTAGGCCGCGACGATCGCATCGCGGTCGGACGCCGTGGCCCGACGTTCGCGCGACGCGCCCGCCGGGAGCGCCGCGAGCTCGGAGGTGCGCACGGTGGCGACGCCGTAGAGGCCGCCGTGCTCCCAACCGCACTTGCGGTACACCCACGATGTCGCCGGTCCGAGAGTGCTGATGACCTCACCGCGCTCCGTCATGAGCTCGACCGCGCTGGTCAGCAGCTGTGGCGCGATGCCGCGACCGCGCTCCTCGGGAGCGACGACCACCGATGCCACTCCGCCCATCGGCACGGCGCGTGCTCCGAACCACTGCGAGAACGCGAGCACATTGAGCATGCCGACGAGGCGGCCGTCGCGGTACGCGCCGAGCAGGCGTTCGGAGCATCCCGTCGCCAGCATGCGCTCGGCCCACTGCTCACGCCGGCCGGCCGGGATCGCGTAGCCCTGCTCGCGCAGCGCGGCGAAGTCGGGCAGCTCGTCGTCGCGGGCGATGCGAACTTCGGCGTCGCTCATGCCGTCGGCGCCGGTCGTGTCGCGCGTGCGGTCGTGCGCTTGGTGGCCGGTTTCGCCGCGCGCTTCTGGGTTCCTGCCGCGACGCGTGACGCACCGCGTTTCGCGGCCTTCGGCGTGAACGTGCCCGCCGACGGACAGTCGGACGCGAGGACGCACACGTCGCACCGCGGGCGCCGCGCGTCACACACCCGCCGACCATGCTCGATGAGCCGCAGCGAGAAGCGCCCCCGATCCTCGGGAGGCACGAGCGGGTTGAGATCGCGCTCGACCGCGACCGGATCGTTCTCGGTCGTGAGCCGCAGCCGCCGCGCGAGCCGACCGACGTGCGTGTCGACGGGAAGACCCGGCAGATCGAAGGCAACCGACCGCACCACGTTGCCGGTCTTCCGGCCGACGCCCGGCAACGTCACGAGATCGTCGAGCTCACGCGGGATCTCGCCGCCGAACCGCTCCTCCACCGCGGCGGCCATCCCGATGAGGCTGCGCGTCTTCGCGCGGAAGAACCCCGTCGAGTGGATCAGCTCCTCGACCCGGGCCGGATCGGCGCCCGCGAGATCGGCCGGTGTCGGGTACGCCGCGAACAGCGCCGGCGTCACCATGTTGACGCGCTCGTCGGTGCTCTGCGCCGACAGGATCGTGGCGGTGAGCAATTCGTACGGATTCGAATGATCGAGCGCGCACCGCACGTCGGGGTACAACTCGGTCAGCCGTTCGTTCACGAGCTGTGCGCGCTGCCTTGCACCACGAGGACGGGCCACGGCGAGGCAGGTTAGGTCGCACGCGCAAGGCCCGCGGTACCCTGCGAACCGTGTCCGGACCGGAGATTCTGACGTCCGGGCCCGCCGACCGCACGACGATCGAGGCCCTCGACCGCTCGGTCCGCGAGGCAACCGGCCACCGCGCACTCGGTGAAGCCGTGTGGCGCGACCTCGACCATGCCGCACCGACATCCATCGGCTATCTGGCCCGCGAAGGTACACACGCGGTCGGGTACCTGCACGTCGCACGGAGCGACACCTTCACGCCGCAACATTGGTCGTTGGGCCTGGTGCGCGCGCCCGGCGACCCGCGCAGCGTCGCGAGCAACCGCCTGCTCGACGCCGCGCAAGACCACATCGCCGCGAACGGTGGCGGCCAGACGATCCTCTGGCAGTTCGACCCCACGCCCGCCGACGACGCGCTCTTTGCCTCTCGGCAGTTCGAACCGAAGCGCGACCTCTACGAGATGCGCGTCGCGCTGCCCCTCACGGAGGTCGCCCGCTTCCCCGACGACGTCGTCGTGCGCACCTTCGAGCCCGGACGCGACGAAGCGGCCTGGCTCGAGGTGAACAACCGGGCGTTCGTCAATCACCCCGAGCAGGGCGGCTGGATCGAGGCGACCCTCGTGCGGCGCATGTCCGAGCCGTGGTTCGATCCGGAACGCTTCCTGCTCGTCTTCGACGGTGACGGCCTCGCGGGCTTCAACTGGCTCAAGGTGCACGAGCCCGACGGTCACGATCCGCGCCTCGGTGAGATCTTCGTGATCGGCGTCGATCCGGGACACCAAGGCCGCGGGTTCGGACGAGCACTCGCGGTCGAGGGTCTCGCCCTGCTCGCCAAGGACGGGATCACGACCGGCCTGCTCTTCGTCGCGGCCGAGAACACGGGCGCGCTGGCGCTGTATCGCGCGTTGGGCTTCGAGGTGCACCGCGTCGACCGGGCCTACGAGCGCATGGTTACGCCGACGTGACGCCGCCGACGGAACGCCTCACACGGTACGGCGCGACGCGCGCGCAGATCGACGAGCTGCTCGCCGGTCTCGGCGAGCCCGCGTACCGCGGCTCGCAGCTGTTCGACGGGCTCTGGAAGGAACGGCGCCCGATCGACGACATCACGAACCTGCCCAAGGCGCTGCGCGAACGGCTCGCAACCGCGCTGCCGCTCGCGCTCGACGTCGTGACCGTCGAGAACGCCGACCGGGGGCTCACCCGCAAGTGGCTGTGGCGGACGACCGGACGCGCGCCGGCCCAGGTCGAGACCGTGCTGATGCGCTATCCCGACCGCGCAACGGTGTGCATCTCGTCTCAGGCCGGGTGCGCGATGGGCTGCACGTTCTGCGCAACCGGCCAAGCCGGGTTCGAACGCCATCTCGGCCGCGACGAGATCGTCGAGCAGGTCGTGCGGGCCGCACACGAGTCGCCGCAGCGCGTCGGCAACGTCGTCTTCATGGGGATGGGCGAACCACTCGCGAACCTCGACGCGGTGTGGGACGCGATCGAACGGCTGCACGGCGACCTCGGCCTGTCGGCGCGGCACATCACCGTCTCGACCGTCGGCGTCGTGCCCGGGATGCGCGCGCTCGCCGAGAAGCCGCTGCCCGTCACCCTGGCCGTCTCGCTGCACGCGCCCGACGACGCCCTGCGCAACGAGCTGGTGCCGCTCAACCACCGGTATCCGATCTCCGACGTGCTCGACGCCGCGCGCAACCACGCGCTCGCACGCGGGCGGCGCGTCACCTTCGAGTACGCGTGCATCGATGGCGTCAATGACCACCCGCACCAGGCCCGTGCGCTCGCGGGCCGGCTGCACGGGTTTCCCGGCGGCGCCCACGTGAACCTCATCCCGCTCAACGCCACGGGGGGCTTCGTGGGCCGTCCGTCGAGCAGGGAGCGCATCGTGCAATTCGCCGAGACCCTGCGCTCGACCGGGGTCACCGTGACCATCCGCAAGAACCGGGGCACCGAGATCGACGCCGCGTGCGGGCAGCTGCGGGCCCGGGTGCTCAGCGGTCCCGGCCCGCTCGAGCCGGCCGTCCCTGAGCCCGGCGATCCGGGAGTCCCCGACCCATCGGGCAGAATGGGCGCGTGAACGGTTACCGCTGGTTGAACCAGAGCCACCCGCAGACGCTCGTGTCGGCGACGATCCTGCTCTACATCGACGGCGTGCTCGGCGTCCTGTTCGGCAACTACGGCGGTGGCCTCGGCATCCTCGTCAGCGTCGCGATGGTGGTCGGTGCGTTCGGTATCGCCAACGACAAGAAGTGGGGCTACGGCCTGGCGCTCGCCGCCGCAATCCTCAACGTCGGGTTCCTGGTCTCGTACTGGGGCATCGGTGGCGTGATCACCAACGTCAACCCGTTGCTCTCGCTGCTCTTCGATGGCGCGCTCGTCGCGTTGCTGCTGCACCCGATGAGCCGGAGCTACCAGCGCATCTGGTTCCGGTAGCGCCGGATTCCGGTAGCGCAGGAACCACGCGGCCGTCATGTGCGACACGCTCTGTGTGCGCCGCGCGGACCGGATGCTGTTCGCGAAGAGCTCCGATCGGCCGGCCGACGAGCCGCAGGTGGTCGAGTCGCGAACGCGACGTGCCGCGGGAACCATCGAGACGCAGTACCTGACCCTGCCGAGCCTCGCGGCGGCCGCCGCGATCAGGTCGCGGCCGACGTGGCTGCGCGGGGCCGAGCACGGTGTCAACGAGCATCGCGTCGCGGTCGGCAACGAGAAGATCTGGACCGTCGACGATCCCCGCGGCGACCCGCCCGCACTCCTCGGGATGGACCTGGTCGCGCTGGTACTCGACCGCGCCCGAAATGCCGACGAGGGTCTGGCGATGTTGACCTCATTGCTCTCCGAGCACGGTCAGGGAGGGAGCGGCGAGGCG
>JBBSEC010000171.1:0-4648 GCA_038240075.1 Acidimicrobiia bacterium
GACGCTGGTGGGTCGTCGTGCTCGGCATCGTCGGCTTCACGGTGCTCGGCGTTGCGTACTCGTACAAAGGCCCGACGATCTACAAAGCGTCGTCGGAGGTCCGGTTCACGAGCGGCAACGCCGACCTCGCGGTCAACGCCGGGAACCATGCCGCCTCGGGCACCGCCAGCCAGGAGGTGCTTACCGAGGTCGAGGTCATCAAGGCCGCCAACTTCAAGAACAAGATCCTCGCCGACCTGCACCTCGAGCCGAAGGCCATCAAGCAGGCGAGCATCAGCAACGTCATCAACACGAACGCGATCAAGATCACCATCGGAACCGGGAAGAAGGATCTCTCGGTCCAGGTCGCCGACGAGTACGCGAAGGTCTACGTCGCGTCGGTGCAGGCGCAACAAGCCGAGTTGACCAAGACGCAGACGGCTTCGACACTGAACCAGCTCAACGCGGTCAAGAAGCAGGTGAGCACCATTCAGACCGAGCTGTCAGTCGAGGCCCGGCGGATCGACGGGCTCGCTCCGGCCGCGATCGCGGCAGGATCCAATCCGCCGCAGACCAGCCCGACGCTCATCGTGCTGCAGGCGCAGCTCGCGTCGCTGACCCCGACGTACACCGCGCTCCAGCAGCAATACGGCCAGCTCCTCGTCGACAACGCGACGTCGCAGCCGACCGTCCGCCAGATCGCCGATGCGCAGCTGCCGAGCACGCCCAGCCAGCCCCAGCCCGTGAAGTACGGCATCGTCGGGTTCGTCCTCGGCATCATCTTGGGCATCGCCGGCGCGTACGGCTTCGAGCTCCTGACCGACAAGATCCGCTCGCGGCAGGACGTCGAGCGGTTCTCCCGCCTGCCGGTGCTCGCGATGGTGCCGCGCCGCGGCCCGCGTGGCGGCTCGGGCCGGCCGATCGCACTCGAGGAACCGGGGTCGGCGAAGGCGGAGGCCTACCGCGCCGCGCGCGCGGGCGTGCAGTTCCTGTCGTTGCGCATGCCGATGCGCCGCATCCTCGTCGCCGGTCTTCGGCCGGCCGACGCGCAGGACGTCGCCGCAGCCAACCTCGCGGTCACGCTCGCCGCGGCCGGATCGCGTGTCGTCGTCGTCGACTGCGACCTCCGGGGCGGTCAGCTCCACGAGCGCTTCGGTCTCACCCGGGGCAACGGGCTCACCTCGGTGCTCCTCGGCGAAACCCCGCTCGCCGACGCATTGCGCCCGGTCGAAGTGCCCGGAGGCGCGTTGCGCGTGCTCGCAACCGGACCGCTGCCGCCCAACCCGGCCGACCTCGTCGCGAGCGACTCGCTGACGGGCGTGCTCGAGAAGCTCGCGGAGGGCGCCGACTTCGTCGTCGTCAGCTCACCTCCGCTGCTTCCCTACAACGATGCTCTCGCGCTCTCGCGCCACGCCGACGGCGTGATCATGGTCGCGACCGCACGGCGTACCCGCCGTCGCGAGCTCGCCGACGGCGCCGCGAAGCTGCGGCGCGTGAACGCTCCCGCCGTCGGGGTGGTGCTCGACCGCGGAACCCGCGGCGCCGACGCCTACGAGACGTCGGTCGGGCGCATCCACATCGGCGACGAGCTCACCGAGGACCCTCAGCCGGGGCTTGCGAGCTCCTAGGCGAGCGCTCCGTCTCTTCGGCGACGACCTCCTGCATCCGCTGCGCGAACCGGGCCTCGGAGAACGTGTCCGCGTGCGCGACCAGCGCAGCCCGGTCCCATGACCGTTCGAGCAACCGGACGACCGCATCCCTGATCGGTCCGACGTCGGGGCGGTCGAAGAACACGCCGGTCTCGCCGTCGCGGACCGTGTCGAGATAGCCGCCCCACCGCAACGCGGCGACGGGAACCCCGAACGCGGCGGCCTCGAGGGGCGTGATGCCGAAGTCTTCGTAGGCGGCCGCGACCAGCCCCGCGGCGTTGGCGTACAACCACGCGAGCTCGTTGTCGCCGACGGTTCCGGTGAAGGAGATGTTGGCGCCCGCAACGGCACGCACGCCCGCCTCGTCGGGGCCGGCGCCGACGACGACGAGCCGACGGTCGGGAAGCAGCGCGAACGCCTCGACCACCTGCCGCACGTTCTTGTAGCTGAGCAGCCGCGACACGCAGAGGAAGAAGCCGGACTCGAGCGGAGGTGCGTTCGGACGGACGATGGGCGCCTGTTGTGGGCCGTCGACCGGGAGTGTGAAGGGCGGCGCCACAACTTCGGAGTCGATGCCGTACGCGTCCTGGACGCGTGCCTGGATCAGCGTCGAGTTCACGAGGTAGCGGTCGGCGCGGTGTGCCGCGCGCACGTCCCAGTTCCGCAAGGGGCGCTCGAGCACCGCCATCGCCGCGACCTTCGCGAACGAGCTACCGGGCGGGAGGTACTGATCCTTCACCCACAACCACCGGGCCGGCGAGTGGCAGTACACGACGCAACGGCCGGCGACACGGGTGCCGTGGGCCCACCCGGTCGACGAGCAGATCACCACGTCGGCGTCGACGTGGAGCCGCGAGAACGCGGGCGCGAGCACCGGCAGGGCGAGGCGATGGTGGTCGCGCAACAACCCGATCCGGTTCAGGCCCATCGCGTGCACTTCGATGTCGCCGAACTCGGGGAAGGTCATCTCGGGCGCGTAGAGCGACGTGTAGATCGGCGCACCGGGGAACGCCCGGGCCATCGCGAGCACGACCCGCTCGGCACCGCCGCGTTGCGTCAGATAGTCGTGGACGATCGCGACGCGCGTTCGCTCGCTTGTCATACCGGTGTGAGCTTTCGGCGCTCCGGCAGGCCGAAGTCGAGCGGAGCCGGACCGCCGAGCGGCTCGACGATCTTGCGGCTCGTATCGAGCAACGTGAGGCTGTAGCCACCGAGCAGGATCCAGATCGGCATGACGTTGTAGTCGTTCGCGGTCGCGTAGACGAGCATGAATATCAGCCACGCCAGGATGCCGAACGCGACCGCGGTGCGCATCGCCTCGTTACCGGGATCATCGACCTTCCGCTTGTGTAACGCCTCCCGCAGCATCGCAAAACCGACCGCCAAGTAGGAAAGGAGCACGAAGATCCCCTGCTCGGCCCAATCCTGCACGTAGATGTTGTGCGACCGGATCGCGTTGCCGTTGGGGTTGCAGTTGTCGATGTTCTGCTTCACCACCATCGCGCCGTAGCCCACACCGAGCCACGGGCGGTGCTCGAGGAGGCAGATGGCGACCTGCGTCGCGGTGTCGCGGGTCTGCGCCGACGTCGACACCTGGGTCGCGTTCAGTCGGGCGAAGATCGTGCTCGCCGCGAGGATGAACGCGATCGCGACCGCGGCCACAAGCACCGTTCCCAAGCCGACCAATCGCGACAGCTTCAGCTGTCGACGGCGAATGAAGACGACCATGATGAGCGAGACGGTCACCAACGTCGCGCCCCAGACACCGCGGGAGAACGTCATCGCGATCAGTACGCCCGAACCAAGCATCGTGTACACGACGAACCGGCTCTTCACGGTCCTCGTCACGGCGGCCAGCCAGAGCACGACGTAGAGCAGGAACATCGCGAACACGTCGGTCGAGAAGAAGGTGCCCTGCACCCGCTTGAGGAGCCCGCCTCCGCCCTTGCCCGAGTAGACCTGAGCCGACCGCACCTGGTGCTGGAAGAAGGTCGCGACGGCTCCGACCGGCCTCCCGGTGGCGAACTGCGCGGCCGAGATCAGGGCGAGCAGCACCATCACCCAGCACAGCGCGATGGCGAACTGGCTCCGGCCGATGATGCGGGGCATCCGGTAGCGCGCGAATGCGAACAGACCGAACAGCCAGACCCACATCGAGACGTGCCGGAAATCGGCGTGGTTCGCGATCACGCTGACGAGCGCCGTGCCGATCAGGAACAGGAGCGC
Source organism: Acidimicrobiia bacterium (assembly GCA_038240075.1). GTDB lineage: Bacteria > Actinomycetota > Acidimicrobiia > IMCC26256 > PALSA-610 > DATBAK01. The sequence goes on from JBBSEC010000171.1 coordinate 3,855, forward strand.
GATCAGCACGGGGTCGACTCCTCGGCGCCGCTCGAGCGGGATGTCGGTCGGGCGGGAGCAGTAGTCCACCGCCCAGGCGATCATCAACGGGATCAGCACCAGGGTGAACGGGAAGATCGTGATGCCCCACGACGAAGAAGCCGCGAGCGGCGGTGGTTTGGGCGGGCCGAACTGAGCCGGTAGCGGCAACGCCATCGACAGGATCAGCACGTACGTCAGAACGCGTTGGAAGCGCAACGGGATCCTTGCCCTGAGCCGCGAATCGGGGGAAGTCGGCGAAGCTGGGGCGAAGTCTACCGACCGCCGATCCCGTAGCCTGATGACCTCATGGCCCAGCCCCTCGTCGTCCACATCGGTTTCCACAAGACCGGAACCACGTGGCTGCAACAAGCGGTCTTTCCCGCCCATCCACGGCTATACCCGTACGTTTCGGACCGGGTCTGGGACGACCCGTTCCTGCGCTGCATCGTCGCCGACTCCGATCGCGAGTTCGACCCGGAGCGGGCCCGAACGGCCTACGAATCGGGTCTTGCGCGTTCCGGAGCGCTCGCGCCCGACCGGGTTGCCGTGGTGTCGGCCGAGCGGCTGTCGGGGCACGCGGCGAGCGGGGGCTACGACACCTTCCGCATCGCGAACCGTCTCCACTCGGTGGTGCCGGAGGCCCGCGTGCTCATCGTCGTGCGGAGCCAGATCGACATGATCGAGTCGGAGTACCGCCAGCTCGTCGGCGAGGGCTACCGCGGCCGGCTCTCGTCGCTCTGGTCGTCGGATGCGTGGAAACGGGTCCAGTTCGA